>JBKJKU010000354.1:0-18032 GCA_046597355.1 Aquabacterium sp.
CCCGCCTTCACCGAGGCCCATCCCTACGCGCCCAACAGCCCGTACTCGGCCAGCAAGGCCGCCAGCGACCACCTGGTGCCAGGCGCGCACCAGGTGGTCGCTGGCGGCCTTGCTGGCCGAGTACGGGCTGTTGGGCGCGTAGGGATGGGTCTCGGTGAAGGCGGGCGCGGCGGCGCCCAAGCTGCCGTAGACCTCGTCGGTGCTGACATGGTGAAAGCGGAACGCTGCCTTGTCGCTTGCCGCCAAGCCGGACCAATAACCGCGGGTGGCTTCGAGCAGCGTGAACGTGCCGTCGATGTTGGTTTTCATGAACGCGCCAGGGCCGTGGATGCTGCGGTCGACATGGCTTTCGGCGGCAAAGTGCAGCACGGCACGCGGCTGGTGCGTGGCCAGCAAACTGTCCAGCAGCGCCCGGTCGCCGATGTCGCCCTTGACGAAGGTGTGGCGCGCATCGCCCGCCAGGCTGGCCAGGTTGGCCAGGTTACCGGCGTAGGTCAACGCGTCCAGGTTGACGACGGGCTCGTCGCTGGTCGCAAACCAGTCGAGCACAAAGTTGCTGCCGATGAAACCGGCGCCGCCGGTGACAAGAATCGTCATGACTCAGCTTCTTCCATAGGTGTCTTCAAAGCGCACGATGTCGTCCTCGCCCAGGTAGCTGCCCGATTGCACCTCGATGATCTCGAGCGGCGTCTTGCCGGGGTTGGCGAGCCGGTGGGTCTGGCCCAGCGGGATGTAGGTGCTCTGGTTTTCGGTCAGCAGAATCACCTTGTCGCCATTGGTCACCTCGGCCGTGCCGCTGACCACGATCCAGTGCTCGGCACGGTGGTGGTGCATCTGCAGGCTGAGCGACGCGCCCGGCTTGACCATGATGCGCTTGACCTGGTGGCGCGGGCCGTTGTCGATGCTGTCGTACCAGCCCCAGGGCCGGTGCACCTTGCGGTGCAGGGTCTGCTCACCACGTTGCTGGGCGTTGAGCTGGTTGACGATCAGCTTGACGTCCTGGCTGCGCTCGCGGCTGGCCACCAGCACCGCGTCCGGCGTCTCGATCACCACCACGTTGTCCAGGCCCACGGTGCTGACCAGCCGGCTGGTGGCATGCACCAGGGTGTTGGTGGAGTCCTTGACGATCACGTCGCCCACGCTGGCGTTGCCGTGCGCATCCTTGTGTGCCACCTGCCAGACCGCCTCCCAGGCGCCCAGGTCGTTCCAGCCGGCGTCCAGCGCCACCATGCGGATGTCGATGTCGCTGCCGGGGCATTTCTCCATCACCGCGTAGTCCACCGATTCGCTCGGCACCGCGGTAAATTCAGCCTTGCCGGGCCGCACGAACTTGGCGTCGGTGCTGCGTGCCGCCCAGGCCGCACGGCAGGCGTCGGCAATATCAGGGCGGAACCGGTCGAGTGCGGCCATCCAGACCGACGCCTTCAGTACAAACATGCCGGCGTTCCAGAAGTAGCCGCCGTCAGCCAGGTAGCGCTGGGCCGTGGCGAGGTCGGGTTTTTCGATGAACTGCGCCACCGGCGGTGCTCCGGTCGGGCCGGTGTCCGTGCTGGCATCGGACCCGGCTTGGACCCGGATGTAACCGTAGCCGGTTTCCGGCCGGTCGGGCGTGATGCCCAGGATCGCGATGGCCCCGGTGCCCGCCACCCGCACCGCGCGGCGCAGCGCGGTGGTGAAGGCGGCTTCATCGGTCACGGTCTGGTCCGACGAGTTGATCACCAGCACCGGGTCGCCGCCGCCGTCCAGCGCCGCCAGCGCGGCCAGCGTCACGGCGGGTGCGGTGTTGCGGCCCACCGGCTCCAGCAGCACCGCGGCGGGATCGATCTTGAGCTCCCGCAGTTGGTCCAGCACCAAGAAGCGGTGCTCCTCGTTGCCGACGATGGTGGGGGCGGCGACCCCGATGTCGTCGGTGGCCAGGCCCTGCAGGCGTGCGGCCGCCTGCTGGAACAGGCTGTGCTTGTTGCCCGGATCGCCCGACAGCACCAGAAACTGCTTGGGGTAGCCGGCACGCGACAGCGGCCACAGCCGGGTGCCGGACCCGCCGGCCATGATCACGGGTTGAACTTGAAGCGTCATGCGTCGAAACCTTTGGGATTGTTGATCTGCCAGCGCCAGCTGTCGGTGCACATGCGGTCCAGGTCGTGCCGGGCCTGCCAGCCCAGCAGCTGGCGGGCCAGCGCCGGGTCGGCATAACAGGCCGCCACGTCGCCGGGCCGGCGCGCGACGATCTGGTAAGGCACTGGGCGGCCACTGGCGGCAGCGTAGGCCGCCACCAGCTCCAGCACGCTGTAGCCGCGGCCGGTGCCCAGGTTGACGGTGAGCGAGCCGGGGCTGTCCAGCAGCCGGCGCAGCGCGGCGACATGGCCTTCGGCCAGGTCCAGCACATGGATGTAGTCACGCACGCCGGTGCCGTCGGGCGTGGCGTAGTCGTTGCCATAAACACTGAGCTGCGCCCGCCGGCCCACGGCCACCTGCGCCACAAAAGGCATCAGGTTGTTGGGCGTGCCGCGCGGGTCCTCACCGATCAGGCCGCTTTCGTGCGCGCCCACCGGGTTGAAGTAGCGCAGGCAGGCGGTCTGCCAGCCGGGGTCGGCCGCACCCAGGTCGCGCAGGATGGTCTCGCCCATCAGCTTGGTCTGGCCGTAGGGGTTGGTGGCCGACAGGGGTGAGTCCTCGGTGATCGGCAGGCGCTGCGGGTCGCCATAGACCGTGGCGCTGCTGCTGAAGACCAAGCGCTTGCAGCCCGCTGCTTGCATCGCCTCGGCAACGGTCACCAGCCCGCCGATGTTGTTGCGGTAGTAGGCCAGCGGCTGCGCCGCCGATTCGCCCACCGCCTTGAATGCGGCAAAGTGCACCACCGCGGCG
This sequence comes from Aquabacterium sp., assembly GCA_046597355.1. Lineage (GTDB taxonomy): Bacteria > Pseudomonadota > Gammaproteobacteria > Burkholderiales > Burkholderiaceae_C > Pseudaquabacterium. The sequence goes on from JBKJKU010000354.1 coordinate 2,866, forward strand.
ACGCGATGGCGGGCAAAGATGGCAGCCATCGCGTCGGCGTCGGCCACGCTGGCGCGCTCGAACGTGGGCACCTGCCCGCCCAGCCGTTGCAGCCGGTTCAGCACCTCGGGCGAGCTGTTGGAGAAATCGTCCACCCCCACCACCTGGAATCCGGCCGCCTGCAGCGCCAGCCAGGTGTGCGAAGCGATGTAGCCGGCAGCGCCAGTGAGCAAGATGGTGGGCATGGTCTGCAACCTCACTGCAGCACGATCTGGCCGTAGCAACTGACGCCATTGCTGTGCAGCGGCACCGAGATCTGGGGGTTGCTGGTGCTGCGCTGTTCGCTGCGCAGGTCGCAGCCGAGCTGGGCGCTGCGCGTGACCAGCCATTTGCCGCCCAGCGCCAGCATGGCGGTGTTGTCCTGGCCTGCGGTCTGCTGGCTGGTGTTGAGGTTGTTGACCGTGACCGTATCGGTCAGGCTGCGGTGGCCATAGGTCAGCGACGCCGTCGCCAAGATCTTGCCGGTCAGGTCATGCTCGGCCCTGACCCGGACTGACGTACTGATCTGGCTGTAGTCGACCACACCCGGCTGGCCAAAGCCCAGGCTGGTGGCGTACGAGCTTTGGCCGGTGTCGCGCCACACCGTGCTGTAGACCCGCGTCTTGCCAGTGGCCTGCCAGGCCCAGTCGACCGACCCGGTGATGCCCGAAAAATCGCTGACGGTGTTGCGGTCATAGCGGGTGCGTGTGGGGCTGATGCGGGCGTTGACCGTGCTGATGGCGTTGGGCACCCACACCGCCGTGAGGTCGATGTCCTGGCGGCTGAGGGTGTCGGACTGCCAGGTCTGGGTGGTCTGGTCAAAGGCGTACCTGGGGTAGGTGGCCTGGGTCAGGCGCAGCGCCACGCCCAGGTCCAGCGCCGCCCGGGGCCGGTAGCGCACCCCCAGCGATCCACTGGTTTGCTGGAACTCGCTGCGCTGGTATTCGACCGCCGAATAGTCGACCCGGCGGTAGCCGATGGTGGCCTCCATCGTGTACTGCGTTGCCAGGCCCAGCCGCACCCGGGCGTCGGCCTGGGCGGTGTTGATGGTGTTTTTCTTGGTCTCGACACTGCCGCCGTTGCCCGTGCGGTTGTTGAACTGCGCCAGGTTCTGGTCGGCGGCGACGCTGACCGTGCCCGACCAGCGCTCGATCGTCGACCAGTCCGCCGCCAGGTTCAGGCCGTAGGACTCGTTGTTCAGGGTCTTGTTGTTGCTGTAACGGTTGGCCTTGATATTCAGGCTGCCGTAGACCCGCTGGCGACCGATGTTCTGGTCGATGCCGCCGATCAGTGATGTGGCCGACAAGTTGTCGGACTTGCTGGTGCCGGCTGGCAGGGTCTGGTTGTCGCCGATCCGGTACAGGTTGGATTCATGGCCCAGCGATTGCACGACGCCCAGGTAGTAGGGGCTGGTCTCGGCAAACGCGGTGCCGGTCATCCAGGCGGCCAGGCTGAGCAGGGTCAGGCGCAGGGCCGGGCGGGTATGGGGCTTCATCGGTAGGCTTTCTTGTGCTGGCCAGCATGGGCGGCGTGTCTGGGGCAGGACATGGGTTGGGGCTGGCGCAGCGGGCTCAAAAGGCCTTGGCATCTGTCCACATTGATTTGACCGTGCGCAGGATGATCACCAAGTCCAGACCCAGTGACCAATTGCGCAGATATTCGAGGTCGTATTCCACGCGCGCCTGCATTTTCTCGATCGTGTCGGTTTCGCCGCGGTGGCCGTTGACCTGGGCCCAGCCGGTGATGCCTGGTTTGACCTTGTGGCGCACCATGTACGCCTTGATCAACTGGCGGTACATCTCGTTGTGCGCCACGGCATGCGGCCGCGGCCCGACGATGCTCATGCTGCCCTGCAGCACGTTGATGAACTGCGGCAATTCGTCCAGCGAGGTCTTGCGGATGAAAGCGCCAAACGGGGTGATGCGCGCGTCGCCCTTGGTCGCTTGCCGGACCACCGCGCCGTTGTCGGTGGTGGTCATCGAGCGGAACTTGTAGACCACGATCTCTTCGCCGTCCAGCCCGTTGCGCTTTTGCTTGAAGATGATCGGTCCGGGTGAGCTCATGCGCACGCCGAGCGCCACCACGGCCAGCACCGGCGCGATCAGCAGCAGGATCAGGCTGGCCAGCGCCAGGTCGCTGGCCCGCTTGATCAGCCGGTTGGTGCCGGTGAACGGTGTCTCGCAAATGCCCACCACTGGCACGCCGTTGAAATCCTGCAGCCGGCCCTGGATGATGCTGATGCCGAACACATCGGGCACGAAATAGATCGATGCGGTGGTGCCCTGCAGGTTTTCCAGCAACTCGATGATGCGCGGCTGCGAACCCAGCGGCAGTGTGATGAAGACCTCTTTCACGCCATGCTGGCGGATGTAGTGCGCCGCGTCGCGCAAGGTGCCCAGCCGGTGGCCGGCGCTGTCGGCATGCACCCGGGCGTCGGTGCGGTCATCAAAGTAGCCGGTAAAGATCAGGCCCTGCACCGGCCGTGAGGCGATCGCCTTGGCCACCTTCACGCCCAGCGCACCTGCACCGATCACCACGGCGCCGCGCCAGGTCCGGCTGTCGGCGGCCTCGCGACGCAGCACCATGAAGCCCAGCCGCACAGCGACCAATTGCAAAACCGGCGTGACAAGCGCCCAGGCCATGATCACCTCGCGGTCGAACAGGTCCAGGCTGCGGGTGCCGTAGCCAAAGCCGGCCAGGATCGCCAGCAACGTGATCCACGAGCCCATGATGCCGACCGCGGCGGAACTGAGCCGGTCCCGAAACCGGTTGATGCCCGGCCAGGTCAGTGCCACCACCAGAAAACACAGCGTCAGGTCGGCACGGCCCATTGGCTCGCGCTGCCACCACAGCGCCACCACATAGACGAACACGGTGATCGCCGGCTCGAGCACCGTGGCGATCAGGGCCGAGACCGACTGTGGCGCGCTGTTGAAGTTGCGATGGCTTCGGGATTCGAACATCAAGATGAAGCGGTGGGCTGTCCGGCCGCAAGCATGACTGGCAGATGTGACAACGGGGTTGTTCGGCGAGGCCAGTCCTGACCGATCCCCCAGGGCCCGACCCGGCCCCAGCGCCGTGCGGCATTCTCGTTCAGTTTTCCGGCCCCTTCGGGCGGCCGGCAGCGCAGCGCGTGACTGGCGCTGCCTACAATCTGTCCAATGCTGCAAAACCTCAATGCCTTGCTGGCGCCCGCGCTGATGGACCGGCTGGTGCTGGTCGTCAACCACGTGCTGGCGGCCGAGCCCCAGGCCACCGCGCGGCTGCTGCCGCACGTCGGCCGCGTGCTGCGGCTTGATCTCCTGCAATTGCCGCGCCTGCTGCCTGCGCCGCCGCCGCTGGCCTTTGTCATCACGCCGGCTGGCCTGGTCGAATGGTGCCGCGAGCCGGCCGATGCCGACCTGCGGGTGCGGCTGGACGCCGCCAACCCGGCCGCGTTGGCCTTCAAGGTGTTGACCGGCGAGATGCCCGCGTTGGTCATCGAGGGCGACGCGCAGCTGGCGGCCGATGTCGACTGGCTGCTCAAGAACCTGCGTTGGGACGTGGCCGACGACCTTGACCGCTTGTTCGGTCCGACCGTGGCGCACGAGGTGCACCGTCTCGGCTCGGGCCTGGCGCGGGCGCTGCGCGGCGCGATGCAGGGTGCGTCGAGCGTGGTCGGGCGTGCGCCCACGCGCTGAGGCGCACCAGCGATGGGCCAATTCTTCCGGCTGATCTTCATCGGCGTCACAGTCCTGCGCTTCGGCCTGGACGAGGTGGCGCTGTCGGGTTTTCGCCAGGGCTGGGTGCGGGTGCTGGTGCGGGTGGCCACCATCGGCCGCCGCGCCCGGCTGGACGCACCGCGCGGCGCCCGCTTGCGCATGGCGCTGGAGCGTCTCGGGCCGATCTTTGTCAAGTTCGGCCAGGTGCTCTCCACCCGGCGCGACCTGCTGCCGCTGGATGTGGCCGACGAGCTGGCGCTGCTGCAGGACCGGGTGCCGCCGTTTCCGGGCGCGCAGGCGGTGTTGATGGTCGAAAAGGCCTTCGGCAAGCGCCTGACCGACATCTTTGCCGAGTTCGACACCGTGCCGGTGGCCAGTGCGTCAATCGCGCAGGTGCACTTTGCCACCCTCAAGAGCGGTCGCGAGGTGGCGGTCAAGGTGCTGCGGCCGGGCATGCTGGAGGTCATCGACCACGACCTGAACCTGCTGCACAGCCTGGCGCGGGTGGTCGAGTGGGCCTGGGCCGACGGCAAACGCCTGAAACCCCGCGAGGTGGTGGCCGAGTTCGACGTCTACCTGCACGACGAGCTCGACCTGGTGCGCGAGGCGGCCAATGCGGCCCACCTGCGGCGCAACATGCAAGGCCTGGATCTGGTGCTGGTGCCCGAAATGGTGTGGGATTTCTGCACCCCCACGGTGCTCGTGATGGAGCGCATGACCGGGGTGCCGATCAGCCAGATCCAGCGCCTGCGCGATGCCGGGGTGGACATCCCCAAGCTGGCACGCGACGGCGTGACGATTTTTTTCACCCAGGTGTTTCGCGACGGGTTTTTTCACGCCGACATGCACCCCGGCAACATCCAGGTCAGCCTGGCGCCGCGCAGTTTTGGCCGCTACATCGCGCTGGACTTCGGCATCGTCGGCACGCTGACCGACTGGGACAAAGAGTACCTGGCGCAGAACTTCTTGGCGTTTTTCCGGCGTGACTACAAGCGCGTGGCCGAACTGCATGTGGAGAGCGGCTGGGTGCCGGCCGACACCCGGGTGGATGCACTGGAGGGCGCGATCCGTGCGGTCTGCGAGCCGCACTTCGACCGGCCGCTCAAGGACATCTCGCTCGGCCAGGTGCTGATGCGGCTGTTCCAGACCTCGCGCCGCTTCAACGTCGAGATCCAGCCGCAGCTCGTTTTGCTGCAAAAAACCTTGCTCAATATCGAGGGTCTGGGCCGCCAACTCGACCCTGAGCTCGACCTCTGGGCCACCGCCAAGCCGTTCCTGGAGACCTGGATGGTGCGCCAGGTGGGCTGGACCGGCCTGGTCGAGCGGCTCAAGAACGAATCGCCCCGCTACGCGCAACTGCTGCCCGAGTTGCCGCGGTTGGTGCACCAGGCCTTGTTGCGGGGCCGCCAGCCGGACGCCGCCACGCTGGCGCTGCTGGCCGAGCAGCGCCGCACCAACCGGTTGCTGCAGGCCTTGCTGTATGCGGCGGTGGGTTTTGTCGGCGGCGTGCTGGTCACGCAAATCCTGCTGCGCTGGCCGGGCCACTGAGCCGCGCGACCGATGTCCTGAACCCCAAGCCTGCGCCCAGCGCCCTCCCACCATGTTGTTGACCTTGGTCGTCTTCTATCTGCTGGTCACGATCGCCATCGGCCTGTGGGCTGCTCGGCGCGTCAAGAACACCACCGACTTTGCGATCGCCGGCCGGCATCTGCCGCTGGTGATGATCGTCACCACCACCTTCGCCACCTGGTTCGGGTCGGAGACGGTGCTGGGCATCCCCGCCAAGTTTGTGCAGGGCGGGCTGAACGGCGTGGTCGAAGACCCGTTTGGCGCCGGTACCTGCCTGATTCTGGTGGGGCTGTTTTTTGCCGCCAAGCTCTACAAGATGACGTTGCTGACCATCAGCGACTATTACCGCGAGCGCTACGGCCGCACCGTCGAGGTGGTGTGCTCGCTGATCATCATCCTGAGCTACCTGGGCTGGGTCTCGGCCCAGGTCACCGCACTGGGCCTCGTCTTCAACCTGCTGTCGGACGGCGCGATCAGCGTGCCGATGGGCATGGTGCTGGGCACCGCATCGATCCTGGCCTACACCTTGTTCGGCGGCATGTGGTCGGTGGCGGTGACCGACTTCATCCAGATGATCATCCTGGTGGTGGGCCTGGCGACCATCGCGGTGTTTGCCGCCAACCTGGCGGGCGGTGCCGACAAGGTGCTGGCGCTGGCCACGCAAAAAGACCTGTTCAAGTTCCTGCCCGAGCCCAGCTTCAAGCAGATCAGCTTCTTTCTGGCCGCTGCGATGACGATGATGCTGGGCTCCATACCGCAGCAAGACGTGTTCCAGCGGGTGATGTCGGCCAAGAACATCGATGCCGCCACCAAAGGTCCGGTGATCGGCGGCGTCTGCTACATCTTGTTTGCGTTTGTGCCGATGTTTTTGGTAGTCAGCGCACTGATCATCATGCCCGAGACGGCCGCCGCGCTGATCAAGGACGATCCGCAAAAGGTCATCCCGACGCTGGTGATGACCCAGATGCCGTTTGTGATGCAGGTGATCTTTTTTGGTGCCTTGCTCTCAGCGCTCAAGAGCACCGCCTCGGCCACCTTGCTGGCGCCCTCGGTCACTTTTGTCGAAAACATCTGGCGCCAGTTCTACCCCCGCATCAGCGACCGGCAGGAACTGCGCACCATGCGCATTGCGGTGCTGGTGTTTTCGGTCTGCGTCTGTGCCTATGCCGTGGCGTCGCAGGGCACGCCGATCTACGACATGGTCTCGGGCGCCTACCAGATCACGCTGGTTGGCGCCTTTGTGCCGCTGGTAGCCGGGTTGTACTGGCGGCGGGCGACCACCCAAGGCGCGGTGTTTTCGATCGTGCTGGGCGTGCTGACCTGGCTGCTGCTCATGCTCACGCCGGCGGGCGAGGCCTTTCCGGCGCAACTGGCCGGTCTGGTGATGGCGGGGCTCGGCATGGTGATCGGCTCGCTGGGGCCGCAGGTTGTCCAGAACCATCACGGCTCGCACCACCACGTTGTGGGTACCTGAACGGCAGACCCCTGGACCGCTGCAAGCGGTGCGCTCGCCTATAATTTAAGGTTTTGCGCCAAGGGTTTCGCCATGCCGATCTATGCCTACCGCTGCTCAGCTTGCGGCCATGCGAAGGACGTCTTGCAAAAGATGTCCGACCCGCTGCTGCACACCTGCCCAGCCTGCGGCGCCGAAACCTTCACCAAGCAACTCACAGCGGCAGGCTTCCAGCTCAAGGGCACGGGATGGTACGCGACGGACTTCAAGGGTGGCCCTGCACCGGCGGCCAACGCTGCTGCGGCTGAGGGTGGTGAGGGCGGCGACAAGGCCAAACCGGCCGACGCGGCTGCAACCCCGGCAGCCGGTACGGCGGGCGCATCTGCACCTGCAACCACCCCCGCGCCTTCGGCAGCTTCATCGCCCGCGTCCGACGGTGGCCGCAGCGGCAGCCCGGCGCCGGCCCCAGCCTCGCAAGGTGCCGGCAGCTCCAGCGCCGGCCACTGACCGCCAGCCCACAGAGCACATCACGTGAGAAAGTACATCATTGCGGGCCTGCTGGTCTGGCTGCCGCTGGCCATAACGATCTGGGTGCTGCTGTGGCTGCTCGGGCTGATGGACGGCATTTTCTCCTGGCTGCTGACGATCACCCAGGCCGTGCTGCCGGCCGGTGCCGACCCCTCCATCGAGTCGCTGCGCCACATCCCCGGGCTGAGCGTGCTGGTGATGGTGGCGGTGGTGCTGCTCAGTGGCGTGTTCGTGACCAACATCTTCGGCCAGTGGTGGATGCGGCAGTGGGACCGCCTGATGTCGCGCATCCCGATCGTCAACGCCATCTACAGTTCGGTCAAGCAGGTGTCGGACACGCTGTTTTCCAGCAGTGGCAATGCGTTCCGGGAGGCGGTGCTGGTGCAGTACCCGCACGCCGGCTCCTGGACCATCGCCTTTGTCACCGGCAAGCCGGGTGCCGAAGTGGCCGCGCACCTGGACGGCGACCATGTCAGCCTGTACGTGCCGACCACGCCCAACCCGACTTCGGGCTTTTTCCTGATCATGCCGCGCTCGCAGGTGCGGCCGCTGCAGATGAGCGTGGACCAGGCCCTGAAATACATCATCTCGATGGGCGTGGTGGTGCCGCCGCCGCCGGCCCCGCCGGCCCCGCTGGTGGCAAGACCGGCTCCCAGCCGAAATTGACGGGGCCTGGTGCTGCTGGCCGCAGCGCCCGGTCCTGAGGGCTTGCAACACAGCCCGTACCTCGCCACCGTGTGAGTGCGCTGCGCGCCACCGCCGCGGCACCGCAAACCCAACAAGTCTGGAGCAATGCCATGAGAACCACCTACTGCGGCCTGGTCAGTGAAGCACTGATGGGCCAGACCGTTACCTTGATGGGCTGGGCGCACCGCCGGCGCGACCACGGCGGCGTGATCTTCATCGACCTGCGCGACCGTGAAGGCCTGGTGCAGATCGTCTGCGACCCCGACCGCGCCGAGATGTTTGCCGTGGCCGAAGACGTGCGCGGTGAATATTGCCTGAAGGTGGTGGGCAAGGTACGGGCGCGCCCAGCCGGCACCGAAAACGCCAACCTGGTGTCCGGCAAGATCGAGGTGCTGGCGCTGGAACTTGAAGTGCTGAACCCCAGCGTGACGCCGGCGTTCCAGATGGACGACGACAACCTGAGCGAGACCACGCGCCTGACGCACCGGGTGCTCGACCTGCGCCGTCCGGCGATGCAGAAAAACCTGATCCTGCGCTACCGCGTGGCGATCGAGGTGCGCAAGTTCCTGGACGAGCAGGGCTTCATCGACATCGAAACCCCGATGCTGACCAAGAGCACGCCCGAGGGCGCACGCGATTACCTGGTGCCCAGCCGGGTGCATGACGGTGCGTTCTTCGCGCTGCCGCAATCGCCCCAGCTGTTCAAGCAACTGCTGATGGTGGCGGGGTTTGACCGCTACTACCAGATCGTCAAGTGCTTCCGCGACGAAGACCTGCGTGCCGACCGCCAGCCCGAGTTCACCCAGATCGACATCGAGACCTCGTTCCTGGGCGAGGAGGAGATCCGCGCCATCACCGAGGCGATGATCCGCACCGTCTTCCGCAAGACGATGGGGGTGGAGCTGCCGGTCTATGTCGAGATGACCTACGCCGAGGCGATGCACCGCTACGGCTCGGACAAGCCCGACCTGCGCGTCAAGCTTGAATTCACCGAGCTGACCGACGTGATGCGCGATGTCGACTTCAAGGTCTTCAGCGTGCCCGCCACCAGCAAGGGCGGCCGGGTGGCGGCCTTGCGCATACCGGGTGGGGCCGAGATGAGCCGCGGCGAGATCGATGCGTACACCGAGTTTGTCAAGATCTACGGCGCGCGCGGTCTGGCCTGGATCAAGGTCAATGACGCGGGCAAAGGCCGGGACGGCCTGCAATCGCCCATCGTCAAGAACCTGCACGACGGCGCGGTGGCCGAGATCATCGCCCGCACCGGCGCCTGCAATGGCGACCTGATCTTTTTTGGCGCCGACAAGACCAAGGTGGTCAACGACGCGCTGGGCGCGCTGCGCGTCAAGATCGGCCACAGCGAGTTCGGCCGCGAGCACGGCCTGTTTGACGACGTCTGGGCGCCGATGTGGGTGGTCGACTTCCCGATGTTCGAGCACGACGAGGCGGCCGGCCGCTGGAACGCGGTGCACCACCCGTTCACCGCGCCCAAGGACGGCCACGAGAACCTGATGGACACCGACCCGGGCGCTTGCATCTCCAAGGCCTACGACATGGTGCTCAACGGCTGGGAGATCGGCGGCGGCTCGGTGCGTATCCACCGCGCCGATGTGCAGGCCAAGGTGTTTGCCGCGCTCAATATCACGCCCGAAGAGCAGCAGCTCAAGTTCGGCTTCTTGCTGGATGCGCTGAAGTACGGCGCGCCGCCGCACGGCGGTCTGGCCTTTGGTCTTGACCGCATCGCCACGCTGATGACCAAGGCCGAGTCGATCCGCGACGTGATCGCCTTCCCCAAGACCCAGCGCGCCCAGTGCCTGCTGACCGGTGCCCCCAGCCTGGTGGACGAAGCGCAGCTGCGTGAGTTGCATATTCGGCTGCGCAACCCGGGTGGCGTGACCGCCTGAGAGGGCGAGAGTTTTCTACTGCGCAGCCGCCATGCGTCGTTGGACAGATGCTCGGAATCCTCACGTACTTGAAGTACGTTCCGGTTCCTGCGCTCTGTCCGCCTAGCCTGACGACTGCTCGCTACGAAAACTCTCACCCTCCGAGCTTTACTTGACCGAAAGCGACCTGATGGCAGCTTGCGGGGCCAAAGCGGACGCCCGGTTGTGCTGTGTGCCACCGAGGTATAACATCCGTTATAACTTCGCTGGAGCCTCTCATGCACGCACTCAAACTCACCCAGATCGGCAATTCGGTGGGCGTCATCCTGCCCAAGGAGGTGCTGGCCAGGCTGAAGCTGGAAAAAGGCGACACGGTCTACGTCACTGAGACGCCTGACGGCTTGGCGCTAACCCCGCTGGACCCCCATTTCGAGCAGCAGCTTGAAGTGGGGCGTGAGTTCATGCGTGAGTACCGCGACACGTTTCGAGCCTTGGCCAAATGAGCTGGCGCTGGATAGACCGTCGCCTGCTGGAATTGCTGCACGACGAGAGCCTGGCCATGCATGGCGGCGCCTCAGGCTTGCGCGACGCAGGGCTTCTCGGTTCGGCGCTTGCCCGGCCCTTGAACCTGTTGGCCTGCGGCCAGCCCGATCTGGCGAGCCTGGCCGCCAGCTATGCATCGGGTCTGGCGCAAAACCACCCTTTTGTCGATGGCAACAAGCGGGCAGCCTTTCTGTCGGTAGGCCTGTTTCTCGGTCTCAACGGCTACCGGCTTACGGCGTCGCAGGCCGAGGCCACGGTGGCGCTGTTCGGGTTGGCGTCCGGTGAGATTGATGAGGCCACCTTTGCCGCCTGGCTGCGTGATCGCATCGGTGAGCGTTGACCTGAGCAGAGCCGCCGTATGAACCCGATTGACCCACCCCGCTACGACCGTGAACCCGGTCGACTGGATGACATGACAGAAGCCACCCTGGACACCACCCGTATCGACGACACCCGGATCAAGGCGGTGCGGGCGCTGGTCTCGCCCGCCGTGCTGCTCGAAGAACTGCCCGTCACCGCGGCGATCGAGGCGCTGGTCGAGGCCACCCGCGACGCCATCGGTGCCGTCTTGCGCGGCCGGGACGACCGGCTGCTGGTGGTGGTCGGCCCGTGCTCGGTGCACGACCACGACCAGGCGATGCAGTACGCCCGGCTGCTCAAGCCCGTGGCGGATGCGCTGGCGGGTGAGCTGATCGTCGTGATGCGGGTGTATTTCGAAAAACCCCGCACCACCGTCGGCTGGAAGGGGTACATCAACGACCCCCGGCTGGACGGCAGCTTCCGCATCAACGAGGGCCTGCGCCGGGCGCGTGAGCTGCTTTTGGAGATCAACGCGCTGGGCCTGCCCGCTGGCACCGAGTTTCTCGACCTGCTCAGCCCGCAGTACCAGAGCGACCTGATCGCCTGGGGCGCGATCGGCGCACGCACCACCGAAAGCCCCAGCCACCGCCAGCTCGCCTCGGGGCTGTCGTGTCCGGTGGGCTTCAAGAACGGCACCGACGGCGGGGTGCAGGTGGCCGCCGACGCGCTGGTCTCGGCTGCGGCGCCGCATGCCTTCATGGGCATGACCAAGATGGGCGTTGCGGCAATCTTCGAGACCCGCGGCAACGCTGACGGCCACGTCATCCTGCGCGGTGGCAAGACGCCCAACTACGACGCTGCGCATGTGTCGGCAGCGTGCGCCAGCTTGAAGAAAGCCGGCCTGCGAGAGCAGGTGATGGTGGACTGCTCACACGCCAACTCGGCCAAGCAGCACCGCCGCCAGATCGCCGTGGCCGCTGACGTTGCCGGGCAACTGGCTGACGGTGAGCACCGCATCATCGGGCTGATGGTTGAAAGCCATTTGCACGAAGGTCGGCAGGACCTGCAAGACGGCGTGCCACTGCAGCCAGGCGTGTCGATCACCGACGCCTGCATCGCCTGGACCGACACCGTGCCGCTGCTGCACGGCTTGGCCGCTGCGGTGCGCCAGCGCAGGGCACGGCCATGACCGCGTCGGCACGGCCTTTCAAGATCCCCGAGAGCGTGCTGGTGGTGATCTATACCCCCGCGCTCGACGTGCTGCTGATCGAGCGCGCTGACCAGCCTGGCTTCTGGCAAAGCGTGACCGGCAGCAAGGACTTTGCCGATGAGCCGCTGATCGAGACCTGCATCCGCGAGGTGGCCGAGGAAACCGGCATCAAGGTCAGCCCGTCCGGGCTGGCACCGGGTGTGCCCCATTCGGCGCTGCACGACTGGGGCTTGCGCAATGTCTACGAGATCTACCCGGTCTGGCGCCACCGCTACGCACCCGGCGTGACGCAAAACACCGAGCATGTGTTCGGTCTGTGTGTGCCAGCGGGTACGCCAGTGACCTTGAGCCCGCGTGAGCACCTGCAGCACGCCTGGCTGCCCTGGCGCGAGGCGGCTGACCGCTGCTTTTCACCCAGCAATGCCGAGGCGCTGCTGCACCTGCCCCGGATGATCGCCTGATCGAGCCCACCATGCGCAAACCCGCTTTTGGCCCGTCACGCCTGCCGCAACCCGGTCACCCGGTCACCCAGCACAGCAGCCAGACCCTGCGTGTGGCCACCTACAACATCCACAAGGGTGTGCGGGGCCTGGGGCCGCGCAAGCGGTTGGAGATCCACAACCTGGGCCTGGGCATCGAGGCGCTGGACGCCGATCTGGTCTGCCTGCAGGAGGTGCGCCTGTTCCACCAGCGCGAGGCGCTGCACTTCCAGCGCACGCTGCTGGGCTGGCCCGAAGGCGGCCAGGCCGATTATCTGGCGCCCGAAGGCTATGAGGTGGCCTACCGCACCAATGCGGTCACGCGCCACGGTGAGCACGGCAATGCGCTGCTGTCGCGCTGGCCGATCGGCGATGTGGGCCACCACGATGTGTCGGATCACCGGTTCGAGCAACGGGGCCTGCTGCATGTGCCGGTGCTGTGGCAGGGCGTGGAGGTGCATGCGGTGGTGGCGCACTTCGGCTTGATCCATGCCAGCCGGGTGCGCCAGGTCGAGCGCCTGGCCGAGTTCATCGCCGCCGAGGTGCCGCCGGATGCGCCGCTGCTGGTGGCGGGTGATTTCAACGACTGGGGCGAGAAGCTCGATGGCCCGATGCGCGAGATCGACCTGCAGCGCGCCAGCGCCGGACCCGAACGCGCGCAGCGCACGTTTCCGTCGTCGGTGCCGTTGTTTGCGATGGACCGGGTCTACACCCGCGGCATGGCCTGCGTGTCGGCCAGCGTGCCGCGCAACAGTGGCTGGTCCCGCATGTCCGACCACCTGCCGCTGGTGGTCGAGCTGCAGCTCGATTGACCTGCAACCGCCGGCTCAGTGCCCGATGACGCCGCCCCCCGCGTCTGATTCACAGCCTCCAGCAGAGTTGGCGTCGCAGCTGACCGGCGGCAATGCGGTGGTACTCCAGGCCGGCGGCGATGAGCTGTTTCCGGCCATGTGTGCGGCGATTGCCGCGGCGCGCCACCAGGTCTGGGTGGCGACCTACATCTTCCACGACGACCCTGCCGCCCACCGCGTGGCGCTGGCCCTGGCCGACGCGGCGCGGCGCGGCGTCTGGGTGGGTGTGGTGGTCGACGGCTTCGGCAGCAAGTCCACGCTGCCCCGCCTGCGCGAGTGGATGTCAGGCGCCAGGGTCAATTTGGCGGTGTTTCGGCCGGTGGACCGCTGGTGGCGGCTGTTGCAGCCGGGCCAGTTGCGGCGCATGCACCACAAGCTCTGCGTGGTCGACGGCGAGCTCGGCTTTGTCGGCGGCATCAACATCATCGACGACCGCAACGACCTCAACCACGGCTGGTCCGACGCGCCCCGGCTGGACTTTGCGGTGCGGCTGTTCGGGCCAGCGGCGGAGCTGATGGAGCAAACCGCCCGCGCGATGTGGAGCCGTGCGGCGCTGGGCGCCGACTGGCGCGAGGAGGTGCTTCAACTCGCCCGCGGTGCTGAGCCGTTGGCGCGTGCCCGCCGGGTGCTGGCGCGCTTGCGGGTGTCGCCAGAGCCGGGGACCGGCGATGCCGCGCCCGCCGTACTGGCGCCGGTACGGGTGGCTTTCTTGGTGCGTGACAACCTGCGGCGACGCCGCAGCATCGAACATGCCTATGTCGAAGCCATCAGCCGGGCCAGCGACCGGGTCGACCTGATCTGCCCGTACTTCTACCCGGGCCGGTTGTTCCGGCGGGCACTGCGCCGTGCCGCGCAGCGCGGCGTGCGGGTGCGCCTGCTGCTGCAGGGCAAGGCCGACTACCGGTTTGCGGCGCTGGCCGCGCAGGTGCTGTATGACGAGATGCTGCGCAGCGGGGTGCGGGTGTTTGAGTACACACCTGCCTTTTTGCATGCCAAGGTGGCGGTGATCGACGGCGCCTGGGCCACCGTGGGCAGCAGCAATATCGACCCGCTGTCGCTGCTGCTGAACCTGGAGGCCAACCTGATCGTGCACGACGCGCCGTTTGCCGCCGATCTGGCGCGGCGCATTGATGCCGCGATCGTGGTGTCGCATGAGGTGCTGCGTGCCGGCGCAGCCCACGGCTGGTGGCCTGCGCTGCGCCGCAGCTTTGTGGCCACGGCGGCGTACTGGTTTCTGCGCCTGGCCGGTATCACCGGCAAATATTGACACCCCGACCCGATTGCTGTTGCCCGATCACCGTGCAAGACCTTGTCATCCAGCAGCCGAGCGGCCTGTACTGCCCGCCCGGTGATTTCTACATCGACCCCTGGCGGCCAGTGCCGCGCGCGGTCATCACCCACGCCCATGCCGACCACGCCCGCGCTGGCCACGGCCATGTGCTGGCCACCGCCATCAGCGGCGGCGTGTTGCGCAGCCGGCTGGGGGCGTCGCTGGCGCTGCAAGGCCTGGCTTACGGCGAGGAGGTGGTGCACAACGGCGTGCGCATCAGCCTGCACCCGGCCGGTCATGTGCTGGGCTCGGCCCAGGTGCGGCTGGCGCACGCGGGCCGGGTCTGGGTGGCCTCGGGTGACTACTACCTCAGCGCGTTCGATGAGCGCAACCCGACCTGCGAACCCTTCGAGCCGGTGCGCTGCGACTGTTTCATCACCGAATCCACCTTCGGCTTGCCCATCTACCGCTGGACGACACAGGCCGAGGTGTTTGCCGACATCAACACCTGGTGGCGCGCCAACGCCGCGGCCGGCCGGCCCAGCCTGCTGCTGGCCTACAGTTTTGGCAAGGTGCAGCGGGTGCTGGCTGGGCTGGACGCCAGCATCGGGCCGATCGTGGTGCACGGCGCCGTGGCGCCGCTCAACGACGCCTACCGCGCCGCCGGTGTGGCCC
>JBKJKU010000059.1:0-18931 GCA_046597355.1 Aquabacterium sp.
CGACAGCAATTGCACGCCGATTGAAAACGCGATCCCGGTCACCAGCGTGGCCCAACCGGGCACACCATGGCCGAGGAGAAAGTGTTCGCACACGATATATAGCGCAAACATCAGCGAGGCCAACGCGATGATGCCGCCCAGCGCGCTCCACAGCCGCAGCGGCGCGTTGGTGAAGGCAGTGACGCCGGTAAACGCCAGCCGGGACAACCGGCGCATCGAAAAACTGCTCTTGCCGGCGTGACGCGGCGCGGGTGTGTAGGGCAGCACGACGGTGTTGAAGCCGACCCAGGCGTACAGGCCCTTCATGAAGCGGTTGCGCTCGGGCAAGGACTTCAAGGCCTCGACCACCCGCCGGTCCATCAGCCTGAAATCCCCCGCGTCGACCGGGATCGGCGTGGCCGAGCCGGTGTTGACCAGCCGGTAAAACAGCCAGGTACCCAGCCGTTTTCGCCACGACTCATCCGAGCGCGAAGCGCGTGCGGTGCACACCATGTCGGCACCACCCCGCCAGGCGTCGATCATCGCGCCAATCATGGCCGGCGGGTGCTGCAGGTCGGCGTCGATCAGCACCACCACGTCACCCAGCGCATGGTCGATGCCGGCCGTCAGCGCCGCCTCCTTGCCAAAATTGCGCGACAACTGCAAGAACCGCACGCCCGGCCGCTGCAGCCAGGGCAGCATCGCCAGCCCGGTGGCGTCGCTGCTGCCATCGTCCACCACGATCACCTCCCAGTGCGGCGACAAGGCACGCAATGTGGACGTCAGCGCGTCGAGCAGCGGCCCCAGGTTGGCCGCTTCGTTGTAAGCCGGCACCACGCAGCTGATGGCCGGCTGGGTGCTGCGGGGCGCGCCAGCATTGAGCGGGGCGACAGTGGGCAGGGTGGAGACCATCGGCATGGCGGTATGGCGCGGAGGATCCGGGGTTGGCTGCGGGTGCCGCGCATCATGCACCATGCGGCTGGCCGGGTGGGTCGGCCACTGGCACCCGGCACATTCAAGCGCCGCGCGCCGCCCGCCGCCCTTGTTAAACTACAAGATCGGTCGGCAGTTCACCCAGGCGTTGCCGCGCGAACCCTCGCGTGCTAAATCTGCCCTCGATCATCGAGCGTCCCCACAGCCTTTGCCGCCTCTTGCGTGCGACCTGGCTGGAAGTCGGCAACCCCCAGCGCCCCTCAAGGGTGGTGTCGTGCGTGTGGAGAAACTGGCCATGAGCCGTTTGCCGCTGTGTTTGACCGTGCCCGATGCGTCGCAATTTGCGCGTGCCCTGGGCCAGTCCCTCAAGTCCCGCCATGCCGCCGGCAGCCCGCCGCCCGGTCATGTCGAGTTGCTCAACCTGATGGCCCGTGCGCTGGGCCACCGCAACCTGCAGAGCCTGCAAGCCGCCAGCGCCGGCCCGCCGCTGGCCGTAGCGCTGGATGATCGGCAGGCCAAGCCGCTGCAGTCCGCAGAGGCCCTGATCCAGGAATTGCCCGAACCGCCACTGGCGGCCGAAGACCGGCCGGCGCCCGCCCGCCTCAGCGACAACGCCCGCAAGGCGCTGATGCAGTTCGACAGCCGGGGCCGGCTGCTGCGCTGGCCCGCCAAGTACAGCGTGCAGACGCTGGCGATGTGGGTGCTCTGGACCCTGTTTGATGGCCGGCGTGTCTACACCGAGCGCGAGGTCAACGAGGTGCTCAAGGCGGCCAACGCGTTTGGCGACCACGTCACGCTGCGCCGCGAGTTGATCAACCACCGGTTGATGGCTCGCACCAGTGATTGCGCCGAGTACCGCAAGCTCAAACCGCAGCCCGACGCCGAGGCGCAGGCGCTGCTGCAGGCCTGGCGGCAACTGTGCCGCAGCCGCAGCACGCCGCGTGTTGAACGCGACGACAGCCCGCGGCGGCGTCAGGCCACGGCTGCTGCGGCGGCCCGCGCCAACCCAACCTGAGGCTTGGCCGATCGCAAACCGGCAGCAATTGCTGCCGGTAGTGCGTCAAACCGCCAGCACATGCTGACGGTAATGCGTCAAACCGCCAGCACATGCTGACGGTAGTGCGTCAAACCGCCAGCAAATGCTGACGGTAGTGCATCAACTCATCGATCGACTCGTGGATATCGGCCAGCGCCGTGTGGGCCTGGGCCTTCTTGAAGCCCTCCAGCGCGGCCGGTTTCCAGCGCTTGGCCAGTTCCTTCAAGGTGCTGACATCGAGGTTGCGGTAGTGGAAAAAGTCCTCCAGCAGCGGCATGTCCTTGGCCAGAAAGCGCCGGTCCTGGCAGATCGAGTTGCCGCACATCGGGCTCTTGCCCTTGGGCACATAGGCCTTGAGCCACTCGATCACCTGGGCCTGCGCGCTGGCTTCATCCACCGTGGACGCCCGCACCCGGTCGGTCAGGCCGCTGCGGCCGTGCGTGCCGGTATTCCACTTGTCCATGCCGTCCAGCACCGCATCGCTCTGGTGGATGGCAAACACCGGACCTTCGACCCGCTGGGTCAGGTGGGCGTCGGTCACCACCACCGCGATCTCGATGATGCGGTCGGTGAACGGCGACAGTCCGGTCATCTCCAGGTCGATCCAGACCAGGTTCTGGTCGCTGCAGCTCAATGCGGTGGGCGCCGCGGCGGCCGCGGGGGTGTCGGTCGGGTTCATGGCCAGATTGTCGCAGCGCGCCGCCTACACTTCCGGTCATGTCTGCCACCCCGCTCACCCTGTTGTTTGCCGCCGCTCTGGTGCTGTCGCTGTCGGTCAAGTTCTGGCTAGCGACTCGCCAGATGCGGCATGTCGCGTTGCACCGCAACCAGGTGCCGGCTGCATTTGCCAGTGACGTCAGCCTGCAAGCCCACCAGCGCGCCGCCGACTACACCCTGGCCAAAGGCCGCTTCGGCCTGTTTTCGTCGGCGTTTGGCAGCGCCGTGCTGCTGGGCTGGACCCTGCTGGGTGGCCTGGATGCACTCAATACCGTCGTGCGCGACGCCGTGCAGCCCCAGTTTGGCAACCTGGCCTACCAGCTGTGCCTGTTGGCCGCGTTTGCATTGATCGGCGGCCTGCTGGACCTGCCGTTTGAGCTGTACAGCACGTTCCGCATCGAGGCCCAGTTCGGCTTCAACCGCAACACCTGGCGGCTCTACCTCGCCGACATGGTCAAGGGCCTGGCGGTGGGCGCAGTTATCGGCCTGCCGCTGGCGGCTGCGGTGCTGTGGATCATGGGTGCTGCCGGCGCGTGGTGGTGGCTCTGGGCCTGGGGCATGTGGGCCGCGTTCAACCTGTTGATCATGGTGCTGTACCCGACCGTGATCGCGCCGCTGTTCAACAAATTCGAGCCGCTGGCCGATGAGGCGCTCAAGGTCCGGGTGCAGTCGTTGATGCAGCGCTGCGGTTTTGCCGCCAAGGGCCTGTTCGTGATGGACGGCAGCAAGCGCTCGGCCCATGGCAACGCCTACTTCACCGGCCTGGGTGCGTCCAAGCGGGTGGTGTTTTTCGACACCCTGCTCAGCAAGCTGTCGCCCGGCGAGGTCGAGGCGGTGCTGGCGCATGAGCTGGGGCATTTCAAGCACCGCCACGTCACGCAGCGGCTGGTGATGATGTTTGCAATGAGCCTGGCTGGCCTGGCGCTGCTGGGCTGGCTGGCGAGCCAGACCGGGTTCTACCTCGGCTTGGGCGTGCGGCCCAACATCGCGGCCCCCAACGATGCGCTGGCGCTGATCCTGTTCATGACGGCGCTGCCGGTGTTCGGGTTTTTCATCTCGCCGCTGATGGCGCAGCTGTCGCGCAAGCATGAGTTCCAGGCCGACGCCTACGCCCGTGCCCAGTCCAGCGCCGCCGACCTGTCCAGCGCACTGCTCAAGCTGCACCAGGACAACGCCGCCACGCTGACCCCCGACCCGCTGTACGTGCGGTTCTACTACTCGCATCCGCCCACGACCGAGCGCCTGGCGGCGCTGCAGGCTGGCGCGGCCGGATGAGCGACACCCACGCCCATGACCTGGCCGGCAACGGCCGTGTGGTGGCAGCGCATGGCCGGCAGGCGATGGTCGAGACGGCCGACGGCCGCCGCGTGCTGTGCCACACCCGCGGCAAGAAGAGCGACGTGGTGGTGGGTGATCGGGTGCACTGGCAGATTGCTGGGGACGCCGGCGTGATCGAGCGGGTGGCCGAGCGCCGCAACCTGCTGTTCCGCCAGGACGAGTGGAAGACCAAATCCTTTGCCGCCAACATCGACCAGCTGCTGGTGCTGGTGGCGGTAGAGCCGATGTACGCCGAGACGCAGCTGGCGCGGGCGCTGATCGCGGCCGAGCGCGCCGGCATCCCGACGCAGATCGTGCTCAACAAGACCGACCTGCCGACGCTGGCGGCTGCGCGGGACCGGCTGGCGCCCTACCGCGCCATGGGGGTGCCGGTGCATGAGCTGTCGCTCAAGAGCCGGCCGGACGAGGCCCGCGCGCTGCTGGGGCCGATGCTGGACGGTCGAGCCACATTGGTGCTGGGGCCCAGCGGCATGGGCAAAAGCACCTTGATCAACCTGATGGTGCCGGCCGCCGCAGCCCAGGTGGGCGAGATCTCGATCGCGCTCAACGCCGGCCGCCACACCACGACCAGCACCACCTGGTATTGGCTGGACGACGCCCGCCGCAGCGCGCTGATTGACTCACCCGGCTTTCAGGAATTTGGCCTGCGCCAGTTGCAGGCCACCGACCTGGCGCGGCTGATGTCCGACATCCGTGACCATGCGCAGGCCTGCCGGTTCTACAACTGCAGCCATCTGCACGAGCCGGGCTGCGGCGTGCGGGACGCACTGGCGGCAGCGCTGATCAGCCCGTCGCGCTACCGCATCTACACCGAGTTGCACGCAGAGCTGTCAGCCACCAAATGGTGAACTTGGGCGCAGTGGCCCCACCGCCCGGCGCTGCACCCGGCGGCGGCTAACCGACCAAGTTGGCCAGTGTCAGCAACGCCACCAGCAGCATCCACAGCACCACCGACCGCCAGACCAGGCCGACCACGCTGCGCAAATGGCCCAGCTGGGGCGGATCGCCACCGGTCGAGCCCTCGGCCGCCACGTCCTCGGTCGGGCCGGCCTCGAAACCGCGGGTGCGGTCGGGCGTGACACCGGGCGCGGCGCTGCCACCCAGCTGCACACCCACCGCACCGGCGGCTGAGGCCAGGATCACGCCCTCGTTGGGGTACTTCCAGAGCACCGCATCTCGCCGCCAGGCATTGATTGCCTCTTCGAAGTTGCCCACCACCGCAAAACCAAACGCGGTCAGGCGCGACGGCAGGAAGTCGATCAGGCCGAACATCAGGCGCGAGACACCCATCAACCGCGGGTTGGCCGGCACCCCCAGGGACTTGCTGGGAAAGCTCCAGTAGCGGGCGGCAAATTCAGCCATGCGGTACATCACCGCGCCCAGCGGCCCCAGGCCCAGCGAGCACAGCAGCACAAACCAGAAAAACACGCCAAACACATGGCGGTGCGCGGCCAGCAGCGAATGCTCGATCACGTGGCGCAGCAACTCGGTGCGCGGCAACTCACTGGCGTCCAGGTGGCGCCACTCGGCCAGCAGGCGGCGGGCTTCGACCTCGTCGCCCCGCTCCAGCGCGTCGCGGATGTCGGTGTAGTAGTGGCTGAACTGGCGGAACCCGAGCGTCAGGTAGAGCACGCCGATGTTGAACGCCAGCGCCAGCAGCACGCTCCAGTGGTGCACCGCCAGGTACAGCCCGGCCAGCAGCAACCCGGGCGCGCCGACCGACACGCCCCAGACCACCCAGGCGTGGCGCTCGCGGCCAGCGTCGAAGTTGCGGCCGGTCCAATCGACCCAGGCCACCAAGGTGTGGTGCACCCAGTTGTCACGCGGCAGTGGTTTGAACTGCTCGATGATCAGGGCAAACAGGACGGCGAAGAAACTCATCGGCAACCATCATACCCAGCAGCCGCGCTCATTCGAGGGCCAGAAAGTGATAGAGGTTGCGCAACATCGCGGCTGTCGCGCCCCAGATGAAAAACGGCGCCTCAGCCCCTGGCAACGGCTGCGTTTGCGGCCAGGGCATCGACAGGAACTGCCGTTGCTGACCGCCCAACAGGATGCTGTGCCGGCGGTGGTTGGCCGGCGTCATCAAGAAGTGCAGCGGCACCTCGAAGGCCTGGTCCACCTCGAACGCATCGAGTGTCAGCGTGAAGCCGGGCTCCACCAGCGCCACCACCGGTGTCACCGCATAGCTGGTGACAGTGTGGTAGACCGGCAGCGCGCCGATGATCTCGATGTGGCTGCGGTCCAGGCCGACTTCTTCCTCGGTCTCGCGCAGCGCGGTGGCCACCGCGTCGACATCGTCGAGTTCGGCCCGCCCCCCTGGAAAGCTGATCTGCCCGGCGTGGTCGCGCAGGTGCGCGGTACGCCGGGTCAGCAACACATGCAGCCCGTCGGCGCGCATCACCAGCGGCACCAGCACCGACGCAGCCACCGGCGCACCCTCGGGGTTGAAGCGCTGGCCATCACCGGCAATGTTCGGTGTCCAGACCGATGGATCGGCAAAACGGCGGCGCAGGGCGTCGGGCTGCAGGCGATCGGCGGGCACCGGCGGCAGGTGCGCGTCGGTGCCAATCACGGGGATGGCCTGGGGGTCGACGATGCGGGGGGGTGAAGGGGTCATCAGAGTGGATTCTGAGGAGGGATTGAAAAAGCCGCCCGAGGGCGGCTTTGAAACGCAGTCTTCAGCATGCCAACTGCCCCGCTTCTGAGGCGTGCGGCTGACGCCGCGTCGCCTCGTCCGCTCTTCATCGCGCTGCGCGCGATGCGGCGCTTTCGCGCCGGGCTGAGCTTTGCTTAGCCGAGCTTCTGCGGCTGGCGCCGCGTACGTTGCCCGTCGTGCTGCGCACGCCGACGCGCGTACCGCGCTGGCTGCGCTGCGCTCAGCCCAGCTTTTGCGGCTAACGCCGCGTCCGCTCTTCATCGTGCTTCGCACGATGCGGCGCTTGCGCGCCGGGCTGAGCTTTGCTCAGCCGAGCTTCTCTTTAATACGTGCTGACTTGCCTGAGCGTTCACGCAGGTAGTACAGCTTGGCGCGGCGCACATCGCCGCGGCGCTTGACTTCGATCGACGCGATCAGCGGGCTGTAGAGCTGAAACGTGCGCTCAACGCCTTCACCGTTGGAGATCTTGCGCACGATGAAGCTGCTGTTCAGGCTGCGGTTGCGCTTGGCAATCACGACACCTTCATAGGCCTGCAGCCGCTTGCGCGTGCCTTCGACGACGTTCACGCTGACGATCACCGTGTCGCCCGGGGCGAAGGTTGGGATGGTCTTGTTCAGACGAGCAATTTCTTCTTGCTCGAGGATGCGGATCATGTCCACTGGGTTTCTCCTGGTGCGATCATGGCGGCGCTCGAAACTGGCCCGGCAGAGGATCGAAAAGCCTTTGATTATAGCTTGCTTTTCGCTTGAGCCGGTGCTAGCCAGCCTTGCAGCGTCTTTTCGTCCAGCGCCGACAGCCGCCCCGCAGCGCGCGCAGCGGCAATCAGGTCAGGCCGGCGTGCTGCCGTCAGCCGCAACGACTCATCGCGGCGCCAGCGGCTGATTTGCGCGTGGTGGCCACTCAGCAGCGTCGGCGGTACCGGCAGCAGCCCTTCGGGCGTGACCAGCACCTCGGGCCGGCTGTAGTGCGGGCAATCGAGCAGGCCGTCGGCTGAAAAACTGTCCTGCTGGTGCGACTCGGGTGTCAGCACACCGGGTTGCAGCCGGGCCACCGCATCCAGCAGCACCAGCGCCGGCAATTCCCCGCCCGACAGCACAAAATCACCCAGGCTGATTTCCAGCGTGACGTGGCGGTCGATGAAGCGCTGGTCGATGCCCTCGTAGCGGCCGCACAGCAGCACGGCGCCCTCACCTTCGGCGATCTGGCGCACCAGCGTCTGCGTCAGCGGCAGGCCGGTCGGGCTGAAGTGGATGACCGGCACCGCGACGCTCGCGGATGCGGATCCGCCGTCAGCCAACGTTACGGCATCGGGCGGGGCAGCTTGGCGGCGGTCGGCGCGCGCGGCGGCCAGCGCCCGCTCCAGCGGCTCAGCCAGCATCACCATGCCCGGCCCGCCGCCATAGGGCCGGTCGTCGACCCGCCGGTAGGTGTCCTCGGCAAAGTCGCGCAGCGGCCACAGCCGCACATCGACCAGGCGCGACTCGAACGCCCGCCGGGTGATGCCCTGCGACAGGTGCGGGCCAAACAGGTCAGGAAACAGCGTGATGACGTCGAAGCGCATCGCCACCGCGGTCAGTAGTCCAGGCCCCAGTCGACGGTGATGCGCCGGTCCGTCAGGCTGACGTCGTCGATGAAGGCGGCGACAAACGGGATCAGCCGCTCACTGTCTTCGAGCGACGCATCCGGCGCGGCACCCGGCCGGCGCACCCGCAGCACGCTGTGCGCACCGGTGTCGATCAAGCCGATGACCACACCCAAAGCTTGCGCCTGGCGGTTGAGCACATCCAGGCCGATCAGGTCGATCCAGTAGTACTCGCCGTTGCCGGCGGTCGGAAAACTGGACCGGGCAATGAACACCCGTGCACCCTGCATCGCCTCGGCCGCGTTGCGGTCGGGCAATTCTTGGGCGGTGGCCACCACGCTGTCGCCCTGCGGCTTGCTGCTGGTGATGTGCAGCACCGGCGGGAAACGGGTGACACCGGACTTGGCGCCCAGAATGCTCTCCGGCGGCTGGATGAACCAGCGCCGTGACGAGAACAGGGCTTCGGGGTCGCTGGAAAACGGCTTGACCCGAATCCCGCCCTTGATACCCCAGGCACCCAGCACACGGCCGACCTCGATCGCATCGCCAGGGAAGGCTGCGTCGTCTGGCTTGGCGGGCGGAGCGCTGCTGCCGGTGGCGACAACCGGCACCGCCGGCATCATGTCAGCGGACGGCACCGTTGACCCCGACCGGGCGGTTGGCGCCGGAATCAGGCAGCCGCGGGGGCGGCCGGCGCGACCTGCGCCTTGGCGGCATCGCCGACCAGACGCTTGACGGTGGGCGACAGCTGGGCGCCGACACCTTGCCAGTAGCCGACGCGGTCGAGTGCCACGCGCAGCGGCTGCTCGCCACCCGAGGCCATCGGGTTGTAAAAACCCAGCCGCTCAAGGTAGCGACCGTCGCGGCGTTCGCGCGAATCCGCCACGACGATGTTGTAGAACGGGCGCTTCTTGGCGCCGCCACGAGCCAGTCGGATAACGACCATGATGATTTTCCAGAAATTCGTAGGCGATCGGCCCACCCCGGAGACACTAGGGACGGGTCCATCTGTTTACCGCAATCGACCCAGGCGTGGTCGCCTCGTCGGATGCTGCGGCACTGTCTTGCGTACTCTTGCGTACCGCCTGAGTACTTTTCTTGGTGCGATCAAGCACCTATTTCGGCCCCGTAGATACGCCGGTGTTGCCACCAGCCGTCGCCGAAAACCCAACATTATAAACTGCCGACGCGCGAGCTGACCAGCCGCCATTGACCGAGACTGTGGAAACCATGAACCGACCCGCCTTGCTGATCCGGCCCAGCACCCCAGCCGACCTGCCCGCCATCACCGCGATCTATGCCCATGCCGTGCTGCACGGCACCGGCACGTTTGAGCTGGACCCACCCGATGGCGCGGAGATGGCCCGCCGGCGTGACGACGTGCTGGACAAGGGCTTGCCCTGGCTGGTGGCGCAGGCCGGCGACCAGGTGCTGGGCTACGCCTATGCCAACCACTTTCGGCCGCGCAGGGCCTACCGGTTTTGCCTGGAAGACTCGATTTACCTGCATGCCGATGCGCGTGGCCAGGGCGTGGGCCGCTTGCTGCTGGCCGAACTGGTGGGCCGCTGCGAAGCCGCCGGCGCACGCCAGATGCTGGCGGTGATCGGCGATGCGGCCAACGCCGGGTCGATCGGGGTGCATGCCGCGCTGGGCTTTGAGCACACCGGCGTGCTCAAGGCTGCGGGCTGGAAGTTCGACCGCTGGCTGGACGTGGTGCTGATGCAGCGCGCCCTGGGCGGCGGCGACAGCCTGCCGGCCGCGGATTGAACGGCCAGCACGCCGGGATGCGCTTGCACACCAAATCCAAAACGGTCACCACCTGGCTGGCCCTGCTGCTGGGCAGCCTGGGCGCGCACCGTTTCTACCTGTACGGCCGGCGCGATGCACTGGCCTGGCTGCACCCCGTGCCCACGCTGCTGGGCCTGGCCGGCGCGGTGCGCATGCAAAACCTCGGCCAGGATGACCACGCCGCCTGGTTGCTGATCCCGGTGCTGGGGCTGATGCTGTCGATCGGCATGTTGGCGGCCATCGTCTACGGCCTGACGCCGGACGAGCGCTGGACCGAACGCCACAACCCCGGCCAGCCGGTACAGCCCACAGGCTGGGGCCCGGTGCTTGGTGTGGTGACCGCCCTGCTGGTGGGTGGCACGGTGCTGATGGGCACGCTGGCGTTTGGCGGGCAGATGTTCTTCGAATACCAGACCCGGCGCGGCTGAGCGCAACCTGGGTCGGGCCGGCGCATGCGCCGGCTTGCATTCGATCGGCGGCGGGAGGCGGACGTGAAAAAGCCCGGACACACCGGGCTTTTTTCCAACCCGCCGCCGTGACGGCAGCGGGCGCAGCGCGGCTGGCGCTCAGGCAGCCGGCTTGGCCTTGGTCGGCGACTTCTTGGCCGACTTCGTCGACTTGGTGGACTTGGTCGACTTGGTGGCCTTCTTGGCAGGCTCGGCGGCGGCCGACTTTTGCGCAACAGCGGCGGGGGCAGCAGCAGCGGGCGCAGCGGTTTGGGCAAACGCGCCCAGGCTGAAGGTGACGGCGATCAGGGCAGCGAAGAATTTGTTCATGGTTTGTCGTCCTTTTGGGTTGCAAGCGGTGGAGTGCTCGGTGGTTCAACGCCAGCGCTGGCCGGGCGGTTGACAGCCCGATGCGGTCAGGTGAATTCACCCTCGCGCAGCCATTTGGTGGCCACCCACTTGTCGCCCGCCAGCACCGGCGCGCCGCCATGCAGCGTGCGGGTGCTGGCGTGGGGCCGGTCGTAGCTGAAGAAAACCGCATTGCCCTTGATCGGCGACACCTCCAGCGCCACGTCCGGAAAGGTGGTGCCGCCGCCCTGCAACGGCGTGTTCAGGTAGATCACCAGCGTGCCCACACGCTGGCCACCGCGCGCCAGCACCGCCGTCATGCCGGGCTGGGCTGGGTCAAAGTAGTCGTGGTGCGGTTTGTACTCGGCGCCGGGCTGGTAGTGCAGGATCTGCAGGCCCTCGCCGTTGATCACCGGCCAGTTCAGCAGCGCGGCGATGCGCGCTTCGATGCGGGCGCACAGCGGCGTCTCGCCGCGGCTAAAAAACATGCCCTCGCTGGTGCGCGCCGGGTTGACCTCGTTGCCGCCGGTGTCGATGACGACGGTCTCCGAGCGCGCCAGGCGCGGTGCCGCAGCCGCCACCAGCGCGTCGCACTCGTCGTCGCTCAGCAGCCCGCCCAGCACCACGATGCGTGGCTGCTGCAGCGTCAGCAACACGGTGACACGGCGGTCGCCCGCCCACAGTTGGCTGGGCGATCCGGCCAGCGCCGGTTCTGGCAAGGCCACCGGCCGCTGATGCGGCCCCGCCTGCGTGGACCCCGCGGTTGACGGCTGGCCCGGTTGCGCTGGGCTGGAGGGCGGCAGTTGCGACAGCTGCGGCTGGCCCTGGGCGTCGAGGAACTGCTGCAGCGTGGTTTCCAGCGCCGCCAGCGCCACCGCCTCTGTCCAGCCACTGCTGCGCATGGCCGCCAGCACGTCCTCAGGCCGGCAACCGGCCTGGGTTTGCTCGATGATCCAGTGCCGCAGTTCGGCAGACACCACTTGCGCGTTCATCGCGGTATTCTGGCAGTGCTTTCAGCGGGCCGACGGCGGGTGTCCACGGTGGTGGGCTGGGTCACAAGCGCCAACGTCAAGCCGGTTCGCTGCGCCGGAAAACCAGCCGGTCGGCCGACGACGCTGCAGCGTCAAAGCCATAGCCCTCGGCATCGAAGCGCTGAAGCCGCCTGACCGTGGTCACCTTGTGCTGCACCGCCCAGCGCGCCATCAGGCCGCGGGCACGCTTGGCAAAAAAGCTGATGACCTTGAAGCCGCCGGCCCGGCCCTCCTCGAACACACAGTCGACCACCCGGGCCTGCAAAGCCCGGCGCGAGACCGCTTTGAAATACTCTTGCGAGGCCAGGTTGACGATCACCGGCAACACCGGCGTGCCGCCAGGCCCGGCCTGCGCTGCCAGGCGCTCATCCAGGTAGGCCGCCAGGGTGTCGCCCCAGTAGGCATAAAGGTCCTTGCCGGCGGCATTGGCCAGGCGGGTGCCCATCTCCAACCGGTAGGGCTGCAGCCGGTCTAGCGGCCGCAGCACGCCGTACAGGCCGGACAAGATCACCAGGTGCTGTTGCGCCCAATCGAGCTGGCCGGGTTTGAGGCTGCGTGCGTCCAGACCGCCGTAGACATCGCCATTGAACGCCAGCGCCGCCGGCCGGCTGTTGTGGGGCGTGGCTTGCGGCGTCCAGGCAGCGTAGCGCGCCGCATTGAGCGTGGACAGCTCGTCCGACAGGTCCATCAGCTGCGCCACCTGACTGGGGGCCAGCGGCGCGAGCAGGCCGATCAGCTCGGCCGCACGGGCGCCAAACAAGGGGTCGGTGGCCCGGGCGGCGACGGCCTTGGCAAGCCGGGTGTCGTAGTCCAGGGTCTTGGCGGGTGACAGCAGAAAGAGCATGCGCGGCAGTGTAAGCAGGGGGCGTGACCGCGCGTGGGCGACCCCGTGTTAGCCGACCCATGGCGGGGGTCGGTGTGTGGTGGATCGGGTCAGGCAGGGCGCGATACCGGCCAGGCGGGCCGCGGTGGGACGCTGGTCAGTCGTCCTCGCCGGTGCCGGGCGTGCCGGCCGCCAGCTCTGGCACCGCGCCCAGTGCGGCGGCCCAGGTGCGCTGCGGGATGTGGCTGCGCAGGCGCTCGACTGCCCGGTCGGCCAGTGCCATCGGCAACGCATGGCCGACGCCGTTGGCGATGTCGATGGTGGCGTCGCCCCGCAGCACCGCCAGCCGCTCGATGGCCAGCCGGGCCTGGGCCGCGGGGACCACGGTGTCGGTGGCGCCGTGGAAAAAATGCAGCGTGCTCAGCCGCGGCGCGTGCTCGGGCAGGCTGGCATAGCGACCGGCAAACGCCAGCACCCGGCCGGCGATGCCGTCGTGGCGCTGCACCAGCTCCAGCGCCACGATGGCGCCCTGGGAGAATCCGACCAACGCGGTGGCGGCATCGCTGACGCCGGTTATTGCCTGCGCGGCGCGCACCCAGTCGGCCAGCGGCGGCAGCGCGGCGGCCACCCGGGCCGGGCGGTTGGCCTCGGTGACCGGGCCGTTGGCGCCGGCCACATCAAACCACTGCCGGCCGCCGCCGCTGTCGGCCGCCTCAAAACCCTCGGGCGCCAGCAGCACGGCCTGCGGAAAGGCCTGGCGCAGGCGCTGGGCCAACGGGGCCATGTCAGCGGCCCGCCCGCCCCAGCCGTGCAGCAAGATCATCAACTGCACGCCGGGGCCGGCAGCGGGCAGCCACTGCAGGGTCTGGGGCATCAGCGGCGGGGTGGCGGCGGTGCAGGCGGTGGTGGACGTGCCGGCCGTGTCGGCGGCGGCGGCGGCGGTGGCGGCGGTGGTGGCGGTGGCGGCGGTGGCGGGCGCGGTGTTGGGGGCGGCTGGGGCAGTCATACCGGTATTTTCAGCCAGACAGCGGTAGCCGGGCACGACGGCTTACGGGCGTGGGCGTGGGCGTGGGCGTCGGTGCAAGCGAAGGCGAAGGCGAAGACGAAGGTGAATGCAGAGACAAAGGTGACTGTGTGTTTGCAGGCCCAGGCGCAGCGGCCGGTCCACCCGTCAGTGGAAATCGCGGCTCTTGCTGACCAGGCCTTGCAGCAGCGCCGAGTGGTCGACCAGCCGGTGCGCGATCAGGTGGCGCACCTCGCCCTCGCGCTGCCACACGCCATAGACCGTCAGCAGGGTGGCGGCCAGCAGCGGCACACGCTGGGCCTGGGCCACCGTGGGCCAGACGATCACGTTGACAGTGCCGGTCTCGTCCTCCAGGGTGACGAACACCACACCGCGGGCGGTCTCGGGCCGCTGGCGGTGGGTGACCAGGCCCGACGCCCGTGCCAGCTGGCCGTTGCGGCACAGGGCCAGCACCGCCGCCGGCTGCACCTTGAACGCCTGCAACTGGGGGCGCAGCAAAGCCAGCGGGTGGTTGCTGAGCGACAGGCCGGTGCTGAGGTAGTCGGCCAGCAGCGCCGGGCCGGCGGCCGGTGCGTCCAGCAGCGCTGTGCCCTCAGCCGTGCGGGTGGCCTGCAGCATCGGCGTGGCCCGGGTGTCGATGCCGCGCACGGCCCAGGCCGCCTGGTGCCGGTGGCCGACCAGTGGCGCCAGCGCATCGGCCTGGGCCAGCAGCTGCAGCGCGTGGGCGTCCAGGCCGGCGCGTCGGGCCAGGTCTTCGACGCTGGCAAAAGGCGGTGCCGGGCGGGGCCTACCCGCACCGCTGCTATCGCCGTCGCCAGCCTCACCGCAGCCACCGGCCAGTGCGGTGTCGCGGGCCGCCACCAGGCGGCGGGCAGCGGCCTCGCTGAAACCGATCAGGCGGTTGAAACCCAGGCGCACCGGGCGCAGGCCGGCGGTGGCTGCGCTGCCCGCCATGCCAGGGGGCGCCGCCTGCGCCGACGCCGGCGCCAGCGTGCTCTCCCACTGGCTGTGCAGCACATCCACCGGCAGCACCACCACGCCATGCTCTCGCGCGTCCCGCACCAGCTGGGCCGGGGCATAAAAGCCCATCGGCTGGCTGTTGAGCAAGCCGGCCAGAAAGGCGTCCGGGTGGTGGTGCTTGAGCCAGGCGCTGATATAGACCAGCAGCGCAAAGCTGGCGGCATGGCTTTCGGGGAAGCCGTACTCGCCAAAGCCCTCGATCTGCTTGAAGATGCGCTCGGCGTAGTCGGCCGCGTAGCCCTTGGCCACCATGCGGCCCACCAGCCGCTCATGGAACGGGCCCAGCCCGCCCTTGCGTTTCCAGGCGGCCATTGCACGGCGCAGCTGGTCGGCCTCGCCGGGGGTGAAATCGGCCGCCAGGATGGCCAGCTGCATCACCTGTTCTTGAAATATCGGCACGCCCAGCGTGCGGCCCAGCGCCTGCTCGACCTCGGGGCTGGGGTAGTCCACCGCCTCTTCGCCCGAGCGGCGGCGCAGGTAGGGGTGCACCATGCCGCCCTGGATCGGCCCGGGCCGCACGATGGCCACCTCGATCACCAGGTCGTAATAGCAGCGCGGCTTGAGCCGCGGCAGCATGCTCATCTGGGCCCGGCTCTCGACCTGGAAGGTGCCCACGCTGTCGCCGCGGCACAGCATGTCGTAGACCGGCGCATCGCCGCGCGGCACCTGCTGCATGCCAAAGCCGGGCGCGCCCAGCTTGTCACCCACCATCGCCAGCGCGCGCCGGATGGCGCTCAGCATGCCGAGCGCCAGGATGTCGACCTTGATCAGGCCCAGCGCGTCCAGGTCGTCCTTGTCCCACTGGATCACGGTGCGGCCCGCCATCGCGGCGTTCTCGACCGGCACCAGGCGCGAGATGTCGTCGCGCGCGATCACAAAACCGCCCGGATGCTGGCTCAAGTGGCGCGGAAAGCCGATCAGCTGCTGCGTCAGCGCAATCCACTGGCGGCAGACCAGCGAGTCCGGGTCCAGCCCCTGCTCGCGCAGGCGGTCGGGTGCGATGGTGCGGCCGTCAAACCAATGTTGCCCTTTGCTGACGGCGGCGATGCGGTCCAGGTCGAGCCCCAGCGCCCGGCCCACGTCGCGCAACGCCGAGCGCGGCCGGTAGCTGATCACCACCCCGGTCAGCGCGGCGCGGTGGCGGCCATACTTGCGGTAGATGTACTGGATCACCTCCTCGCGGCGCTGGTGCTCGAAGTCGATGTCGATGTCGGGCGGCTCGTTGCGCTCGGCGCTGATGAAGCGCTCGAACAGCAGGCTGGTTTCTTCCGGATCGACCTCGGTGATGCCCAGGCAGTAGCACACCACCGAGTTGGCCGCGCTGCCGCGGCCCTGGCACAGGATGCCGCGCTGATGGCGCGCCCACTGCACGATGTCGGCCACCGTCAAGAAGTAGGGCTCGAAGGCCAGCTGGTGGATCAGCGCCAGCTCATGCTCGATGGTGGCCCGCACAGCAGGCGGCACCCCCGCCGGAAAGCGCCGCAGCACGCCCTGCTCGGTCAGGGTGCGCAGCCAGGACGCGGGTGTCTGGCCGGCGGGCACGATCTCCTCGGGGTATTCATAACGCAGCTCGGACAGCGAAAACGCACAGCCCGCGGCAATCGTCAGCGTGGCGTCCAGCCAGGCCGGCGCGTACAACTGCGCCAGGCGCTGGCGCGAGCGCAGGTGGGCCTCGGCATTGGGCTCGAGTGCCAGGCCGCAATCGGCCACCGGCAGGCCCAGCCGGGTGGCGGCCAGCACATCCTGCAGCGGCTTGCGCGCGCGCGAATGCATCAACACATCGCCGCAGGCCACCAGCGGCAGGCCGGTGAGCGCAGCCAGCCGCGGCAGCACATCCAGCCGCAGCGCATCGTGCGGCCGGTGCAGCAGCTCGATGGCGATGGCGCAGCGGTCGGTGCCGAACCAGGTCTTGAGCCACATGGCATGGGCAAACACCGTCTCGAACGGCTGGGTGGCGCCCGGCAACAGGATGGCAAAACAATCCGGCAGGCCAGCCAGGTAAGGCGCGTTGGGCACCCGGCCCTCCAGGTCGGACGGGTGCGCCAGGTACTGGCCCTTGGCCGCCCGGCGCCGGGCCACGCTGATCCATTGCGACAAGTTGCCGTAGCCGCGCCGGGTTTGTGCCAGCAGCACCAGGCGCGGGCCCGTGGTGGCCGCGGCGGGCTGACCGCCAGCGGCCGCCGTGGCGGACGCAGCCACCGTGGCGGACGCGGCCGCCGGCAGCAAAGCCACCAGGCCGGACGCCGGCAATGCCGGTGCACCGGGTGACTGGCCGGGCGAATGGCTAGACGAATGGCTGGACGAATGGCTGGACGAATGGCTGGACGAATGACCGGAAGAATGGCCGGATGAATGACCAGGCGGCAGTGCGGACGGTGCGACCAACTGCATCTCGGCCCCCACCACCACCCGAAAGCCCAGGCGTTGCGCCGCGCCGAGCGCACGCACCGCGCCCGACATCGAGCATTCGTCCGTGATCGCCAGCGCCGCATAGCCGCGCGCCTGCGCCGCGGCCACCAGTTCCTCGGGCTGGGACGCGCCGGTCAGAAAGCTGAAATTGCTGCGGCAGTGAAGCTCGGCGTAGGCGGGAAGCATGACGGGTGAACGGTGTAGCGCGCATAGGGTTCGCGGGTGACCAGCGGCGCCTTGCGCCGAGGCGGCAACACCGCGGCAGGCTGGTGGCCAGGCCGCACCGGCGCAACGCCCGAGAACTCGGCCGGGTCAGTCGACAAGCCCATCAAGCTGTCCATCGGGCTGCGCACCGCGCCCCCGCCCAGCTTGAGCACATGGGTGTAGATCATCGTGGTGCTGACATCGGCATGGCCGAGCAGCTCTTGCACCGTGCGGATGTCATAACCCGCCAACAACAGATGCGTGGCAAACGAATGGCGCAACGTGTGCGGCGTAGCGGGCTTGTGCAACCCTGCCGCCGCCACCGCGCGCTTGAAAGCCCGCTGAAAAGCCTGATCGGTCTGGTGGTGCCGGCGCACGCCCTCACCACGCGGATCAGCGGACAAGCTGGGCTGCGGAAACACCCAGAACCACGCCCATGACAACGGCGCGCGCACATATTTGCGGGCCAGCGCATGCGGCAACTGCACCCCGGCCACCCCGGCAGCCCGATCGGCCACCCACAGCGCGTGCACATTTGCCAACTGCCGACGCAGCGGCTGCTGCAGCGATGCCGGCAGCATCACCACCCGGTCCTTGCTGCCCTTGCCCTCTCGCACGATGATGGCCCGGCGCTCAAAGTCAATGTCCTTGACCCGCAGCCGAAGGCCTTCCAAAAGGCGCAAACCGGTGCCGTAGAGCAACTGGCCGAACAAGCGCTGGTCGGCGTCCAGCGCCGCCAAGACCCGGGAAACCTCATCGTGGGCCAGCACCACCGGCAGTCTGGCGTCGCTGCGCGGACGGCTGATCTCATCCATCCAGGGCACTTGCTGACCCAGCACCCGCTGGTAGAGAAACAACAGCGCCGACAAGGCCTGCTTGTGGGTGGACGCCGAAACCTGCCGATCATTGGCCAGCCAGGCCAAAAAGCGCTCAACGTCAGCACCCCCCAGTTCAAGCGGATGCCGAAGACCGTGAAAACGCACAAAAGCACGCGTCCAATGGACGTAAGCCTGCTCGGTACGTATGCTGTAGTGAAGATAACGGATCTGGCTGCGAAGCTGATCCAACAGCCGTTCGGGAGGCGGCTCAACGGTCATGGACATGGTCATACGCCAGTGGAAATGGTACTGTACAAAACCACAGTATCTATCCAACACCGCAGCGCTGCAAGCCCGACCCCACGCACCCCGGGCCAATGCGCAACCGACGAGGCGCGCCGCCATGCCCACCACCCCATTGCACCAAGTCCGGATCACCAAAAAACTGGGCCCCGCCCAAGCCGGCGCCAAGAAGTTGGCACAGCGCTACGGTGAAAACCTGGTGTGCGTGCGCTACCGACAAGACGCAGCATCGGGCCAGCGGTACACCACCGTCGAAATCGTGGTTGACGAAGGCCCCATCGCCATCGACAACCGCCTGCCAGACACCGTTCACCTGCGCATTGCCATCGGCGAGATCGACCTGCAACGCCAGATCAAGCAACTGGGCGGCGAATGGGACCGCCAACACCGCGCCTGGCGCATCCCAAAAACAGTTGTCATGCAGCTAAAACTGCATCACCGCGTGGTCAGAATATAGCCATCTATGGACGTC
>JBKJKU010000010.1:0-18791 GCA_046597355.1 Aquabacterium sp.
GAGAAACAGTGTGCCTCCGTCGGCTTGCTCGAACCGGCCGCGCCGCATCGTCTGCGCGCCGGTAAAGGCGCCGCGCTCGTGGCCGAACAGCTCGGACTCGAGCAGGTCCTTGGGGATGGCGGCGGTGTTGATGGCCACGAACGGCCCGCCCGCGCGTGGCGAATGCTTGTGCAAGGCCCGCGCCACCAGCTCCTTGCCCGAGCCCGACTCGCCCGTGATCATCACCGTGACGTTGCTCTGCGACAGGCGCCCGATCGCCCGGAACACGTCCTGCATCGCGGGTGCCTGGCCCAGCATCTCGGGCGCCGCGGCCATCCGCTCTTCCGCCACCTCCTCGCGCTGGCTTTCCTCGACGGCGCGGCGTATCAGTTCGATGGCCTTTGGCAGATCGAACGGCTTGGGCAGGTACTCGAAGGCACCGCCCTGGAAAGCCGAGACCGCACTGTCAAGGTCCGAGAACGCGGTCATGATGATGACCGGCAGGCCCGGATGCAACTCCTTGACCTTGGTCAGCAGATCCAGCCCCGATCCGCCCGGCATCCGGATGTCGCTCACCAGGATCTGCGGGCCGCTCTCCTCGTCGCCCGATTCCAGTGCCTGCAGCACCTCGCGCGGATTGGTGAAGCTGCGGGTGGGGAGGTCCTCGCGCAGCAGGGCCTTTTCCAGCACGAAGCGGATGGATTGGTCATCGTCAACGATCCAGATCGGCTTCATGTGTTCTTGTGACCCTGGTCAATACATCAATGGTTCATGGCAACGGAATCAGCACCTTGAAATCCGTCCTGCCGGGCACGCTGTCGCATTCGATCAGTCCATGATGCCGCTGGACGAAGGTCTGTGCCAGTGTCAGCCCCAGGCCCGAACCGCCTTCCCTGCCCGATACCAGCGGAAAGAAGATTCGGTCCCTGATGGAGTCGGGTACGCCGGGCCCGTTGTCGATGACATGCAATTCCAGTGCCAGTCGGTAGCGCTGCTTGCCGAAAGTCACTTGCCGGGCGATTCGCGTGCGCAAGATCAGTTGCGCCTCGCCGGCCGAAATGGCAGGGGACAAC
Organism: Aquabacterium sp.; assembly: GCA_046597355.1. GTDB lineage: Bacteria > Pseudomonadota > Gammaproteobacteria > Burkholderiales > Burkholderiaceae_C > Pseudaquabacterium. The sequence goes on from JBKJKU010000010.1 coordinate 1,053, forward strand.
GCCTGGCACGCATTCTGTGCAATGTTGAGCACCGCCTGGATCAACTGCTCGCGGTCACCCCGGAACTCGGGGATCGACACGTCGTATTCGCGCACCACCTTCAAGCCACGGGGAAATTCCGCCAGGATGAGCGAACGCACGCGCTCGCAGATTTCGTGAATGTTCACGTCGCCCACCACATGCGGCCGGCGGTGCGGGGCGAGCAGGCGATCGACCAGGGTCTGCAGCCGATCCGCCTCATGGATGATGACCTTGGTGTATTCCTTCAACTCCCTGGAGTCGATCTCCATCTCGAGAAGCTGCGCGGCGCCGCGGATTCCGCCCAGGGGATTCTTGATTTCATGCGCCAGGTTGCGGATCAGCTCCTTGTTGGCCTGGGCCTGGTCGATCAGCCTTTCTTCTCTTTCTTGCCTGGCCTGCGCCTCCAGCGGGAGTAGCTCCACGATGCATTCGCCCGGCCTGTCGGTCTGTGCCACGACCACGTGGACAGGCAAGGGCTCGCCATTGTTCTGCCGGACCAGCCAGGCATCGTAGCGCAGGGCTGCGAAGACATTGCCGCTCGCGCCCTCGAGCGCACCGCGCAGCAGGTGCGGCTCGGTGAAACAGTGCGGAAAGTCGGAGCCCTCGATCGTACGGCGTGAGCTGCCGAGGGCGTCCTCGAGCGCCGAGTTGGCGAAGAGAACGGTTCCGTCGCCCGCGACCACCGCCACCAGTGTGGCCAGCAGGTCGAGCGATTGAAAGCGGGCGGAAAGGGGCGCTGGCTGGGTCAAGCCCTCATTTTGACACCCGGCCCAGCTCTCGCTTGATGCCGGCGACGTCGCTCTCGGTGCGCGCGATGGTGGCTTTCAGTTCGGCGACACGGTCCAGGTACTTCTGGTAGTTGCGATGTTCCGGGCCCATCTTTTCGGGCTCGCCGTTGTTGTATTCCTTGACCAGGTCGGCATGCCGGACCTCCGCCTTCTTCAGCTCGGATTCGAGGATGCCGCGGGCGTCCGAATCCCTCGCGCGCTGCTCGTCGGCCTCGATCCGCTGGCCTGGACCTGCCGAGGACTGCGTGGCGGCAGCGACCTTGACGGGGGCGGCAGGACTGCTGACGCGCGTTCCCTGCACCACGGTGACGTTGCCGCCCTCCAGGGTCTTGCAGCCCTTGGCACGGGCTTCGGCAACGTCATTGGTATAGACGTTGCCCGAGCAGCGATAGATGGTTTGGGCGTAGGTGTGGGTTGCCAGGGCGGCAACGGCCAAGGGAAAAAGAAAAGCGTACTTCATGGAGATGACTCCTCGCACCGGCAGGCACTGGCTGGCTCTGCAGTATCCGCCAATTGATAAGAAAAGCCAACCAAGCCCTTGATTCTAAAAAGGAAAGGACGGCAGATGCCGTCCTTTCCTTGCCACAAGCCGTGATTATTTACAGCCCAAGGACGCGTGTCCCCGCGAGGGGAACCGCGCTGAACCCGTCAAAGGCTGTAGTACATGTCGAACTCGATCGGGTGCGTCGTCATGCGAAAGCGGGTCACTTCCTGCATCTTCAGCTCGATAAAGGCGTCGATCATCGTGTCGGTGAAAACACCTCCCTTGGTCAGGAAGCTGCGGCCCTTGTCCAGGTAGTCCAGCGCCTGGTCCAGGCTGTGGCAGACGGTCGGGATCTTCGCGTCTTCTTCGGGCGGCAGGTGGTACAGGTCCTTGGTGGCGGCCTCGCCCGGGTGGATCTTGTTTTCCACGCCGTCCAGACCGGCCATCAGCAGCGCGGCGAAACCCAGGTACGGGTTCATCAGCGGATCGGGGAAGCGCGCTTCGACGCGGCGGCCCTTGGGATTGGCCACGTACGGAATGCGGATCGAGGCCGAGCGGTTCTTCGCCGAGTAGGCCAGTTTCACCGGGGCTTCGAAGCCAGGCACCAGGCGCTTGTAGCTGTTGTTGCCGGGGTTTGTGATCGCGTTCAAGGCACGGGCGTGCTTGATGATGCCGCCGATGTAGTACAGCGCGAAGTCGCTCAAACCGGCATAGCCGTCACCCGCAAACAGGTTCTTGCCGTCCTTGAACACCGACTGGTGCACATGCATGCCGCTGCCATTGTCGCCAACGATCGGCTTGGGCATGAAGGTGGCGGTCTTGCCATAGGCGTGGGCCACATTGTGGATCACGTACTTTTGCAGCTGAACCCAATCAGCGCGCTCGACCAGCGTGGAGAAGCGGGTACCAATCTCCATCTGGCCGGCATTGGCCACCTCGTGGTGGTGCACTTCGACCGGGATGCCCAGCGACTCCAAGATCAGGCACATCTCCGAGCGCAGATCCTGGCCCGAATCGACCGGCGGCACCGGAAAGTAGCCCCCCTTGACGGTGGGACGGAAGCCGGAATTGCCGTGCTCGTACTCTTTGCCGGTGTTCCAGGCGGCTTCTTCGGATTCAATCTTGGAGAAGCAGCCCGACATGTCGTTGCCCCAACGCACGCTGTCGAAGACGAAGAATTCAGGCTCGGGGCCAAAGTAGGCGGCGTCGCCCAGGCCGGTGGAACGCATGTAGGCTTCAGCCCGCTTGGCCAGCGAGCGCGGGTCGCGCTCATAGGGCTTGCCGTCGGCCGGATCGACAACGTCGCAGGTCAGGATCAGCGTCGGCTCTTCGAAAAACGGGTCGATGTTGGCGGTGTTCGGGTCGGGCATCAATTGCATGTCCGAGGCTTCGATGCCTTTCCAGCCGGCGATCGAGGAGCCGTCGAAGGCGTGGCCCGACGTGAACTTTTCTTCATCAAAATGCGAAACGGGCACGGAGACGTGCTGTTCCTTGCCGCGGGTATCGGTGAATCGGAAATCAACGAACTTGATTTCGTTTTCTTTCACCATGGCCATCACATCGGCGACGGTCTTTGCCATCAGGAATCTCCTAGCGGGACGCGCCAGAGAAGTGCGGGACACCCTTGCACTGCACTGGACACGCAAAACAGATGGGGGAAGGGGTGCTTGCGGTTGTGTTGCGGTTGTACTCTGGTGGTTGGACACCGGCCAGAGCGCACAAGAATGTAGCAGAAACCATGCCCGGAGCCGGTGGCCGGACGCGTCAGGCCGCGCACGGTGCGGGCACTGACAACAGATGGCCCAAGCCCGGAGCAAGCACCAACAAGGTGCGGCTCGATGCCCTTCGATGGGGCGTTGTCAGCGCACCATCTCGGGGCCGAATGTGACACCCATGGGCCGCAGTGCCGCCAGCAAGGCCTCAAAGGCCGGCAGGGTACCGTCCAGCGAGCCTTTGACACCCAACTCGATGTGGCGGCCCCATTGCGGGTGGTCCACGCTGGGCAGGCTGAAGACCTTGACGCCAGCAAAGCGCGCCTCGATGTCTTCCATCAGGGGAGTGAGCGCGGCCTCCATGCCGCCCATCACGATCACAGACCGCTCGGTGCTGACCTGGCTGCCGTGCAGCGCCGTGTACCGGCCGTCCAGCAACGCGGCGATCATCGGGTGCGCCATCGCCGGGAAGCCGGGCACGAAGTGCACATCACCCACGGAAAAACCCGGGATCTTGTTGTAGGGGTTGGGGATGATGTCGGCACCCTGCGGAAAGGTGCCCATGTTGAGCCGGTGCAGGTTGTCGGGCCGGTCGGGCGCGTAGGCCAAGCCTTGCTCGGCCGCCACCTCCTGCATGCGCTCGCGGATCAGCGTTTCGGCCTCGGGGTGCAGCGCCAATGGCCGGTCCAGCGCGGCGGCGGCGCTTTGGCGGGTGTGGTCGTCCGGCGTGGCGCCGATGCCGCCGCAGCAAAACACGATGTCGCCGCTGGCAAAAGCGTCTTTCAGCGCGGCGGTGATGTGGTCACGCCGGTCGCCCAGGTAACGCGCCCAGGCCAGCGCCAGGCCGCGCTCGCCCAGCAGGCTGATGACCTTGGGCAGGTGCTTGTCCAGGCGTTTGCCCGAGAGGATCTCGTCGCCGATGATGATGAGGCCGATGGTGCGCATGGGGTCTGCCTTCAGGGGATGGGCGGCGGCAGGGCCGACAAGGGTGGTGCGGGCGGCGCGCTGGCCGCCGGCAAGACAGGGATGGCATCGACCACATCGCCGGTGGCCGTGCCGGGGCGGACGACCGGGTGGGCGATACCCCGCGCCTCGTCCAGCGCGGCCTGGCCGCGCATGGCGGCCAGTGCAGCCAGGCTGTAGTGCGCAAACCAGAGCGCCGAAAACGCGAACACCAGCGTGTACAGCCAGACCGACACCACGATCAGCAGCGGCGCAAACACCAATGTCATCGCGCTGGCCGCCCACAGCAGCGATGGCGCCGCGCCCAGGTAGCCCGAGACCACGCCGATGCCCAGCAGTTGCAGGCGGTGCTGGCGCATCAGGTCACGTCGCTCGGCGGCGCTGGCGTGTTCAGCAAGCACGTCGAAACTCATCACCCGAAAGTTCAACCAGCCCCAGATCAGCGGCGGCACTACCAGCACCAGCGGCGGGATGAACCACAGCGGCAGGCTGATCACCAGTGCCAGCAGCGCCACCAGTGTGCAGCCCAGCGACCACAGCACGCTGGTGACCATGCCCGCGCCGTGTTTGCGCTCCAACAGGGGAAAGCGCCGTGCCGCCACCAGGCCGACGATAGCCGGGGCCATCAGCCAGGCCACCAGCAACACCGACAGCACCACGATCACCGGCGCCGCCAGCCCGACCACGATCAGCGGCGCCAGCACCGAACGGAACGACGCGCCGATCACCGATTCGACCCACTTCAGCCCCGCATCAAGCAGCAGCCAGTTCTCCAGCGTGGCGCGCACGCCGGCCACCGCGGCTTCCCAGTAGAACCAGCCCATGCCCAGCGTGAGCGCCACGCCGACCAGCAGTGGCAGCAGCGACAGCCCGATCACCTTGGGGTGCAGGCAGTAGGCGGCGGCGCGCCAAAAGGCGTCGAGCAGGGCGTTCATGCGGCAGTGGCGCTCACCAAACGGACCTGGGTAGGTTGTGCGGCTGTGCCGGCCCGGTCAGCGCATGTTGCCGGTGTGGCCGAGTGAGTAGCGGCCCGGCTGCGGCCAGACGGTCAGGCCGTGCGGCTCGCTGTTGACCTTGACCTGTGACACGTCGCCGGTGGTGGTGTCGAAGCGGTAGACCACGTCATCAAAGCGTGCCGCCAGCCAAAGGTATTTGCCGTCGGCGCTGACATTGCCCATGTCGGGGCTGCCACCACCCGGCACGGCCCAGCGGGCGACGATCTTCTCGCTGGCAAAGTCGATCACCGTCACACTGCCGTCACCCAGCTTGGCGCCATGGATCTTGTGTGAGCCGCGGTTGGCCACATACAGCCGCTTGCCGTCGCGGCTGGGGTACAGGCCGTGTGCACCGACGCCAGTGGTGATGAAGCCGACCTGGGTGAAGGACTCGACATCGATGATGTGCACACCATCGGCATGCATGTCGGCGATGTAGAAGCGCTTGCCGTCGGGCGATGAGCGGATGTCCTGCGGCATGCCCTTGGTCACCGTGCAAACCTCGGTGGCGCCAGGCTCCCAGGCCTTGCCCGGCAGTGTGCGCGGGGCACCCACCACTTCCTTGAACCGGGTGGCTGGCATTTTCAGCTTGAGGTAAGCCAGCACCTTGCGGCCGACCAGGTCGATCTTGACGATCGTGCCCGAGAACTCGCAGGTGAAGATCGCAAAGCGGCCGTCTATCGAAAACTCGGCGTGGTTGATGCCCGGGCACAGCGGCGTGTCGATCGCGTACTGCAGGGCCATGGTCTTGGGATCGCGGAAGTCAAGCCGCTTGCGCGCCTCGGCCACCACGATCGCCGATTGGCCGTCGGGCGTGGAATACATGTTGTAAGGGTCGTCCACCGGAATCGCCTTGCCGGGCTTGCCGGTGCGCGGGTCGATGGGTGTCAGGCTGCCATCGGTGCGGCCTTCGGCATTGTTGGTGACCCACAGCGTGCGCAAGTCCCAGGACGGCACGATGTGCTGCGGGCCGATGCCGACCTTGAATTTGTCCACCACCTTCAAGGTGGCCGGGTCGATCACGGTGACGTTGTTGGAGCGCAGGTTGGGCACGTAGATGCGTTCCAGGTCGCCGGCCAGCGCCGGGCTGACCTTGCCGGTCGCCACCTCGCTGTACAGGTTGCGCGCATCGACCACGGGCGGCATGCCGGGCAGGCCGCCGGTGCTGGCTGCAACGGCGGGCGCAGAACCCGCCGGCGCCGGTCCGGCCGCCCATGCGCCGGTGCACGGGGCCGCGGCCATCAGCAGCCCGGCCAACCACAGCCCTGGCCGATTCATGCCCCTCACGCCAATCACGCCAATCACGCCATTCACGCCATTCACGCCATTCACACGATTCACCCTGTTCGTCACGACTTCGTCCTCATCTGAACACCCGATTCACTGTTTTGCCGGCGCCATTGTCGCGCCACCGCCGGACGCCGGGCTGCGCTGGCGCAGGTGAGCGCCGATGGCGGCGGCCGACACCTCGACGATGCGGTCCGTGCCCAGCCGGCCCAGCTCGGCACTGGCGCGGCGCGGGTCACCGGTCACGCCGTCGTTGGCGCCCTTGGGCCGGGCGGCGGCAGCGTCCATGCGCACCATCGCCGGGTCGATCGCCAGCATCAGCGAGGTGTCCGCCAGGCCTGCGTGGCGGCCGATCTCGTCCAGGCCATAACCACGCGCCTTCAGCGCCTCAACGAAATCGGTCTGCGTCACCTGGTAGTACTCGGCCAGGGCCAGCACCCGGCAGGCGGGGCGGCCCGGCGCGCCGGCAGCAAACTCGCGGGTCAGCCGGGCCGCTACGCGCTCGGTGTTCTTCAGGTAACCGCCGTGGTCGGCCAGGAACACCACGTCCCGGAACCCGTGCTGGCGCAGGCTGCGCGCCGCGCCCTCCAGCACCGCCTCGAAGGCCGCTTCCGGGATCGACAGCGTGCCCACCCAGCGCATGTGCTGCGTGGCGGGGTCAATCGCCCCTTCAGGCACATAGGCGATCACCGGCGCCACCACCGCCTGCCCCAGCCGCTCGGCAATGCGCGCGGCCAGCACCTTGACCCGCAGGTTGTGCTTGCCCAGCGCCATGTGCGGGCCGTTTTGCTCGGTGCCGCCGATCGGCACCAGCACGGTGGTGGCGCCGGCCGCGATGCGGGCCTTGAGCTCGGTGGAGCTGATGTCTTCCAGCGCCACGCTGGCGGCGGCGGGTGATGCCGCAGCGGCGGGCTGCACCAACCCCGGCAGTACAAACAGCACTGACAGCCCCAGCGTCGCAAGCAGCGCCAGCCGAGGTGTCCGTGCACGCACACGCGGCAGCCTCACGCGAATTGCTGCCGCCAGGCTATTCATCATCACCGCCCAGCAGCCCGCCCAGTGCGGCACCGCCAGCCAGCCCACCCAAAAGACCGCCCTCCTCGCGCCGGCTGCCGCCGGCTTGGGGTGCGGCAGCAAACACCCGGCTGGCGAGGCGAGAAAACGGCAGGCTCTGCAGCCAGACCGTGCCCGGGCCGGTGAGCCTGGCCAAAAACAAACCCTCACCGCCAAACATCGCGGTCTTGATCTTGCCGACGTACTGGATCTCGAAATCGACACTGGGCGTGTAGGCCATCAGGCAGCCGGTATCGACCACCAGGCACTGGCCGGCCGGCAGCTCGCGCTTGACGATGGTGCCGCCGGCGTGTACGAAAGCCAGGCCGTCGCCTTCGAGCTTTTGCATCACAAACCCCTCGCCACCGAAAAAGCCCACCGACAGCTTCTGCTGGAAGAAGATGCCGAGCGACACACCGCGCGCGGCACAGAGGAATGCGTCTTTCTGGCAAATCAACGTGCCGCCCAACTGGCGCAAGTCCATCGCCACGATCTTGCCGGGATAGGGTGCGGCAAACGCCACCCGCTGTTTGTGCGATGTGCCGTTGGTGTAGACGGTGGTGAACAGCGACTCACCCGTGACCAGCCGTTTGCCGGCGCCCAGCAACTTGCCAAAAAAGCCGCCGCCGCCCCCCGATCCATCGCCAAAGGCGGTGTCCATCGTGATGCCGGCGTCCATGAAAAACAGACTGCCGGCCTCACCCACCGCCGCCTCGCCGGGATCGAGCTCGATCTCGACAAACTGCATCTCGGTGCCCTTGATCTCGTAGTCCACCACGTCCATCGCCATTGCGTCCGCCCTTTTTGCTGGTCTGTGGTTGGCTTGCTGTGGGCTGGCGACAGGTTGCCGGCCTGTGTGCCGTCACGTCAGTCGCTGTCGCCTGCCCTGCCCTGCCGGGCGCCGATCGTACCCAAAATCGCCGGGGCCACTGGCCACCAGCCCAGCAAGGCCACCGCCGCCAACAAGGCCGGGAAGCCAATCACGGGCGCCCACTGCAGCATGGCACCGCCAGCGGCCGGCGCCAGCATGCCACCCGCGGTGTAGGCCATCACCAGCACGGCGGTGCTGTTGACCAGCGCCACGCCCTGGTGGCGGTGGCCGATATCGACCATCGCCAGCGTGTACAGCGCAGCGCCCGCGCCGCCCCAGCAAAAGGCAATCGGCCAGACCCATGCGCCCCAGCGCGGCACGGCCAGCAGGCCCAGCGTGGCCAGCAGGCAGACCAGTGCGCAGGCCCGGCGCACCCACGCGGTGCTCAACCGGTCGGCCAGCTCACCGGCCAGCGGCGCCAGCAAGGTGCTGCCCAGGCCACTGACTGACACCAACAACGCTGCGCTGGCGGCAGACATGCCGACCGTCAGGCCATACAGCGGCAGCGTGCTGGCCAGGCCAGACTCAAAAAATCCGCCGATGAACCCGGTCAGCATCACCACCGGCGCGGCGCGCACGGCGCCCCAGGTGCCGCGCCAACCGCTGCGGGCAGTGGCCGCGCCTGCCACGGCGGCCGGCGGCGGCCGTACCGGCACCAGCAACAGCAGGCCCAGCGCCACCAGCGATACCGCCACCCAGCCCACGCCCTGGGTGTCCCAGCCTGCAGACAACAGCACCGACAGCAGGGCCGGTCCGGCCATGAAAGTCACGCCGATCATCATCGCAAACAGGCCCATCACCCGGCCGCGCCGGTGCGGCGGGGCCAGCTCGGCCACCGTGGCCTCGGCCAGGATCCAGCGCAACGCGGACGCCATGCCCGCCACAAAATACAACAGCGACCAGACCGGCAGGCTGTGCCACACCAAGATGCCCGCCAGCGCCACCAGCGGCACCGCGCCGCTGGCCAGCAGTGCGTTGCGCGGCCCCAGCCGTTGCACCCAGGACGAGGCAAACGGCGTGGCCACCAGCAAGCCCACCCACTGCAGCGCGGCAAATGCCCCGACCGTGGCGGTGTCCAGACCGCGCGCCTTGAGCGTGAACAGCAGCAGCGGCGCGAACAGGAACAGCCCGGTCAGCTCGGTGAAGGTGGCAGCAAACAGCGCTACCAGGCTGCGCCGGGACCGCACCGCTTCAGCCCGGCTGGCGGCGGCGTCGGCCACCGGCGCAGGCCGCGGCGCGCTCACCGGGTGTCGTCGTCCTTGGTGCCGAAGATCTTGTCCCCGGCGTCCCCGAGGCCAGGGATGATGTAGCCGATCTCGTTGAGGTGGCTGTCGATCGCGGCGGTCCAGCAACGCACGTCCGGGTGGGCCAAGGCCAGCGCTGCGATGCCCTCGGGCGCGGCCACCAGCACCAGCGCCCGGATGTCCTGGCAGCCCCGGGCCTTGAGCAGGTCGATCGTGGCGATCATCGACCCGGCCGTGGCCAGCATCGGGTCAACGATGATCGCGGTGCGCTCGCTGAGGTGGCCGACAAACTTCTCGAAGTAGTGCACCGGCTGCAACGTCTCGTGGTCGCGCGCCAGCCCGACCACGCTGATCTTGGCATTGGGCACCATGTCCAGCACGCCCTCCAGCATGCCCAGGCCGGCGCGCAGGATCGGCACGATGGTGACCTTGCGGCCGGCGATCTGGTCGATCTCGACCGGGCCGCTCCAGCAGGCGATGGTGGTTTTTTCCAGCGGAAAATCGGCCGTGGCCTCGTACGCCAGCAGCCGCGCCAGCTCATGCGTCAGCTCGCGAAACTTCTTGGTGGAGATCTGGTCCTCGCGCAGCAGGCCGATCTTGTGGCGCACCAGCGGGTGGGCAATGGCGATGACGGGCATGGCTCAATCCGCTGCGGTCGCAACCACAGTTGCGGCCGTATCCACAGCCACGGCTACAGCCGCGGCAGCCGCAGGCCGACGCTGGCGCAGCGCCTCGTACAAGCACACACCCGAGGCCACCGACACATTCAGGCTTTCAACCGCCCCGGCCATCGGGATGCGCACCAGCAGGTCGCAGGTCTTGCGGGTCAGGGCGCGCAGGCCAGAGCCTTCGGCGCCCAGCACCAGCGCCACCGGCCCGGTCAGGTCGATGTCGTAGATCGTCAGTTCGGCATCTTCAGCGGTGCCGATGACCTGGATATCACGGTCTTTCAGCTCGCCCAGCGTGCGGGCCAGGTTGGTCACCATCAGGTAGGGCACGGTCTCGGCCGCGCCGCTGGCGACCTTGGCCACGGTGGCGTTGAGTCCCACCGCATGGTCCTTCGGGGCCAGCACCGCGTGGGCACCGGCGCCATCGGCCACGCGCAGGCAGGCGCCCAGGTTGTGCGGGTCGGTCACGCCATCGAGCACCAGCACCAGCGGCGGCCCGCTGACGGCGTCCAGCACGTCGTCCACCGAATGCAGCTGCACCAACGCCGTGACCTTGGCCACGACGCCCTGGTGGCGCGGGCTGCCGGACAGCCGGATCAGGTGGTCGTCGTCGCTGTCCACCAGCTTGGCGCCGGCGGCCTTGGCCCGCTCGACAAACAGCCGCATGCGGGCATCGCGCCGGCTGGCATCGACATGGATCTCGACGACGGATTCAGGGGCGGTCTTCAACCGCACGGTGACGGCATGGAAGCCGAACAGGATCTTGGTGCTCATCCGGGAATGGTAGCTGCTATGCCGGGCGCCAGGCCCGCCGCGTCAGTGGCGCAGCCAGGCCGCGGCGGTGAGGGCGCCGATCAGCAGCGGCTGGTGCAGCATGTAGACCAGCAGCGGCCAGCGGCCCAGCGTGGCCAGCGGCGCAAGCGCTGCGGGCAACCGGCCGCACAGCACCGCCCGCCGGCCGGCCTGTGGCGACGCGCCGCCTGCCAGCAGCCACCGCCCTGCCGCCAGCCCCCACAGCATCACGCCCAGCCAGGGCAGCACCGGGACATAGTCCTCGGTGATGGGCTTGTGGGTGACCAGGCCGACCCAATTGGTCCAGCGGCTGTCGAAAAACGGGTGCGCAACGAATCGCGGTAGCGCCACCAGCAGCGCGCCCAGCGGCCACAACCAGGCGCCCAGCGGCGCCACCAGACGGCACACCAGCAGCATCAGGGCCATGCCATGCAGCACGCCAAAACTGATCCAGCTGTTCGGAAACATCAGCGCCGAGCCTGCCGACACCAGCACGGCGCAGCCCGCCACCTGCGCCCAGCGCCGCCAAAAGCGCGGCCAGGCCACGACGGCCTGCAGCGCCACCGCCTGCCCCAGGCCGGCACACAGCAGGAACAGGCTGACGATAATGCTGCGCTGGGTGGACCAGAACGGGTCGCGGTAGAAGTTCTGCCGTGGCTGCAGCCAGCCAAATTGGTTAAGGTCGAAGCTGAAATGGAACAGCACCATCCAGACTATCGCCGCGCCACGCAAGGCGTCCAGACGGTCGTACCGATCGAGGCGGGTAGGCGGCTGTGACGGTGGGCTCAAACGAAGTCTCGTGAAGGTCAATACGAACCTGGCGATCGCCGGCTTGAAGCAGGCCAGAACGCCTGGGCACAGGTCACGCCCGCCCCGCGACCGATGGCCACAGCGTCGATTCTCGACGCTTTTTGCGGCAAGGCCCGGGTTGCGACACCGCTGGACCGCCGCAGCCCGCCCTGACCTGGCGCCAATCCGGTCCGGGCGCCGGCCTGACACCCGCCACTGCATCGGCAACGGCCCAGCCTTCTAGAATCGCCATCCGTTGACTGCCCGTAGCTCAACCGGATAGAGCACCAGCCTTCTAAGCTGGGGGTTGGGGGTTCGATCCCCTCCGGGCAGACCACTTGTAGATGCACGTCCGCACCTGGGCGGCCGGTTGGGCGGCCGGTGGGGCGACCGATTGGGCGGCCGGTTGCGCGGCCCGGTGGCGGGTGGGCCAGACGCCGCCAGGCCGTTGCCCCGCTTCCGCGGCTTCAAGTCCGGAGCGCCAGGCCGTACGGCCTGACCCCCGCCCCCATGAAAAAAGGGCCACGCGCTGGCATGGCCCTTCTTGTTGCTGCGGCACCCCGTCTGACGACAAGGGGCTGTTGTGTGGTCGGGGTGAAAGGATTCGAACCTTCGACCCTCTGGTCCCAAACCAGATGCGCTACCAGGCTGCGCTACACCCCGAAGCTGCGCATTCTAGCCCGGCGCGGGCACCGGAGCGCTGAGCAGCAGTTGGCGTGCAACGGCCTCGCACTGCCGGATGTGCATTTCGCAAACATATTTGAGGGCCGAAAAGGTCAACGCTGCCGAGATCAACTGCCCGGCCACCGGCAGGTATTTGGCGGCCTGCTGGGTGCTCAGGCGCAAGCCGACGGTCTTGAGCACGGCCAGCACCAAATCACGCGTGACGATCCGGCCCAGCACCAGGCTGCTGCCCGACGACAGCGCCTTGTAGACGACCACCCGGCGCTGGGGCGCCAGCCGCTCGACCTGGGCCGGGCTCAGGCCAAAGGCGGTGGTGATTTCAGGCAGCAACTTGACCAGCAGGCCGACGTCGGTGATCAGGTCCACACCGGGCACGGGCACCATCGCCACGCCCGCCGCCAGCAAGGCGCGCTGCGTGACCCGTTTGCGGCAGCGCTCGGCGGTGCGGGCCACCGGATCCAGCGGCGCGGCGTGGGACGGGCTGGCTGGGGTGCTGCCGGTCGGATGGGCAGACGGTCGCAACACCGCCAGCGCACGGGCCACGGTCGCCCTCATGATGCGGCCGCGGTTTTCATCACGACGATGCCGTCGGCATCGGCCACCAGCCAGTCGCCAGGCCGCACGGTCACGCCTTGCACCTGTACCGGCACATCGACCAAGCCGGCGTGGCGCCGGTCCGTTGGCAGGGGCATCACGGCCAGGGCGCGGACGCCGATGTCGAGCGCAGCCAGCTCGGCCACGTCACGAATGCAACCGTCCACCACCAGCCCGACCCAGCCATTGCGGGCAGCCGCAGCCGCCAGGTTGCCCCCCACCAGCGCATGGCGCAGCGATCCACCGCCATCGACCACCAGCACCCGGCCGTGGCCCGGCGACTCGACGGCGGCCTTGACGGAGGTGTTGTCCTCGTGGCACTTGACGGTGCTCACCGTCCCAGCAAAGGCGGCGCGGCCGCCAAACGCCAGAAAACTGGGCGGCAGCACCCGAAACGCCCCGCCGGCGTCGTGCTTGTGCACGTCGCACAGGTCGCAGGTGGACAGCGGGCTGGGGCTGCTGGATGCCGGGGTGGCGGGCAAGGCGGGCGACAGGCTGGGTGCAGCGCTGAAGGCGGCGTCGGGGCTCAACGGGTTCAAGACAATCTCCTTCGGCAGTTAGGCCAGGGCCTGGACGTGGCGCGGCTGGGGGCAGGATCAGGGCAACACATCGGCGATCTGCAACTGCAACCCGCGGGCGCCGACGGCCACGGCCGGTGTCAGGCCTTGCAGATCCCCGGGCTGCGGCATTGCATTGCCGCTTTTGCTGACGCGCGCGCCGACGATCACCTGGCTCACGGACGACAACCGCAAGGCCGGACTCATCGCCATCGAGTCGTCCAGCGTCAGTTGCAGCGGCAGGTCCTTGACCTGCCGGCGCTGGATGGCCAGCGGTGCCTTGCCGCCCTGCAGCGCCCGCGCAAAGATGAAGACCGTGTCGTCGGGCGATGCCTTTGCCGCCAGCGCCGGCGCCAACGAGATGCGCACCTGCACCGACCCCGCCGCGTCGGCTGGTGCACCCCGGGCGGCCGGGGCCGCGGCCTGACCCTGCGCACCCGCCAGCGCAGGCGCCGCCGGCCCGCCAGCCCGCTGGCGCGCGTCGTCGATGGCGCCCTGCAGGCGCTGTGCCATCTCGCTGCCAGGCTCGGTCTTTTGCAGTGCCAGGGCCCAAAGCCGGGCCGCACCCGCCGCATCGCCCCGGTCCAGCGCCAGCGTGCCGGACAGCGACAGCGCCTTGACGTTGGCGGGGTCGAGCTGCAGCGCACGGGCGATCAGTTTTTCAGGCTCGCCAGCGAGCTTGCGGCCTTGGGTCATGCCCAGGGCGTCGGCATAGTCGACATAGCCCTGGGCATCGTCGGGGCGCAGCGCGATCACCCGCTGGAAGGCGGTCAGCGCCTGCGGGAACATCTCCAGCACGCTGTACGACCGGCCGAGCATCGACCAACCCTCGGCGTCATCGGGCTTGGCCTTGAGGCGCTCGGCCAAGCGCTCGGCCATGGCCTCGAACTGGGCCCGGCTGATGTCGCCACCACCTTCAACGGCCTTGGCGCTGGCTTGCACGCCCGGCGCCACCGCCAACGCGGCCGGGTTGCCCAGCCAAGCGTAGCCCGCAGCGGCAAAAACCAGCGCAAACACGCCAAGACCCGCCAGCAAGCGGCCTGACGGTCTGGCGTCTGGCGGGACAACCGGCGCAGCGGCCGGCGCTGCAGCCGGGCCCGCCCCGGCAGACCCGGCTGCCGGCGTGGCCGGTGCCGCTGTCAGCACGGCGGCCAGGATTTCGGCCTCCAGCCGGTCTCTGGCGCTGCGCGCCGCCTCGCCGGTCAGTACACCGTCCCGGATCAGGCTGTCCAGTTCGGCAAGCTGGCGTTTGAGGTCATCGAGGCGGGTCATCGGGGCAATTCTTCTTCAGGGGTATCGGGGTCAAAAGCATCGGCGCCCAGGCGTTGACGCCGGCGCAAGACCATCACCAGTGCCACCAGCGCGCCCACCGTCAGCAGCCCAGGTCCGACCCACAACAGCCAGGTGCTGGCCTTGAAAGGCGGGCGGTACAGCACGAAGTCGCCGTAGCGGTCGGTCATGTAGTGGTTGATCTGGTCCTCGGTCATGCCCTTGGCCAGCATCTCGCGGATCTGCTGGCGCAGGTCTTCGGCCAGGCCGGAGTGCGAGTCGGCGATGGACTGGTTCTGGCAGACCAGGCAGCGCAGCTCAGCGGCCAACACCATCATGCGGGCCTCGATCTCGGGGTTGAGCGCCACCGATGGGGCGTCGCTGGCGCCGGCAGGTGCGCCCGTCAGCAGCAGGGTGCACAGCGCCGGCAGCAGCAGGGCGACCCGCCGGGCCCACAGTCGTTTCAGCAGCAGCACGGTCTCAGGCCTCGAGTTTTTTCAGCAAGGGTTCAAGCTTGTCGCGCAGCACCTCGGGCGTGATCGGGCCGGTGTGCTTGTAGCGGATCACCCCAGCCCGGTCGATCACGAAGGTTTCCGGCACACCGTAGACGCCGTAGTCGATGCCGATGCGGCCGTCCGGGTCGAACATCGAGTCGGCATAGGGATTGCCGAACTGCTGCAGCCAACCCAGGCCGTCTTCACGCTTGTCCTTGTAGTTCAGGCCGTAGATCGGCACCTTGCTGCGGCGCGAAAACGCCACCAGCACCGGGTGCTCGTCGCGGCAAGCGCCGCACCAGGACGCCCAGACATTGAGCAGCCAGACCCGGCCCAGCAGGTCGTCGCGCTTGAGCACCGCGTCAGGCCGCGCCAGCGCCGCGGCCTGGAAAGCCGGCGCCGGCTTGCCAACCAGCGGCGACGGCACCTCACGCGGGTCCAGCCGCAAGCCGACCGCCAGGAAAGCCGCCAACACCAGGAAAAGCCCCAGCGGCCACAGGAAACGCTTCACCGCAGGCCCCCGGCCACGCTGCCGGCCTGCACCACCGCGCTGCGGGTCTGGCGCGCCCGGTAACGCCGGTCGCTGGCGGCCAGCAAGCCGCCCAGCATCATCACCAGGCAGCCGCCCCAGACCAGCGCGATGAAAGGCTTGTGCTGCACACGCACGATCCACTCTCCGGTGGGCAGTTTTTCACCCATCGAGATGTAGAGATCCCGCAGCAGGTTGCTGTCGACCGCGGCCTCGGTCATCGGGTTGTTCTGAACGCGGTAGATGCGCTTCTCGGGCGCCAACATCGCGATCACCTGCCCGCCCTTGCTGACTTCGATCTGCGCCTGCGTGGCCGCGTAGTTGGCGCCCTGCAGGTCCCGGATCGACAGCATGCGGAAGTGGAAACCAGCGATATCGGTGCTGGCATCGGGGCCCATCTTGACGTCGCGCTCGGTCTCGTAGGTCTTGACCATTGCCACACCAAAGGAGAACACCGCCACGCCCAGGTGGGCCACCATCATGCCGACCATGGCCAGCGGCAGCAGCCGGGCACGGCCGATGATGCTGCCGCCCATGCCCGGCTTGGGCCGCAGGCGCTCGACCAGGTCGACACCGATGGCCGCCACGATCCACCAGGCCAGAAACAGCCCGCCGGTGGTGGCCGGCGCAATCCGGCCCATCAACCAGCCGCTGAGCAATGCGGCGACGATCGCAAACACCAGGGCCCAGCGCAGGCGCTTGGCGAGTTGGCCGGCCTCGTCTTGCTTCCAGCGCATCAGCGGCCCCACGCCCATCAGCAGCAGCAGCGGCGCCATCATCAGCACGAACACGGTGTCGAAGTACGGCGGTCCGACCGAGATCTTGCCGCCACCCATCGCATCGAGGAACAACGGGTACAGCGTGCCCAGCAGCACGCCACCGCAGGCCGTCACCAGCAGCATGTTGTTGGCCAGCAGCATGCTCTCCTTGCTGAACACGCCAAAGCGCTGGCCCAGCCCGACGCTGGGCGCACGCCAGGCGTACAGCAGCAACGAAGCACCGATGACGATCACCAGGAAGGCCAGGATGAACAGGCCGCGGCGCGGATCGGTGGCAAAGCTGTGCACCGACGACAGCACGCCCGAGCGGACCAGGAAAGTGCCCAGCAGCGACAGCGAAAACGCCATGATCGCCAGCAGCACGGTCCAAACCTTGAAGCTGCCACGTTTCTCGGTCACCGCCAGCGAGTGGAGCAACGCTGTGCCGACCAGCCAGGGCATGAAGGACGCGTTTTCAACCGGGTCCCAGAACCACCAGCCGCCCCAGCCCAGCTCGTTGTAGGCCCACCAACTGCCCAGGCCGATGCCGAAGGTCAGGAAGATCCAGGCGGCGGCCGTCCAAGGCCGGGTCCAGCGCGCCCAGGTGGCGTCCAGGTTGCCGCCGATCAGCGCAGCAATGGCAAACGCAAAAGCCACCGAAAAGCCCACATAGCCCATGTAGAGCATCGGCGGGTGGATCACCATGCCAGGGTCTTGCAGCAGCGGGTTCAGGTCGCGCCCGTCGACGGCGGCGGGGATCAGCCTGTCGAAGGGGTTGGACGTGGTCAGCGTGAAGAGCAGGAAGCCCACCGACAACAGCCCCAGCACCGCCAGGATGCGGGCCACAAAAACGTTGGGCAGACTGCGAGAAAACCGCGCCACCGCCACCGTCCAGGCACACAGCATCAGCACCCACAGCAGCAGCGAGCCCTCATGCCCACCCCAGACCGCCGCGATGCGGTAGGCCAGCGGCAGCGCGGAGTTTGAGTTGGAGGCGACGTAGAGCACTGAAAAATCGTGCCGAACAAACGAGACCGTCAGCAGTACAAACGACAGCGCCACCAGCCAAAACTGCAGGTAGGCCGTCGGTCGGGCCAGCGCCATCCAGTCGGCGCGGCCGCGGTGGGCACCGACCAGCGGAAACACACCTTGCACCAGCGCCACCGCCAGCGCTAGCAGCAGCAACA
>JBKJKU010000336.1:0-13476 GCA_046597355.1 Aquabacterium sp.
TCCCGAGCGTGCCATCTTGACGGCGCCTGCCAGCACTTCCAGCGCCTTGTCCTGCCCGAACACCACGCTCTTCAGGTCGCGCTCGATGTTCTTGAGCTTGTCACGGTCGTCGTTGGACACCGATGCGGGCGGGATGCGGGCGATCTTGGCCACGATCTCCTCGACCTCGGTCTTGGAAATGGTCTTCTTGCGCTTGCCCACGGGCAGGATGCGCTGGGCGCGCTGCAGGCCGCCGCCGAGTTGTCGGCCAAGTTCATCAACGACCGCCATTTGCCTGACAAGGCGATCGACGTGATCGACGAGGCCGGCGCCGCGCAACGCATCCTGCCCAAGAGCAAGCAGAAAAAAACGATCACCCGCAACGAGGTTGAGGAGATCGTGGCCAAGATCGCCCGCATCCCGCCGGCGTCGGTCAGCAACGATGACCGCGGCAAGCTCAAAAGCCTGGACCGCGACCTGAAAAGCGTGGTGTTCGGCCAAGAGCCGGCGATCGACGCGCTGGCTGCTGCGATCAAGATGGCGCGCTCGGGCTTGGGTCGGCCGGACAAGCCGATCGGCAGCTTCTTGTTCAGCGGTCCTACCGGCGTGGGCAAGACCGAAGTGGCCAAGCAGCTGGCCTACATCCTGGGCATCGAGTTGATCCGTTTCGACATGTCCGAGTACATGGAGCGCCATGCGGTCAGCCGGCTGATCGGCGCGCCGCCGGGCTATGTCGGCTTCGACCAAGGTGGTTTGCTGACCGAGGCGGTGACCAAGAAACCGCACTGCGTGTTGTTGCTCGACGAAATCGAAAAAGCCCACCCTGACGTCTACAACGTGCTGCTGCAGGTGATGGACCACGGCTCGCTGACCGACAACAACGGACGCAAGGCAGACTTCCGCAACGTCATCATCATCATGACGACCAATGCGGGTGCCGAGACCATGAACAAGTCGACCATCGGCTTCACCACGGCGCGCGAGCAGGGCGACGAGATGGCCGACATCAAGCGCCTGTTCACGCCCGAGTTCCGCAACCGGCTGGATGCCACGGTCAGCTTCAAGGCGCTGGACGAGTCGATCATCTTGCGCGTGGTCGACAAGTTCTTGTTGCAACTCGAAGCCCAGCTGGCCGAGAAGAAGGTTGAAGTCACCTTCACCGACACACTGCGCCAGCACCTGGCCAAGAAGGGCTTTGATCCGCTGATGGGAGCGCGGCCCATGCAGCGCCTGATCCAGGACACGATCCGCCGGGCCTTGGCCGACGAATTGCTGTTTGGCCGGCTCGTCGATGGCGGCCGACTGACGGTCGACTTTGACGACAAGGGTGAAGTGCAACTCGACATTCAGCCGCCGAAGAAGAACGACAAGTCCAAGGTTGAACCGACCCCCGCCTGACACCCGGCCAGAGGTCGGTCAGGTTCCGCGGTACGCCGCGGGATCTTGCTGAAAATAGCGCGCCAGCAACCCGTAGAGATCGGGATGCCTGGCGCGCATCTCTTTGGGTCCGGTGAAAAACGTCTCGGCAGCTACCGCAAAAAACTCATCGATACCGGTGGCGCCGTAGGGGTCGAGCAGGGTTTCGATGCCCGCATCGACCTGCGCACTGAACTGCTCGAAAGCGGGGTCGATCACCGCCATCCAGGCTTCACGCTCGGCGGGGCTGGTCATGGGTGGCACACCGTCGGCCTCGCCGTCGCCCATGTCGAGCACATGGGCAAACTCGTGTATCACCACGTTGTAGCCCCAATCGGCTGAGTCGCCCGATTCGCTGACATCCACCCAGGACAGCATCACCGGCCCGCCGGCCATCGCCTCACCGGTGAGCACTTCGTTGTAGGCGTGCACGATGCCGTCGTCGTCGGTCACTTCGCGCCTTGCCACTACCTCGTCGGGGTGCACCACGATGCCGACAAAGCTGCGGTAGGGTGCCAGCCCAAACCGCAGCACGGGTAGCACGGCCTGGGCAGCAATGCACACCGCCATTGCATCGTCGACTGCCAAGCCACCCGCGCCGGTGAACTCTTTTTCGTCCAGGAACAGGCTGGCCAAGCGACGCAGTTCGGCCACATCGTCGGGCGGTCGTGCGGAGAGAAACGGCAGGCGGGCCAGCGTGAGCTGCCAGAGTGCATCCGGGATCGCCCGCCGCGCCAGGGCCCTGGTTTCGCGGTGTGCCTGCCAACGCTGCCAAAGTGCTTTCAAGGCGGTGCGGCGCCCAGGTCCAGCGCCTGCAAGCCGGCCGCGCTCAGCCGCAGGATGCGCCCCCGGGCGGGTACCGCTTCAAAATCCCAATCCCCCAGCACATGGCGCGCCAGACCACCCGGCAGTGCATGGGTGGCGGGGCGGTGGGTGTGGCCGTGGATCAGTGCGTCAGCACCGGTCTGCAGCAGCCAGTCGGCGGCCGCCGCGTTGTCCACCTCGCTCCAGCCAATGGGGCCCTGGCGGGCCTGGTGCGCTGCGCTGGCATCGCGCATCGTGCGTGCCTGGTGTTCGCGCTCGGCCAGCGGTTGCGCCAGGAACTGGGCCTGCCAAGCGGCGCCGCGCACCTGCCGGCGAAATTGCTGGTACGCGGTGTCCGACAGGCACAGGGCGTCCCCATGACTGAGCAGCCAGCGGCGGCCCCAAGCCAGCAACAGCGTGGGGTCGGCCAGCCGCTGCAGCCCGGTTTCGGCCAGCCAGGCGTCGCCAACCAGAAAATCCCGGTTGCCCGGCATGAAGGCCAGCTGACAGTGCCGGGCCGCTTGCTTCAGTACCGTGGCGCAGTCGGCTTCAAAACGGCCGCCGCGGGCGTCGTCACCGATCCAGACCTCGAACAGATCGCCCAGGATCAGCACCGCGTCGGCAGGCGTGTGCAACAAATGCTGGCGCCAGGCAGCAAAACTGGCGGGGCGGTCGGCCTGCAGGTGAACGTCGGACAGCAGGTCGATGCAGGACCAGGCTGGGTCGGCTTCGAATACCGGACATGCCGATGCGGACGCCAGCCTGCCGCCCAGCGCATCTTGGCCGGCCACGCCTGACAAACTGTCCATGCCCGCAGGCCTCAGGCTCAGACGATCTCGACCGCCTTCAGGATCACCACGTCCTCGACCGGCACATCGTCGTGGCCGCCCTTGCGGCCGGTGGCCACACGCTCGATCTGGTCCACCACGTCGGTGCCGCTGGTGACCTTGCCAAACACCGCGTAGCCCCAACCCTGCGCACTTTCGCTGCTGTGGTTGAGGAAAGTGTTGTCGGTGGCATTGATGAAAAACTGCGAGCTGGCCGAATGCGGCGCGCTGGTGCGCGCCATGGCCAGCGAGTACTTCACGTTTTTCAGACCGTTGTTGGCCTCGTTCTTGATCTCGCCCAGGGTGGGCTTTTGCTTCATGCCCACCTCAAAACCGCCGCCCTGGATCATGAAGCCCGTGATCACACGGTGGAACACGGTGCCGTCGTAGTGGCCGCTGTTGACGTAGGCCAGGAAGTTGGCGACTGACAGCGGTGCCTTGGCGTCATCGAGCTCGATACGGAAGCTGCCCTGGGCAGTGGTCATTTCTACGGTCTTGGTCATGTCATTTCTCCAAAAGGGTTGCTTGCTTGATCAGCACCGCTTGCTGCGGCACATTTTGGTGGCCGGCCCTGTTGCCGACCGGTACGGTCTTGATCTTGTCGACCACGTCCATGCCCTCGATCACCTGGCCGAACACGGCGTACCCGTTGCCGTCTGCCGCGTTCGCGGCGTCCAGCCTCAGGTTGTCACCGAGGTTGATGAAAAACTGCGCGGTGGCGGAGTCCGGGATGCCAGTCCGGGCCATCGCCACGCTGCCGCGCACATTGGACAAGCCGTTTTTGGCCTCCAGCTTGATCGGCGCGCGCACCGGCTTCTCCTGCAGGTCGGGCGTCATGCCGCCACCCTGGACCATGAAGCCGTCAATCACCCGGTGAAAGACGGTGCCGTTGTACTGCCCCGCCTTGACGTACTGCACGAAGTTGGCCACGGTCATCGGCGCCTTCTGCGCGTCGAGCTGCAACACGATGTCGCCCATCGAGGTGCTGAGCTTGACTTTCTGGGCCCAGACGGGAGCAGCGGTGACCAGGCTGGCAGTCAGCGCAGCGACCAAGGTAAGCAATTTCATTGGGGTGGCTCTCGGGATGGAGGTTGGAGGTTGGAGATCGGAGATTGGAGTCTGGAGATTGGGGACGATTGGGTGCATGCGCCGTCAGCGCAGCGCTGCCAGTTCACGCGCCAGTCGCAGCTTGTTGAGCAGCGCCGCCTCGCTGCGCGGGCCCGCTGCCGACTCGAACGCACGCAATGCCAGCCGCAAAAAAACATCACCCAAATTCTCATGGGCGGTGCGGTAGCTGGGGTCCAGTCTCAGTGCGACTTCGAGCTGCGCGCGCGCGCCGTCCAGGTTGCCGGCAGCGGCCAGCAAGACGGCCAGGTTGTTGTAGGGCTCAGGCAGGTCGGGAAACTCCTGCGTCAGCCGCTCGAAAAGCGCTGACGCCTCTGCAGCCCGACCGGTTTCAGACAGCATCACGCCCTTGAGAAATCGCAAGCGGGTGTCACCAGGGGGTGCCGCCAATGCCTGGTCGAGGCGCTGCCAGGCCAGTGCGGTCTCGCCGCGGCGAAATTGTTGCTCGATCTCCCGTGCCGGGTTGCCCGCCTCAGCGGCCTGCGCGGGCTGGGCCATCCAGCCGCCCACGCCGCACCCCAGACCCAGCAGCACGGCCACGAGGCTGCGCACGCGCAACCGCGCACCAGGTCGGTTCGAGCGCAGGCAAACAAGTCGGGACAGTGAGGTCGGGCGCGAGGGCAAACGGCGGGCCAGTCAGTCGAATCGGGGGTGACGCGGGGGTGACGGCAGCAACGCCACCGCTATACTGATTTGATTGTATCGACCCCCTGTTGCGGGGTCTGGCGACTGCCCAGCAACGCCCTGCCAAGCGGCGCCCGACACCGTGTGCCGTTGGGTTGTTGCCCTTGCTCGCCAACCCGCCTACCCCGACTTTTTCGGCCGCCTTGGATGCGGCCGTTTTTTGCATTTTCTGATGACACTGCGCCTCTTCAATTCGCTGACCCGCCGCCTGGAGCCCTTCATCCCGATTCAGCCGGGACAGGTGCGCATGTACGTTTGCGGCATGACGATCTACGACCTGTGCCACATGGGCCACGCGCGCATGATGATGGCGTTTGACGTGGTCTACCGCTGGCTGGAAGCCAGTGGCTACCAGGTCGTCTATGTGCGCAACATCACCGACATCGAAGACAAGATCATCAAGCGGGCCGTGGAGCGTGGCATCACCATCCGGGCGTTGACCGACGAGATGATCACCGCCATGCGCCAGGATCTGGCCGCCATCGGTACCGTGCCACCCACATTCGAGCCCCGCGCCACCGACTACGTGCCGCAGATGCTGGCCATGATCCGAACGCTGGAGCAGAAGGGCCTGGCCTACCGTGCGGGCGCAGGCGCGGGTTCGGGTGCTGGTGATGTTGGCGCTGGGGCGTCGGGCGGCGACGTCAACTTTGCGGTGCGCAAGTTCCCCGGCTACGGCAAGCTGTCAGGCAAGAGCCTGGACGACCTGCGTGCCGGCGAGCGGGTGGCCGTGGCCGAGGGCAAGGACGATCCGCTGGACTTCGTGCTCTGGAAGGCGGCCAAGGCCGACGAGCCCGACGATGCCAAATTCGACAGCGACTATGGCCCTGGCCGGCCTGGCTGGCATATCGAATGCTCGGCCATGAGCTGCGCGCTGCTGGGTGAGCGCTTCGACATCCACGGCGGCGGCATGGACCTGCAGTTTCCGCACCATGAAAACGAGATTGCGCAAAGCGAAGGCGTGCTGGGCCATCCCTTTGTCAACACCTGGCTGCACAACGGCTTCTTGAATATCGACAACGAGAAAATGTCCAAGAGCCTGGGCAATTTCTTCACCATCCGCGATGTGCTCCGGCGCTTCGATGGCGAGACGCTCCGGTTTTTCATGTTGCGCACGCACTACCGCAGCCCGTTCAACTTCAGCGACCAACTGCTCGACGACGCCCGCACCGCCTTGCGCAGGCTCTACACCGCGCTGGACGGCTTGACCTTGCCCGATGCCCAGCCCGACATCGACTGGTCGCAACCGCAGGCTGCGGCATTCAAGGCAGCGATGGACGAGGACTTCAACACGCCGGGCGCGCTGGCCGTGCTGTTTGAGCTGGCCAACGACTGCAACCGCAGCGGTTCGGTCGACGCCGGGCAGCTGCTGCGCGGGTTGGCCGGCACCCTGGGCGTGCTGCAACAGCGGCCCAGCAGCTACCTGCAGGCTGGCAGCATTCTGGACGAGTCGACAATCAGCACACTGATCGAGGCCAGGTCAGCGGCAAAGCGCGCCAAAAACTTTGCCGAGGCCGACCGCATCCGTCTGGCGCTGGCTGAGCAGGGCATCGAGCTCAAGGATTCAACCGCTGGTACCACCTGGGTGAAAGCTTGAGCATGGCCAAAAGCAGTCAGCCGGGCCAGAAACCCGATCGGGTCTTGCCCGCCACGGCGGTCGATGCCCAAGATTTACCGGCCGCAGCGATTCCGATCGCCGCATGCGTGACACCGGACTATTGGGACGATGCCTGTCGCCACCTGGCCAAGCGCGACCGCGTCATGAAAAAGCTGATTCCCAAGTTTGGTGAGGCGCGCCTGCAAAGCCGGGGCGACGCCTTCACCACCTTGGCGCGGTCCATCGTCGGTCAACAAATATCGGTCAAGGCGGCGCAGTCGGTCTGGAACCGCTTCGTGGACGTGGTGGGCGGCCCGCCGACCTTGCTGGCGCCCGCGTCGGTGCTGGCCCAGGAGATACCCGCGCTGCGCGGCGCCGGCCTGTCGACCAGAAAGTCCGAGTACCTGGGCGACCTGGCCCGGCATTTCGAGTCAGGCGCGGTGCATGTGCAGCAATGGCAGCACATGGACGATGAGGCCATCATCGACGAGCTGGTCGCGATCCGCGGTATCGGCCGCTGGACCGCCGAGATGTTCCTGATCTTCCATTTGATGCGGCCCAACGTGCTGCCGCTCGACGACCTGGGCCTGATCAAGGGCATCAGCCAGGGCTATTTCAGCGGTGAGCCGGTGTCCCGGGCCGAGGCGCGTGAGGTGGGCGAAGCCTGGGCGCCGTTCCGATCGGTCGCCACCTGGTACATCTGGCGTAGCCTGGACCCGCTGCCGGTAGACTATTGATCCTGCAGGCCCTGACCGGGCCGGCACCGCTCGCGGGAGTTGGCAGCAACACCCGCACCGGCCCCGATCCACCCAACCCGAACCGGCGGATGAGCAAAAGACACTTCCTCGACTTCGAGCAACCCATCGCCGAACTCGAAAACAAGATTGACGAACTGCGCTTTGTGCAGTCGGAGTCCGCGGTCGACATCTCTGACGAGATCGGCCGGCTCGACAAAAAAAGCCAGCAACTCGCCAAGGACATCTACTCGAACCTGACGCCCTGGCAGGTGACGCAGATTGCGCGCCACCCGCAGCGGCCGTACACGCTCGATTACGTCAGCGAGATGTTCACCGATTGGCAAGAGCTGCACGGTGACCGCCACTACGCTGACGATGCGTCCATCGTCGGCGGTCTGGCGCGCTTCAACGGCTTGGCCTGCATGGTGATCGGCCAGCAAAAAGGCCGTGACACCAAGGAGCGCGGCGTCCGCAACTTCGGCATGTCGCGCCCCGAGGGCTACCGCAAAGCCTTGCGGTTGATGAAGCTGGCCGAAAAATTCGGTCTGCCCGTCTTCACCTTCGTCGACACGCCGGGCGCCTACCCGGGTATCGGCGCCGAAGAACGCGGCCAGTCCGAGGCCATCGGCCGCAACATCTTCGAGATGTGCCAGCTCGAGGTGCCGATCATCGTCACCATCATCGGCGAGGGCGGATCGGGTGGCGCGCTGGCCATCAGCGTGGGCGACCAGGTGCTGATGCTGCAGTTTTCGGTCTATTCGGTGATCTCGCCCGAGGGCTGCGCATCGATCCTCTGGAAGACCTCCGAGCGGGCGCCCGACGCCGCCGAGGCACTGGGCATTACCGCGCACCGGCTCAAGGCGCTGGGCCTGATCGACAAGGTGGTTAGCGAGCCGGTAGGCGGCGCGCACCGCGACACCCGGCAGATGGCGTCGCAGCTCAAACGCGCGCTGGTCGATGCACTGCGCCAGGTGTCAGACCTCAAGCCCAAGGATTTGCTGCAACGCCGCTATGACCGGCTGCAGTCCTACGGCCGATTTGCCGACACCAAAGACCGCTGAGCGCCTGCGCACTTGAGATGACGGCCACGCCCGTGGCCACGGTGGCCGTGGCGTTCAGTGGCGGTTGCGATTCACTGGCCTTGTTGCACGCCACCTGCCGCGCTGCCGCAGGCCTGGGTTTGCAGGTCGTGGCCTTGCATGTTCACCACGGCTTGTTGCCCGAGGCCGATGGCTGGGTGCGCTGGGCGCAACGGCTGTGTGCACGCTGGCGCCGCCGTGGCTGGCCGTTGCGCTTGCGCTGGCAACGCCTCGACGGTGCACCCGCCGCGGGTGACAGCCTGGAAGCGTGGGCCAGGGCCGGGCGTTATGCCGCGCTGGTCCAACTGGCCCAGCAGGAGGGTGCAGACCTGGTGCTGCTGGCCCATCACCGGCGCGACCAGGCCGAGACCGTGTTGCTGCAGGCGCTGCGGGGCGGCGGGCCGGCCGGGCTGTCGGCCATGCCGGCTACAGCGCTCCGACACGGGGTGATCTGGGCCCGACCCTGGCTGGACCAACCGCGCGAGGCCATCGAGGCCTACCGCCGCCAACACCGACTGCGCCCGATCGAAGACCCGTCCAACAATGACATGAGGCTGGCCCGCAACCGGCTGCGTCTGCAGGTGTGGCCTTCGCTGCTGGCAGCATTTGGCGATGCCGAGGCGGCCCTGGCCGGCGCCGCGCGCCGCGCCCAGGAGGCCCGTGCGGCGCTGGCCGAGTTGGCGACGCTGGATCTGGCGCTGCTGGTCGACGCTGCGGGGCGCCTGGATGTCGCAGGCTGGCGCCGTCTGTCTGCTGCCCGCCAGGCCAATGCCTTGCGCGCCTGGTGGCGGGGCCGCACCGGCCAGGCCTTGCCCGACGCCGCGGTGCAGCGATTGCTTGCCGAGATCAAGCCCGCAGGCGCGGCGCGTTGGCCGGCGGGGGCAGGGCGCTGGTGCGTGCAGTACCGGGGTCGCTTGGACCGTGCGTCCGGCACGGCAGGGCTGGGTCTGGTGAAGGCACGCCAGGCCCGGACTGTGCCGGCCGGCACGGCAGCGCCCGACCCGGCGTTGCTGGACTTGTCGTGCCCCGGCCGCTGGTCTGTGCCCGGCTGGGCCGGCGCCTTCGAGGTGGCGCAGGGGCCGCAGGGCGCCACGCCTGCGCTGTTGATGCAGCTGCAGGTGCGGCAGCGTGCCGGGGGCGAGCGGTTCCAACGCGCCCCAGGTGGCTCGCCACGCAGCTTGAAAAAGCAGTTCCAGGCCGCCGCAGTGCCTGAGTGCGACCGCGCTGGCCCGCTGCTGTGGTCGGCCGGGCAATTGCTGTTTGTGCCGGGGCTGGGTGTGGATGCACGTTGCCGGGCGGCGGGCGCAGCGCCGGGCTTGACGTTGCGTTGGTGCCCAGACCCGGCGCTGTCAGCCCCGCCCAAGCCCGCTGGCTAAAATGCGCGGTTGCGCACCGGGGCCGCGCACGCCCGATACAGCATCGAGTACCGATGGCGCCCCAGCATCCGGCACCTCCTGGTGCCAACAACCATGGCATTGATCGTTCACAAGTACGGCGGCACGTCGATGGGGTCGCCCGAGCGCATCCGCAACGTCGCCAAGCGCGTGGCCAAATGGGCCCGCGCCGGCCACCAGTTGGTGGTTGTCCCCTCCGCCATGAGCGGCGAAACCAACCGCCTGCTGGGCCTGGCCCGCGAGGTCAACCCCGGCACACCGGACGCCGCCGCGATGCGCGAGCTCGACATGATCGCGGCCACCGGCGAGCAGGTCTCGGTCGGTCTGCTGGCGCTCGCATTGCAAGCCGAAGGCATGGCCGCAGTCAGTTACACCGGCTGGCAAGTGCCGGTCAAGACCGACTCGTCCTACACCAAGGCCCGTATCGAAAGCATCGACGACAGCCGGGTGCGTGCCGACCTGGCCGCCGGCCGCGTGGTGGTGATCACCGGCTTCCAGGGCATCGACGAGACCGGGTCGATCACCACGCTGGGGCGTGGTGGCTCGGATACCTCGGCGGTGGCGGTGGCCGCGGCCATGGGCGCGGCCGAATGCCTGATCTACACCGACGTGGACGGTGTCTACACCACCGACCCACGCGTGGTGCCCGAAGCCCGGCGCATGCACACCATCAGCTTCGAGGAGATGCTGGAGATGGCCAGCCTGGGCAGCAAGGTATTGCAGATCCGCTCGGTTGAATTTGCCGGCAAGTACCGGGTGCCGCTGCGGGTGCTGTCGAGCTTCACGCCCTGGGACATCAACATCGATGAAGAAGCCCGCTCGGGCACCCTGATCACTTTCGAGGAAGACGAAAAAATGGAACAAGCGGTTGTCTCGGGCATCGCGTTCAACCGCGACGAAGCCAAGTTCACGGTGGTCGGTGTGCCCGACACCCCGGGTATTGCCTACAAGATCCTGGGTGCGGTGGCCGACGCCAACATCGATGTCGACGTGATCGTGCAGAACGTATCGCACGACGGCCGCACCGATTTTTCGTTCACCGTGCCGCGAGGGGACTTTCAGCGTGTCAACGACCTGCTGAAAGACACCGTGGTGCCCAAGATCGGCGCGCTGCAGTTCACTGCGGATCCGCGCATCTGCAAAGTCTCGATCGTCGGCATCGGCATGAAGAGCCACGCCGGTGTTGCCAGCACGATGTTCCGCACCCTGGCCGAAGAGGGCATCAACATCCAGATGATCACCACCAGCGAGATCAAGACGTCGGTGGTGCTGGATGAAAAATACATGGAGCTGGCGGTTCGTGCGCTGCACCGGGCGTTTGGCCTGGATGCGCCTGACGCCGTGGTCTGACGCCTTGCCCGGCACCGGGCCGTGAAATGATCGCAACGCGCAAGCCCGATGGCCCGCGCAAGCTGGGCTAGAATGCTGCTCTTGCCTCGGGAGACGTGACCGAGTGGCCGAAGGTGCTCCCCTGCTAAGGGAGTATGGGGTTAAAAGCTCCATCGAGGGTTCGAATCCCTCCGTCTCCTCCAACGGATTTGCCTTGCGCAGATCCCCTGGAATCCAAAATGAAAGGCCCCGCAGTGCGGGGCCTTTTTCATGGCCGGACCGGGTCTGGCTTCAGCGGTACACCCCGTCCCACGCGCCGGGCTGCACCGACGCACTCAGCCCGTCGGCGCTGGCGGTCGGGCGGTTCAGCGTGAACATGCTCTCGGGCGTGACCACCGAAAAATCCATGTAACCCAACCGGGCCAACGGTCGCATCTTGCCGGTCATCACCAGCCCGTCCTCGATGTAGCGGTCATCGATGTAGACCGCCACCACCTCGCCAATGACCACGGTGTAGCCCTCGGGTGCGCTGGCGGCGCCCGGTCGCGCGGGTGGACAGGGCAGGGTGACCGTCTTCCACAGGCGGCACTCGAACGCGGCAGGTGCCTGGGCCACGCGGGGTGGCTTGACGCACAACGATGCCGCCGGGCTCAAGCCCGCCAGTTTGAACTCGTCAACGCCCGGGGCCACCGGCGCTGAACTCAGGTTCATCGCTTCGCGCAGGTCCCAGGAGGCGATCGAGCAGGTGAACTCGCCGTTGTGCTCGATGTTGCGCAGCGAGTCCTTGTAGCCACCCGACGAGAACATCACCATCGGCGGCCGGTCGCTGATGGCGTTGAAAAAGCTGTAGGGCGCCAGGTTGGGGACACCGTCCGGGCCCAGGGTGGCGATCCAGCCAATGGGCCGGGGCACGGCCAGTGCCTTGAACGGGTCGAATTTAAGGCCTGGCGGGCGGCCAGTGGTCTCGTAGTGCATGGTGTGGTGTAACCGTGGTCGAGGTGAGCGGACCGTGCAGTATCACGGCGGCGCCAAAGCCGGGTGGGCTGCCGGACAATGAAAGGCTGATGACCACGAGCAATGTTCCTTTGATGCCTGCGAAAGCCGGCGATTCGCGCTTGAATTTGCCAACGCGCCGGCTTGATTTGCCAACGCGCCGGCTTGACCGGCGGCAGGTCTTGCTTGCGCTGGCGGCACCGCCCTGGTCTGCGCTGGCACAGGCGCCTGTGTTCCCCACCCACGCCATCAGCCTGCTGGTGCCGTTTGGCCCGGGCGGCATGGCCGACCTGACTGCACGTGCCGTGGCCCAGGTGATGTCAGCCAGTCTGGGGCAGGCGCTGGTGGTGGACAACCGGCCCAGCGCCGGCAGCATCGTCGCCAGCCAGGTGGTGGCCAATGCCGCACCGGATGGCCACACCTTGCTGCTGCTCAGCAATGGTCATGCTGTGGGGGTCAGCCTGTTCCGAAAGCTGCCGTTTGACGTGCAAAAAGACTTTGCACCGGTCTGCCTGCTGGCCAGTTTCGATCTGGCGTTGTTTGTCACCGCGGGCTCGCGGTTCAAGACGCTGGGCCAGCTTTTGGACGAGGCGCGTGCCCGTCCGGGCAAATTGACGCTGGGCAGCGTGGCGGTGGGCAGCACCCAGCACCTGGCGGCCGAGTGGATGAACCAGTTGGCCGGCATCGACGCGCTGGTGGTGCCGTACAAGGGCACGCCAGCGGTGCTGGGTGCGCTGCGCGGGGGCGAGATCGATGCCGCGTTCGAGATCATCGGTCCCTGGTTGCCACAGGTCGGTGGTGGTGTGCTGCGGGCGCTGGCCGTGAGCTCGGCCCAGCGCTTTGCCGATCTGCCGCAGGTGCCCACCGTGGCCGAGCTGGGACAGGCCACGTCGGGCGGTGACGGTGGGGGTGCCGTGTCCTACCCCGGCCTGCAGCATTTCAAGCTCAGCTCCTGGAACGCGCTGGCCGCACCGGCCCGCACCCCGCCTGAGGTGATCCTGCGGCTGAACCAGGCCGCCAACGGCGCACTGGCCCAGCCCGCGGTGCGGCGTCAGTTGCGGACCTTGGGTGTGCGCCCACAAGGCGGTACGCCAGACCAACTGCGGCAGTGGCTGGCGGCGGAAATCCGGCAGGGCGCCGAGCTGGTGCGCGGGGCCAGAATCGAGCCGTCATGAACTTCAAACAGCTTGAATATTTTGTGCATGTGGCCGAGCTGGGCAGCTTCAGCAAGGCGGCACTGGTGCTCGACATCGCCCAACCGGCGCTCAGCCGGCAGGTCAGGGCGCTGGAGATCGACCTGCGCGAAACGCTGCTGCTGCGCAATGGCCGTGGTGTCGTGCTCACCGATGCCGGCCAACGGTTGTACGAGCACAGTGTCAACATCTTGCAGGCGCTGTCGCACGCTCAGGACGACATGGGCGCCAACCGCGACGCGCCGGTCGGCCGCATCACCATCGGCCTGCCGCCGTCGGTGGGCCGCCAGCTGACGCTGCCGCTGATCGACGGCTTCCA
>JBKJKU010000063.1:0-13272 GCA_046597355.1 Aquabacterium sp.
GCCAGCGTCGAGCTGACGCCGGGTGTGCCGGTCTGGCTGTCACCGCGGGTGCTGCGGGTCACCGCCGACAACGGCAGCGTGATGACCGGCCCGGGCACCAACGCCTACTTCATCGGCGCGCCCGGCAGCGACGACTGGGCGCTGCTCGACCCGGGCCCCGACCTTGCCGGGCACATCCAGGCGCTGCTGGCCGCCGCACCCGGCCGCATCACCCGCATCCTGGTCACCCACACCCACAAGGACCACTCCCCAGCCGCCGCCGCGATCGCCGCGGCCACCGGTGCGCCCACCTTCGGCCTGGTGGCAACGTATCCCGAGTGGCAGGACACCGCTTTTTTGCCCACCCACGTGCTGGCCGATGGCGACCGGCTGGCGCTGGGCGACGGCGTGACGCTGCGCGTGATCCACACCCCCGGTCATGCCAGCAACCACCTGTGCTACCTGCTGGAGGAAGAAAAACTGCTGTTCACCGGCGACCACCTGATGCAGGGCAGCACGGTGGTGATCAACCCGCCCGACGGCGACATGGCGGTCTATCTGGCGTCGCTGCGCCGGCTGCTCGACGAGGACCTGGACTGGCTGGCGCCCGGCCATGGCTTTTTGATCGATGCACCGCACACGGTGGTCAACAAGACCGTCGCCCACCGCCTGGGCCGCGAAGCCAAGGTCATGGCCGCGCTGCTCAGCCTGGCCGCCCACACACCGGTGGCCGAGCAGGTCTTGCTGGCCCAGGTCTACGCTGACACACCCGCCCACCTGCACGGTGTGGCGCTGCGCTCGTTGCGGGCGCACCTGCTCAAGCTGCAGGCCGACGGCCGCGCACTGCACCTGTCGGACAGCGACAGCGGTCAGCCCGGTAGCGACAGTGATCAGCCCGCCAGCCAGACCGGCGGCACCTGGAGCCCGGTTTGACCCGTGCCTCGCCGGATTTCAGCGCCGCCCACGCGGTCTTGCAGCGTGAGGTGGACCAACGGCGCCTGCCCGGTGTGTCCGCCGCCACGTTGCGGGATGGCGAACTGGTCGACCTGTTCTGCACAGGCCAGGCCGACGTCGAGGCCGGCACCCGGCTGCGCCCTGACCATATCCACCGGGCGTTTTCCAACACCAAGCTGTTTTGCTCGGTACTGGTGCTGTTGCTGGCCGACGAGGGCCATTTCGGGCTGGACGACCCGATCAAGGCCTGGATCCCGGCGCTGGGCAGCGTGCGGGTGCTGCGCCCGGCCGCATTGGCGATCACCGACACCGAGCCGCTGCAGCGCGACATCACGGTCCGCCACCTGCTCAGCCACCAAGGCGGTTTCAGCCACGGCGTGTTCGACCCCGGCACGGTGATCTACAACGCCTACCTGGCCGCCGGTATCCGCCGGTCCGACACCACGCTGGCCCAGGAGATGGACCTGCTGGCCACCTTGCCGCTGTGCTTCCAGCCCGGCGAAGGCTGGGAATACTCGACCGGCATCGACGTGCTGGCCCGGCTGGCCGAGATCGTTACCGGGCAAAGTTTTGGCGAGGCGCTGCAATCCCGCATCTTCGGCCCGCTGGGCATCACCGACACCGGCTTTGTACTGCGGCCCGAGCAGCGGCCGCGCTTGGCCGCGCTTTACCGCGGCGATCCGGTGGACGTGATGAAGCCGGGCCTGCGGCGGCTCAACGACACGCCGTTCCCGGGCGCCTACCTGCAAGCCGTGCCACGCCAGTCGGGTGCGGGCGGCCTGTTTTCGACCCAGGCTGACATGCTGGCGCTGCTGCGCCAGCTGATGCCGGGCCGGCCGTCTTTGCTCAAACCGGCCACGCTGGCGGCGATGTTTGTCGACCAGGTGCCGGCCGAGCGCAGCGTGCAGTTTTTTGCCACCGGCGCCGTGCCCAGCCTGGGCTTTGGCCTGGGCGGCGCGGTGGCCCGGCGCGCCTCGGCGATCCAGCCCGAGGCGGCGGTGGGTGAGCTGCAATGGGGCGGCCTGGCCGGCACGCACTGGTTTGTCTCGCCCGCCACCGGCCTGGCCGGGGTGGTGATGACGCAGCGCTTCATGGGCTTCTGGCACCCGTTCTGGTTCGAGTACAAACGCTGCCTGTACACCGCCTGCGGCGCTGGCGGTTGAGCTGATGGGCCCCGCAGGTGCAGTCTTGCCGGCCACCCCGGCTGGGATGGGCGGCCCGGGCGGTCAACCGCCGGTGGTCTTGATCAACTCGGCCACCTCGGCCTGGCGGGCATAGGCCGCACCGAGCTTTTCCAGCGCGCGCAACTCGGTGCGGGCAGCGGGCTTGTTGCCCGATTGCAGCAGCAACTTGGCCAACTGCAGGCGGAACTGCGGAGCGTCCGGGGCCGCGGCCACGGCCTGGGTCTGGACTTCGATGGCGCGGGGCAGCTGGTTCTCGGCAGCCAGGCCAAACGCCAGCGTGTCCATCAGCGCGGCCGACTTCGGCGCCAACTTCACAGCACGTTCGGCCAGCGCCACCGCGCCCGGTTTTTTGGCCAGCGCCATCACGTAGGCCAGGTTGTTGAGCGCCAGCACGTTGTTGGGCTGGGTGTCGATCACGGTCCGGTAATGCTGCTCGGCCTGGCTGCCGTTGTTGGCGGCCATGGCCACATCACCCAGGTACAGCTCAAACGCCATATCGGTGGGGTGGCTCTTGCGCCAGTCGGCGGCCATCTTGTCGGCATCGGCCTGCTTCTTGCCAGCCACCAGCACGGCATGCAGGCGCTGCGCCGAGTCGCCGGTTTGCTGGCGCGTCAAGGCCTTGCGCAGCGCGGCGGCGGCAGCGTCCCAGTTTTTCTGGCGCATCTCGACCTCCGCTTCCATGATGAAGCCGGTGGCATCGTCAGGATTCTGGGTCTGCACTGTGCGGGCCACCGCCAGCGCTTGCGCCGGCTTGTTGTCCATCATCGCCAGGCTGGCGACAGCCTGCTGCACGATCAACTGGTTGGGCGCGATTTCGCTGGCCTTGCGCACGGCAGCGGCCATGGCGGGCTTGTTCTTGGCGGCGGCCTGGGCGTCGGCCAGCCGCAGCTGGGGCAGCGGTGACTTGGGGTTGAGCGCGGCCAGCTTGTTGAAGGCGGTGATGGCCTGCTGGGGGTCACCGTCGATCAGGTGGGCGCGGCCCAGGCGGTCCAGCAGCTCGGCGTTGTCGGGCAGGGCGATCAGGCCGGCCTGGGCCGCGTTGATGGCCAATTTGGCCTGGCGGCTGTCGAGGTGGTGGTCAACCCGCTGCAAATGCGGCGTCAGCTCGCCCGGCTCGGCCTTGACGGCCTGGTCCAGCCATTTGACGGTGTCCTCCGGCTTGCCGCCGCTGCGCTTGTTGATCTCGGCCAGTGCCAGCATGGCGCTGGCATTTTTCGGGTTGCCCTTGAGCACGGCCTCAAACCGCGCGCGGGCGGCGTCGGGCTGCTTGGCATCCAGGTCCAGCGCGGCCAAGCCGGCCAGCGCCGGCAGGTAGTCGGGGTTTTGGGTCAGCGCCGCCTCAAAGTGTTTGCGCGCGCCGGCCAAGTCCCGGCGCTGCAAGGCAATCCGGCCACGCATCTGGTCGGGCAGCGACTGGCCGGGCATCTTGGCGGCCAGCACATCCACGGCCTTCAGAGCGCCATCAAAGTCGCTGCGGCGCATGTGCGCGGTGATCAGCGCCAGGTCGGCCGAGTTGCCCTTGTCGGCGGACGCGATGGACTGCAGCTCGGCCATCGCGGCGGCGTCCTGGCCCTTGCCCAGCTGTGCCAAGGCCACCGTGGTGCGCAGCCGCGGGTCGTCAGGCTTGAGCTTGGCGGCCCGGGCAAAGCTGGACTCGGCACCCTTGGTGTCGCCATTCATCAGCTGGGCCTGGGCATACAGCGTGATCGCCTGGGCGTCCGGCGGCACCGCATCGACCAGCGGGCGCAGCGTGAGCATGGCCTTCTCGGCCTGGCCGGTGCGCAGTTGCACCTGGGCCAGCTGGCGCCGCGGTGCCGCCGCCTTGGGCACCACCTGCATCGCCTTGGCAAAGTGGGCCTCGGCCTGGGCCAGCGAGTTGAGCTTGAGCTCGGCCTGGCCGGCCAGCATCAGTACTTGCGGGTTGCTGGGCGCGCTGCGCAGCAGCAGCTGGGTGATTTCGCGGGTGCGCTTGTGGTCGCCCTTGTCCTCGGCCAGCACAGCCTCCAGCAGCAGGGTTTGCGGATGCTTGGGCGCGACTTTCTGCATCGCGGTCCACTGCACGGTGGCGGCCGGGATGTCGGGCTTGGCCAGCAACTGCACGACCAGCGCGTTGTGGGCCGCGATCAGGTCAGGTTGCACCTTGACCGCCTCGGTGTAGGCGGCCGTGGCCCCGGCCGGGTCCGGCGGCACGGCGCGTTGCAACAGGTCGCCCTTGAGCAGCCAGGCGTCGCCGCGGGCCGGCGCGATGGCCAGCAGTGACTCGATCTGGCTCAAGGCGGCGACGTTGTCGCCCCGTGCGCTGGTCAGCCGCGCCCGCAGCAACAGCGCCGGAACGTGCTGGGGTGCGCTGCGCAGGGCACGTGCCAGCATCGCCTCGGCGGCGGTGAGGTCGTTGTCCATCGCCTCGGCGGTGGCCAGCTGGGTCTTGAGCTCGGCGTCGGCGACCGGGTCGGACAGGTCGAGCGCGGCATAGCGCTGCACCAGCATCCGTCCCTTTTGCAGCCCTACCAGCGCGCCAGCCAGGCTGGGCAGCACCGCAACTTCGGGCTGGCCCAGCTCGAGCGCACGGCCGAGTTCGGACTCGGCACCGGCCATGTCGCCGGTCTCGTACATCAGCTTGCCCAGCATCAGGCGCGCTTCGCCCGATCCCGGGTTTTTCTGGAGCACGTTCTTGATCTGAAGCCGGGCGGCGTCGGTTTCTTTTTTGGCCAGATGCTCTTTGGCCGAGGCCAGCAGGCTGGCGTCGCTGGACCCGCCGCATCCCGCCACCCCAAGTGCTGCAGCCAGCAGCACCGGCAGCAAGGTGGCCCGCAGCGCGCCGGAATGGATTGTTTTGGTCAAAGGGAGCCCCTTGGGTTGAATCGCCGGTTGTGGCAGCCGGGCCGCTGGCCGGATCTACCGCCGAAAATTATGACCCAGGCCCACCCATGCCAGGCGTTTGGCGCGCGGCTTTTCGTGACATCAGACCGGGCCGTTCAGGCCGTGCCGCCGTTGCCGGCCAGCAGCGCGGCGTTGCCGCCGGCCGCCGCCGTGTTGATGGTCAGTGTTTGCTCGGCGCAGAAACGGAACAGGTAGTGCGGCCCGCCGGCCTTGGGCCCGGTGCCCGACAGGCCCTCTCCGCCAAACGGCTGCACCCCCACCACCGCACCGATCATGTTGCGGTTGACATAGACATTGCCCACCCGCGCCAGGTCGGCGATGCGCAGCGCGCGGCTGTCGATGCGGGTCATCACGCCCAGCGTCAGGCCGTAACCGAGCGCGTTGATGCGCGCCACCAGCGCGTCGACATCGCCGCGCCAGCGCAGCACATGCAGCACCGGGCCAAAGACTTCGGTGCGCAAATCCTCGACCTGGTCGATCTCGAACGCTACCGGGGCGATGTGGCTGGCGGCCCAGTGCGCGGCCATCGGACTGCGCGCCAGCAGGCGGGCCTGCTGGCCCAGCCGGTCGATGTGCCGGGTCAGGCCGGCATGGGCCTCGGCGTCGATCACCGGGCCGACATCCGTCGCCAGGTCGGCCGCGTCGCCCAGGCGCAACTCGGCCATGGCCCCGCCCAGCATCGTGATCAGGTTGTCGGCGATGCTGTCGTGCACACACAGCAGGCGCAGCGCTGAGCAGCGCTGGCCGGCCGACCGGAAGGCGCTTTGCACCACCGCGTCGATCACCTGCTCGGGCAAGGCGCTGCTGTCGACGATCATCGCGTTCAGCCCGCCGGTCTCGGCGATCAGCGGCACGATCGGGCCGTCGCTGGCCGCCAGCGTGCGGTTGATAGCCTTGGCCACTGGCGTGCTGCCGGTAAAGCACACACCGGCAGTGGCCGGGTGCGCCACCAGCGCGGCGCCCACCGTCTCGCCCGGGCCGTGCAGCAGCGCCAGCGCGTCGCGCGGCACGCCGGCTTCATGCAACAGTTCGACAAACGCCGCGGCCACGCCCGGCGTCTGCTCGGCCGGTTTGGCGGCCACGGCGTTGCCGGTGACCAGCGCTGCCGCCACCTGGCCGGCAAAGATGGCCAGCGGAAAGTTCCACGGCGAGATGCAGACAAACACACCGCGGCCATGCAGCCGCAGCGCATTGCTCTCGCCGGTGGGGCCGGGCAGGGTGATCGGGCTGAGCTTTTCAGCCGCCTGAACCGCGTAGTAGCGGCAGAAATCCACCGCCTCGCGCACCTCGGCCACGCAGTCGCCGGCGGTCTTGCCGGCCTCGGTCACCAGCAGGCCGCAAAACTGCGCCAGGCGCTGGTCCAGCAGGTCGCCGGCGCGGTGCAGGATGGCGGCACGTTCGGCCACCGGCCGGGCCGACCAGGTGGTGAAGCCGGCGGCCAACGTGGTCATGGCGCGGTGCACCGTCTCGGCCACCTGGGTTGTGGGCACCTCGGGCACGGCGGTCGGTGGGCTTGCCGTGAGGGCGTGCACCGCCGCCAGCACCGGCGCGCGCTGCTCGGGGACCGTCAGGTCCAGACCGTGGCTGTTGGCCCGCGCAGTACCGTACAGCGTGGCCGGTGCCGGCTGGCCGGGCGCTGCAGCGGGCCGAAGCGGCGAGCGCAACAAGTCCTCCGGCGCCACGCCGGCGTCTGTCAGCTGGTGCACAAACGACGAGTTGGCGCCGTTCTCCAGCAGGCGCCGCACCAGGTAGGCCAGCAGGTCGCGGTGCTCGCCGACCGGGGCGTAGATGCGCAGGTTCAGCTCAGGGCGGGCGGCCATCACCTCGCGGAACACGCCCTCACCCATGCCGTGCAGGCGCTGCATCTCGAAGCGGCCGGCGTTGGGGTCGCTGCGGCGCGCCGCCTCGGCCAACTGCAGGATGGCAGCGACCGTGCCGGCGTTGTGGGTGGCGAACTGCGGCAGGATCACCGCAGGGTGGTCGAGCAACGTGCGGGCGCAGGCGAGGTAGGCGATGTCGGTGTGGTGCTTGTGGGTGAACACCGGGTAGCCGGCCAGGCCCAGTTCCTGGGCGCGCTTGATCTCGCCGTCCCAGTACGCACCTTTGACCAGCCGCACCATGAAGCGCAGGCCCCGTGCACGGCCGATGGCGGCCACCGCCTCGATCATTTCGCGGGCCCGGCTCTGGTAGGCCTGGATCGCCAGGCCAAAGCCGGTCCAGTGCGGTGCGGTGGCCTGGATGTGCCGGGCCAGGGTGTCGAAGACGGCCAGCGACAGCTCCAGCCGGTCGCTCTCCTCGGCGTCGATCGTCAGGTTGAGGTCGGCGGCGGCGGCGATGTCGATCAGCGTGATGACCCGTGGCACCAATTCCGCCATGACCCGGTCCGCCTGCGACTCTTCATAGCGCGGGTGCAGCGCGGACAGCTTGATCGACAGGCCGTCGCGCTGTGCCGGACCGGCGCCGGCCCGGCCAAGCGCCGTGTCGGCGTCGGGTGAGGCGCTGGCCGACGTGGCCTTCGACGCTGCCTCCGCCGCGGCCTCCACCGCTGCAATTGCCTGCAGCGCCTCGCGGTAGGCCGTGCCGTAGTGCAGCGCGTCGGCATCGGTGCGTGCACCTTCACCCAGCATGTCGAACGAAAAGCGCAACCGCGGCTGGCCGCGCCGCTGGCTGCGGGCCTCGCCCAGCGCCTCGGCGATGTTGCGGCCCAGCACAAACTGACGGCCCAGCAGGCCGATCGCGCGCACCGTGGCGGCGACCACGGTCTGGGCGCCCAGCCGGTCGATCAGGCCGGGTTGGCCGCCCTGGGCGCCCCGACCGTTGGCATCGTCCGGCAAAAACCGCTTGGCCAGCCCGATCGCGCTGGCCGACAGGCCGGCCAGCAGCTTGTGCGGCGAGCCGTCGGCCGCACCGCCTGAAAAATCGGCGCGGCCCAACTGGTCGGCCGTCAACGCGATCGCGGTCTGGGCGTCGGGCACCCGCAGCAGCGCCTCGGCCAGGCGCATCAAGGCCAAGCCCTCGGCGCTGGAAATCGGGTACTCGCGCAGCAGCGACTCCATCGCCCAGAACGGCGCCGGCTTGTCGCGCACCGCCTGCACCCAGGGCCGGGCGGTGTCGATCACAGCCGGCCAGTCCAGGCCGGCGCCGTGGCCACTGCCGCGCTGCAAGCCCGCCAGCAGGCCTTGCAGCACAGTGGCCTCGTCGCGGCAGGGTGCGGGCAGGCGCGAGACGGTGGGCAGCTGAAAAGCGTCGGACATGGGGTGCTCCGGTGGGGAGGTGGACAGGTCCGCTAGGCTAGGGGTTGTATCGCCAAATAAAACAGGTAAATAACGGTATTGAGCCGAACAATATACCGTCGCCCCGTCGCCCCGTCGCCCCGTCGCCCCGTCCTCCCGTCGTTCAGTCACCCAGCGGGTTTCAGCCAGGCGCCAGTCTGCGGCCCGCTGGCCTGGGGTCAGTCGTCGTTCACGGTGGTGTGCGCCGCCGGCAGGATGACCTCCAGCAGTTCGCAGTCGTCCGACCATCCCAGCACCGTGTGCCGGATGCCGGGCGGCTGGGTCCAGCAGGCGCCGGCGGTCATCAGCTGCGGCCCCTGGCCTTCGAAATCGGTCTTGAACCAGCCCTTGAGCACGTAGACCAGCTGGAGCTGCACACCCTGGTGGTGGTGGCGCTGGCTGAAGCGCTCGTTGAACGGCGTGGTCATGCGGATCACCTGGGCGGTGGCCAGCCCGCCAGTGGCTGCAGCCACACCCAGATCCCTGTAGGCCGAGTAGGCGCGCAACCCGCCGGACTTGAAATCCGCCTCGTCCGGGTGGCTCACGTTGAAGGTCTGGGCGGGCGGGGCGGCTTCAGCGGTCATGGCGGGTCTCCGGGTGGCTGGCGGGTGTCAGCGGGCGCGGCGCGGGCGGCGTGGGCGTCGTGGCAACAGCGCGGCTTGCTCGCCCACCGCGTGCAGCAGGGCTGCGCTCATGGCCAGGCCCTGGCGCATCAGCGCCGGCAGCACATGCTCGTTGGGCGCATGCTGCGAGCAGGCCGGGTAGCTGTGCGGCACCCACACCGTGGGCAGGCCCAAGGTGTCGGCAAACACGTCGTTGGGCAGGCTGCCGCCCAGGTTGGGCAGCAGCGCTGGCCGCACGCCGGTGGCGCTGGCCAGGGTGTCCAGCGCCAACCGCACCCAGGCGTTGTCGGGGTCCAGCCGGGTGGCGGCCATCACCACGGGTTCGCTCACGCTGATGCCGTCAAAGCCGGCGGCAGCCAGGTGCGCCAGCACCCACTCTCGGATGCGGCTGGCGTCGGTGCCCACCACAAAGCGCAGCTGCAAGGTGGCGCGCGCTACCGCCGGGATCGCATTGACCGGCTGCGCCGGGTTGCCGCAGCCGAAGGCCAGCACCTCCAGCGCGTTCCAGCCAAACACCCGCTCGGGCGGTGTCAGGCCGGGCTCGCCCCAGTGGGTGTCCACCTCTGGATCGCCAGGCCCGCCGCCTACCGCGATGTCGGCCAGTGCGGCCCGCACCGCTGACGGAATGGGTGGCGGGCGCAGGCCCTGGACCAGGATCACGCCGCGCGCATCGACCAGGCTGGCGATGGCGTTGGCCAGCACCGTGCCCGGGTTGCGCAGCAGGCCGCCCCAGTTGCCTGAATGGTGGCCGCCCTCGCGGGCCACCAGCACCAGGTCGAAGTTGGCCACACCGCGTGAGCCCAGGAACACCGTGGGCCGATCAGCGCGCAGGCGCGGCCCGTCGCTGGCGATCAGCACGTCGGCGGCCAGCCGGTCGGCTTGCTGGGTACAAAACTCGGCCAGGCCGGGCGAGCCGGTCTCCTCGCCCATCTCCAGCAACCACTTGGCGTTGAACCCGAGCCGGCCGCCGCGTGCGGCCAGCACGGCGGCCAGCGCGCCCAGGTTGATGCTGTGCTGGGCCTTGTTGTCGGCGCTGCCGCGGCCGTACCAGCGGGCGCCGGCGTCAACCAGGGTCCAGGGGTCGCGGCCCTCGGCCCACTGGCCCTCGTGGCCGCGCACCACGTCGCCGTGGCCGTAAAACAGCACGGTGGGCAGGTCGGTGTGCTCAAAACGCTCGGCGGTCAGCAAGGGCGGCGCGCCGGCCACCGGGTTGTCGTGCAGCGTGGTCTCGAAGCCCAGCGCCTGCAGTGCGGGCGCCATCTGCTGGGCCAGGTAGGCCTGCAACTCGGGCGCCCGCGCCGGGTTCTGGCTTTCGGTGCGGCAGGCCACGCGGCTGGCCAGCACACGGAAAAATTCACCCGAATCGAACTGCGCCTCGGCATGGGCCACCGCGGCGCTGGCCACGGGTGAATCTACAGCAGCG
This sequence comes from Aquabacterium sp., assembly GCA_046597355.1. GTDB lineage: Bacteria > Pseudomonadota > Gammaproteobacteria > Burkholderiales > Burkholderiaceae_C > Pseudaquabacterium. The sequence continues at coordinate 10,316 of JBKJKU010000063.1, forward strand.
TTGTGCATGGCGGGGGCGCGGGTCAGGCCGACTTGCCCACCAGCTCGAAGTGCTCGACCTGGGGGGGCTGGGCAAAAAATGGCCCGATGATCGCGCGCCACTGCGCAAACAGCGGTCCCTGCCGGAAGCCGACGGTGTGGTCCTCCAGCGTGGCCCAGCGGATCTGCAGCACATAGCGCTCGGGGCTCTCAACCCCTTTGTTCACCGACCAGCCCATCATGCCGCTGGCCTGGCTGGCCACCGTGCTCAGCGCCCGCGCGATGGCCTCCTCAAATGCAGCCTGCTGGCCGGGGGCGATGCGGATGTCGGCGATTTCCAGAATCATGGGGTTCTCCAAGGGCGGGCCGGCCAGTTTAGGCGGGCCGACAGTGCCGATATCGCCCACTACACTGTTTTGCGATGAGCACCGAAACACCAGAACCGCGCTATGCCTGGGTTGCAGTCTGGGCCTGTTTTGTCGCGCTGGCGGTGATCTTTGGCGTGTCGTATTCGTTTGCCGCCTTCTTTGGTGCGCTGACCTTGGCGTTTGATGCGCAGCGCGCCGATGTCTCGCTGGTCTTCGGCCTGTCTGGGCTGGTGTACTTTCTGGCCGGTGCGGGGGGTGGCTTGCTGGCCGACCGCTTTGGTCCGCGCCGGGTTTGCAGCGTGGGCATGGTGCTGATCGCCGGCGGCCTGCTCGCCAGCAGCCTGGCGCAGTCGATGCTGGCGATCTACGCCGCCTACGGCGTGGGCATCGGCCTTGGCATCGCGCTGGTCTACACCCCGGCGATTGCCTGTGTGCAGCCCTGGTTCACCCGCCGGCGCGGGCTGGCGGCGGGTATCGCCAGTGCCGGCATCGGCGCCGGCACGGTGGTGGTGCCGCTGGCGGCCACTGCGCTGATCGCCAGCCTGCAGTGGCGCGGCGCAATGCAGGCCCTGGCTGGCGGCGTGCTGTTGATGGGCGTGGGCGCCACGCTGCTGCTCAAGCGGGCACCGGCGGCCACCGCCCGTGACGGCGCTGCGGTGGCCGGCCACACGCTGCGTCAGGCGCTGGCCACGCGCGAGTTCCGCTGGCTGTACGCGATGGCGGTGCTGGCCAGCCCCAGCATGTTTGTGCCTTTTGCCCATGTATCGGCCGCGGCGCGGGACCTGGGCGTTGCCGATGCGCGCGCGGTGGGTCTGGTCGGGCTGATCGGCATCGGCAGCCTGACCGGGCGCTTTGCCCTGGGCGCACTGGCCGACCGCTTCGGCCGGCCGCTGACGCTGGCGCTGACGCAAGCCTCGATGGGCCTGTCCTTCGCCCTGTGGTACGCCGCTGACGGCTACCCGGCAATGGCGGTGTTTGCGCTGTGGCTGGGCCTGAGCTACGGCGGCATCGTGTCGCTGATGCCGGCGTTGTGCATGGACTTGTTTGGCGCGCGGGCGGTGTCGGCCATCATCGGCACGCTCTACACCGGCGCGGCACTGGGCAACCTGCTGGGGCCGTGGGTGGCGGGTGCGGTGTTTGATGCCCGGCACAGCTACGGGCCGGTGATCTGGGGCTGCGGCGGGCTGTCGCTGCTGGCCACCGCGGCGGCGTGGCGATTGGTGCCGCGCGCGGCCGGTCGCGCGGGCCGGCCATGAAGACGCTGTCCTGCGGCATCCTGGTGATGAATGAGCAGCAAGAGCTGCTGCTGTGCCATGTCACCGGCGCCTGGCACTGGGACATTCCCAAGGGCAGCACCGAGCCCGGCGAGACGCCGCTGGACGCCGCGCTGCGCGAGACCCGCGAAGAGTGCGGCATCGACTTCGCCGGACAGGCGCTGACCGACCTGGGCCGCATGAACTACCTGCCGCGCAAGGACCTGCATCTGTTTGCCGTGCTGACCCAGCGGTTCGACGCGGCCGCCTGCCATTGCGACAGCCACTATGCCGACAGCTGGGGCCGCAACCGGCCCGAGATGGACGGTTTCGAGTGGACGCCTTTCCACCGGGTGCAGCGCCGGTGTGCCCGTCACATGGGCGGCCTGCTGTCGCAGACGCTGTGGCTGCCGGCGTTGCTGGCGCGCTTGCAGGCCGCCGGTCCAGCGCTCGAGATCCAGGCCAGCCCGCGTACCCGCCCATCGCCCTAGACCGCGCGGCCTGGACAAGCGCGCCCTAGACTGCGCGCTCGCCCACTGACCCAAAAGATCCCATGACGATCCGCCGCTGGCTGGCCACCTTGCTGTTGTGCACGCTGCTGCCGTGGGGGGCTGTCACCGCAAATGCGCAAGCCGTTGCGCCCGCAGCGCCCAGCCCGGGCTCAAGCCCGATCACCGAAGTCACCCAGGTCGAGGGCATCACCGAATACCGGCTGCCCAACGGCCTGCAACTGCTGCTGGCGCCCGACGCTACCAAGCCCAGCACCACGGTCAACGTGACCTACCGGGTTGGCTCGCGCCACGAGAACTACGGCGAGACCGGCATGGCACACCTGCTGGAGCACCTGATCTTCAAAGGCACGCCGACCACCCGCAACCTGATGGCCGAGATGGGCAAGCGCGGGCTGCGCTACAACGGCAGCACGTCCTACGACCGCACCAACTACTTCGCCAGCTTTTCGGCCAACGACGAAACCCTGCGCTGGTACCTGGCCTGGCAGGCCGACGCCATGGTCAACAGCCTGATCGCCCGCAGCGACCTGGACACCGAAATGACGGTGGTGCGCAACGAGATGGAATCGGGTGAAAACAGCCCGGTGCGGGCCACGCTGCAGCAGACCCTGGCCACGATGTACCAGTGGCACAACTACGGCAAAAGCACCATCGGTGCCCGCAGCGACATCGAGAACGTCGACATCCCCCGCCTGCAGGCCTTCTACCGCCAGCACTACCAGCCCGACAACGCGACGCTGACGGTCAGCGGACGTTTCGATGCCAACAAGGTGCTGGCCTACGTGGCGCAGTCTTTCGGGGCCATTCCCCGGCCCGCGCGCGTGCTGCCGCCCACCTACACGCTGG
>JBKJKU010000271.1:0-24725 GCA_046597355.1 Aquabacterium sp.
GGGCAAGAGGCGTCAATGCATGGCTTTGTGGGCCGCATCTACATGAACATTGGCCAAAGCTCTTGAGGCGCTGGGCAGTACCAACATACTGCCCAGCGCCTCAAGAGCTTTGGCCAATGTTCATGTAGATGCGGCCCACAAAGCCATGCATTGACGCCTCTTGCCCGCCGAGCACTCGGATGGACATAACAGATGCTCGTGACTGCGCCCCGGCTCTGCCGAGCGAAGACTGGACGGCATTGACGCGGATGGTCATGCGGTTATTCGCGCACTGGCACCTCAGTCACGCAGAGCAAGCGGGGCTGTTGGGGCTGGCCACAGCCGACGAGAGCTGTCTGGTTCGCTTCCGCGTTGAAAGCCAAAGCGGCATCAACCCGGATTCCAAGATTCGTGTCGGGCACTTGCTTGCGATTCACCAGCTGCTGCGGGCGCTGTTTCCCGGGGATCGCGATCTCGCCTACCGTTGGCCCACCACACCCAACAACCCCTTCAACGGGCAAATACCGGTCGCCGTCATTCAAGAGCAAGGCCTCCCGGGGATGCTGTTGGTGCGGCGGTATCTCGTGAGGGCAGCTGCCGCGGACCATCCAAAGCCATGAACAAGCGAGCGAGCGGCGCCAGTCGGCCTTTGGTTTGCGCCAATGGACCCGTCCTGCTGTGTGGTGACCCGCACGGGAAGTTCACGCACATCGTTGACAGAGCGATAGACCTCAGTGCCTCGGCCGTCATCCTGCTTGGTGATTTGCAGCCTCTCAGGCCCCTGCACGAAGAGGTGGAACCGATCGTGGAGAAGGTCTATTTCATCCATGGAAACCACGACACCGACTCGACCCGCGACTTCGAAAATGTTTTCGGCAGCGCGCTGTCCCATCGAAGTCTCCATGGACGCGTGGTGGCACTGCCGGATGGAACGAGGATTGCGGGCCTGGGCGGCGTGTTCCGCGAGTCCGTCTGGCACCCGTCATCGCCAAGTGCGCCAAAGCACCGATCGCGTGACGAATTGACACGGTCGACGGCCCCGCGAAATCGATGGCGCGATGGACCTCCTCGCCAGCATTGGTCCACCATTTTCCCTGCAGACATTGACCATCTGAGCGCGTTGCGTGCTGACGTGCTGGTTACGCACGAGGCCGGCGGCGCTCATCCCCACGGTTTCGAGATCATCGACGACCTCGCGCGGGCCATGGGCGTGTCGCTGACGTTTCACGGGCATCACCACGACCGGTTGGACTACAGCAGTCGGTGGGAGCTTCAGGGCTTTCGATCGCACGGGGTTGGCTTGGGCGGGATCACCGATCTGGAGGGCAATGTGATCGTTCCGGGTGAGCTAGATCTTGTTCGTCAAGCTCGGCGGCGGAACATTCCGTCGAAATGAGTGCACCCGGCCCAACCGCGGGCAGCTGACGCATGCAGGCGCTGCTGTTGGCTCGCGCGGTGGCGACCATCGACGCGGCTGCTGGCGGCAGCAACCGGCGGACCAGCCCCCGCAAAATTTCGAGACCTAGCCATCCATCCAGTGTGGCTAGGTCTTTTCCGTGTCCGGCGCCCCAACTCGCGGGGCAATTCCCGGCGGGGATTCACAACGCTGCTGGCTGACCGCTGGGATCACCGCTGCGGTAGGCGGGGCCTAAGGACCGGTTTGCGGCGTACAGCCGCCCCTCGGTCGTCGGCAGTGAGGACCGGCAATCGACCCACTGCTGCCATTCGAAGTTGCGGGAAGCTGTCGGACGACCGGGCCTTGGTCCCGCTCGATTCGCTTCCAGGAAGCTTACGTTCGTGGCCAGCAGGACTCGGCCATGAGCCGTCTTACAGGGCGAGGCCCCAATTTGAGCTGCCGACCCTCGGCCAACGACAGGTTCCGGGCGAGCTACTCCGGCGAGGCGCCGGCTCGACTCGGCCACAAGCCGGCCTTCACGGCGCACTCGGAATTCTTGCCTCGGAGCGCCCACGAGTGGCAGGTTTCCGGCGACGAATCTGAACCGCAGTTTGGCTGGACTCGGCCATCTGCAGTCTTACGCGACCGCCCGCTTGCGTGACCAGCTACGAATTGAAGTGACTGTGGCTTCGGCTGGACCTCAGTGGTAATCCTCTTCGCGCTGGTGGCGGGCGCCGAGCACCAGGACTAGCTCCGGCGTTCGGATGTCGAAGCGAAGGACGTACCCTGTCGAGCCGAATGGGACGATGAGTTCCCGCAGCGTCGGGCGTGCGCCCACTTTGCGATAGCTGTAGGGCGTGGTCGAGAGGTGGCTGTTGGCCACAGTGCGAATTATCTCGACGGCCTCGTAGGCACGCATGGCCTCCTCGACCGTTTCCGCTCGCTCAAGCAGGAAGTCAAACAAACGATCCAGATCGGCATCTGCTTCAGGGGTGAACTCGACCCTGAATGTCATTTGCGCAGTTGTTTCACGCGTGCCGCGATCTTTGCCTCCAACTTAGACAGCACAACGTCCGAGGGAATGGAAATCCCGGTGCGCTCGAATTCGGCCAGTGAGGCGTCGCAACGTGCGGCGAAGTCGGTTTGGACACGCCTAAATTCGACTGCGGTGCGCACTGATGCCTCGACAAAGTCGGTCAGGGTCTCCCCAGGCAACAGCACGGAATCGAGATTAGCGCGCAACTCCGGTTCCACGCGAACTTGAGGGATGACGGCGGTTTTCATTCCGGAACTGTAGTGCGAACGCACTACATCGTCAAGCGCTGATTCGCCGACTGGCGACAGAGAGGCAATACGGTGGACGCTGAGCGCGTCGAACTTCGGCCGCTGTGCCATCTGGGATCGGCGCCAAAGCGCCAGATCGAAAGGTCACACTTGACGCCAGAACGTCAAGTTTCGGGCTGTCAATCTGGTGTGGTGTATGTTCGTTGTGGGTCGGCCTCCGCCGATCACATAAGGCGCGAGGAGTCGTTCGCACACCGCCACCGCCCGGCCAAGGTCGGGTATCCGGGGACGGTGTGTAGCAGGAGTACATAGCGCGCGCGGTCGAATGCACAGTGTTCATCGCTGCTGTTGTCCAGGCTGCTGACTGCGAGTGACCGGTCTGGGCAGCGTCAACGAGAAGGGGCGGACCACGAGCCCATGCAAAGCGGCAATTCAATAGCCGCCCCTTGTCGCGCCTTCAGGGCGTGAAGGGGTCCGAGCCGGTCTTCGCGAAGCTGCCGCCCGGGGCGCTGGCGTAGTGGGTGATCATCAGTTGGTGGCTGCGGGCTACCTGGTCCACGAGATGGATGGCCTGGATGCGCACGAGGTCGATGGCCGGCTGATCGCTGCGCCCGAACAGGACCACGTTGTCGCCGGTGCGCATGACCTCGTCGCCACCGCCGACACGGGTGACGAAGTCGCGGGCCGACAACACCTCGATGCCATCTATGTCGGAGTTGTCCTGCAGTCCCATGCCCAGGCCGCGCGCGGCCGAATAGTCGTTGAGCACCTCCGGATCGATGCCCCCGAGGTCGTATTCCCTGCCTGGTGGCGGCACGGCGAAGACGGCGGCAAACAATCCGCGGACGTGGCCGGCGGCGCGCAGCGCTTCGGCCACCTGCTTGTCCCGTTCGATGCGGGCCAGGAACTCCAGCATGCCGCTCGCTCCGGACCCCAGGTTCACGACATCGAGCTCGCGCGTGGGCCGCAGACTGATGAAGCAGCGGCCGGTGGCTGGAAGCAGCCGCTCGGGCGTGCCAATGAGTTGACGCGACAGGTTGTCGTCGGTGTAGTGCAGCAATTCGGCGATCGAGGCGCGGATGTCGGCGCTGCAGTACATGCCGCCGCGCGGCTGCTTCTTGTCGCCGCGCCTACTCTCCGTGCCGGGCATCGGGCCGGTGAAGCGGTCCTTGTCCTTGCTGGCCGCGGCCGCCTTGATGAGTGTGAGGGCGGTGTCGGCGCTGATGACCTGCGGGACGATGCCGCACCCGACGTTCCAGTCAGCGCGCGGCACGTGGCGCAACAGTACGTTGCCTGGCCCCAGCGAGCGCGACATTGGTGCGTGGCTTGATTCGCGGTACGTCGCGTCCCGCATCGCGCGCGCCAGCCTGAGTCGCGGGGCGGTCCATTTGCTCGCATCCCAGGTGATCAGGTTCTGCGTCATCCCCGGCGCCTTCTGCACCGCGTTGCGCGGCGCCAGGCGACAGCATAAACAGGCGCGGTGCCGGACCGCATCACCCGCCCGACGGACGGTCGCCGGTCGATAGCTTGCTCGAGGGGCTCCCTGGAACTTGACCTTCGCCGACGCCGCCGAGAAAGTCAGGGACGGCGGGAGCGGTCATTCGCAGGTAGCAATCGCCAACGAGGGCAAGGTGCCGGCTGAGCGACTGCATCCGAAGGCCGCGTACTTACGCTGCCGACCCACAGCCGACTTTCGGACTCTGATGAAGCGGACCATCAAATTTCATGGGCAACCGTACTCGAGCTGCCTGCGGATGCATCGGGGATCCTCATCACGGCCGAAGCCGCCTTGTCAGTCGTCGAGGCGGTTCAGAGTCAATGCGAACAGGCAGTCGATCGCTTTGAGGCGCAGTGCGACGCAGCCATCTACGACGCAAGTTTGCTGGCCGCGAAGGGTGACATCGAGGAGCTAGAGGCGTTTGCTCAGCGCGTCCGAGAACACTACGCGGACCTCAACCACCAGCAGGGTGAGTTCGAGCGATACCTTGGGCTTGCACGCGGGGCTGCCGCGGAGCTGGGCTGGCCAGAAGACGAAAGTTCACTCCGCAGCACGCTTCCCGCCGCGCTGGTGTTGCGGGAAGTACAGCGCATGGCCACCTCCCACGGCAAGCTGCTTCAGACCATGATCACGGCCGCGAAGACCGTGGATGCCAAGCAAGTAGAGCTGTGGCCATGTTTCAAGCAGCTGTTTGGCCGCCGTACCGGCTGTCCACCTCTACTGGGTTGATCCGAAAAGTACAAAACCTCAATGTCTTCGAAGCATCGGCTGGCGTTGTGCTTGCATGATCCAATTCGGGCATGAATTACCGCACTTTGGGCAAGACCGGCTTTACCGTCAGCGAGATCGGTCTGGGTTGCTGGCAGCTTGCCAGCAGCGCCTGGGGCACGCAGGACAGCCTGGAGGCGCAGCGGATCGTGCAGGCAGCACTGGATCAAGGCTGCACCTTCTTTGATACCGCGCCCGGATACGGCGCCGGACGCAGCGAGAGCATGCTGGGCGAGGCACTGAAGGGCCGGCGTTCGCAGGTAGTGCTGTGCTCCAAGTTCGGCCATCCGGCTGAAGGGCCCACAGACTTCAGCGTCGCCGCGCTGCGACCGGCCATTGAGGCCACTCTGCAGCGGCTGCAGACCGACTACCTCGATGTACTGCTAGTGCACAACCCGTCACCTGAGTGGCTGGACGGCCGGCGCAGCGGTCTCTATGAGGCGCTGGCCGCCCTGCAGCAGGCGGGTGTGCTGCGCGCATACGGCGTGTCTGTGGACACCTTGCCGGATATGCAAACCGCCATGCAGACCACGGGCTGCTCGGTCTTGGAGTTGCTCTTCAACGCCTTCCACCAAGACGTAAGAGCGGGATTGGACAGCGCGGCGACGCAAGGGATCGGCCTCATCGCCAAGGTGCCACTGGACTCAGGCTGGCTGGCAGGTCGCTACGACACCAGCAGCCGCTTCGACGGCGTGCGCGATCGTTGGTCGCCGAAGGTCATCGCGCGTCGCGCAGCACTTGTGGCGCAGTTCGCTGGGCTGCTGCCCCCCGAACTACCGCTGGCGCACGGCGCACTGGGCTATGCGCTGGCGCAGCCGCAGATCGCGACCGTGATTCCCGGGGCCAGGTCGCCGCAGCAGGTGCTGGACAACATGGCGGCGTCGGATGTGACACTGGAAGGGCGCACGGTAGATGCAATCCTGGCCCTCTGGGAACGAGAGATCAAGGCCGAACCCCTGCCCTGGTGACCGCCGCACGGGCGACGCCGACATCCAAGCATGGGAGCGGTCTGCGGCAGCGTGCCGCGTCACGTCATTCGAATGGGTACCGCACGCCCAACTGGCGCAGAACTTCGTGGTTCCAGCGCGCGAGCGCCAACGTCTCGGCGTGCGGCATGCGCGCGCTCTCCAACTGACCGGCGTTGATGCAGCGCATGGCTTCCTCGACCTCACCCTCGAAGCCGTTGATACGGAACGGCGCTTCGCAGACGAGCTCGGCCTGGTCCTTCAGCGCCAGCACGGCGCGCGTGCCTTCCCAAAAGCGCATGGGCAGCCTGATGCTTCCGTGTTCGCCGTTGACCACCAGCGCGTTGTCCGAGGTGGCATCGAAGCCGCAGACCCACTGCGCGATGACGCCGCCGGGAAAGACCAGCATTCCGCCCACGCGCTGGTCCACGCCCGTGGACGCGAGCGTGCCGCTGGCCACGATGCGCTCGGGCTCAGGGCAGGCACCCAGGCTGTTTTCCAGCACGAAGCGGGTCAGCGCCAGGTTGTAGATGCCGATGTCCAGCATCGCGCCACCGGCCAACTGCGGGTTGAAGACACGGTGCTGGGCATCGAAGGGCAGGTTGAAGCAGAAGCTGGACTGCACCGTGCGCACCGCGCCGATGGCCTCGCTGCGCAGCCACTGAGCCACCTGGTCGTACACCGGCAGGAAGCGCGACCACAGCGCCTCCATCAGGAACACACGGTGGGTGGCGCTCAGCTCGATCAGGGCAAGGGTCTGCGCCAGCGTGGGCGTCAGCGGCTTCTCGCACAGCACCGGCTTGCCGGCGCGAAGGCATGCGCTGGCCAGGCGCGCGTGGCTGTCGTGCGGCGTTGCGATGTAGACGGCCTGCACAGAAGAGTCGGCCAACAGCGCTTGCAGTTCGGTGTGCACCGTGGGCGCGGCAGCGCCTTCTCTCGCCCATTGCCGGGCGAAGGTGGCGCCGCGCTGGGCGTCGCGCGCCAGCACAGCTTGCAGCCGTGCACCGGGCAGGCCGTTGACGGCCGCAGCGAAGCGATGGGCGATGCCGCCGGGTCCGATCAGGCCCCAGCTGAAGGTTTCGATTGGGTTCATGGCTCAAGTTTGACCCGGGTCGAGCGGGCGAAGCCTCCTACAGGCGACTGCGGGATTGTCCGAGCGGCGGTTCCAGACCGACGAATTCGAGCCTCGGATGCCCCTTCGCGGTCGAGATGTTGAACTCGCCCCCTGGAAGACCAGGCGTTCACCCGAGTTGAAGCGAAGGGCCGCTGTCGGGCTTCTCTGCGAACTCGCAGTCCCGGCCATGAGCCGTCTGACAAGGCGAGGCCCCAATTTGAGCTGCCGACCCTCGGCCAACGACAGGTTCCGGGCGAGCTACTCCGACGAGGCGCCGGCTCGACTCGGACAACTGCTGACTTACGTTGGCGCGGATTGAGCACCCGCTTGAGACTGGTTGCGGTCAGTCATGAGTCGCTCACTCATGAAGGCGGCCGCCCTGACATGGGCCATCCTCCCGGCCGACAGTCAGGTGTGCCTCGAACCCTGACCATTGTTGGCAAATCGGCACGAAGAGCCCCACACCTTATCTAACTTCTGGAATGCCAATGGCGCGCCTGGTTTCCGCCTGCAGCGCGAAGTACAGCTCGGCATCGAACCAGCGGTCAGGGCGGCCCAGGGTGTCTTCGACTCGCACCCATCTGCTGGCCACCTCGGGCGACGGCTCAACGTCGCAAGCGGTGGCCTGCAGCCTCGCGCGTAGAACCTGAACATCAGCTTTTTTCATCCGAATATTCTCGGCGATACATGTCTGTGTTCACGCACTTGTTTCCTTGATTTGGGTCGCTCTGATTCTCCGAAACGGCCCTGAGATGAACGGCCGCATTACGCCGCATCACCGACGCCCACGCAGTCTCGGTCATCGGCAGCTGAGGGTCGATTCCGGGTTTACCCGAGCGTCAGCTCACCTGCCGTCCAACTTGAACGGCCGGTCTACGGCATGTCGATCGAAGCCGCGTAGATCAGCCTACGACCCACAGCGGTCCGACGACTCGCTCCGAAGCTGCCCGACAGCAGGTCCTGCTCGGTCACATCGAGCTTCCCGTCAGCCGCCGTTTGTGGCCACCGGCGGTCGGCCAGGAGCCGTCGGTCGCCTTGGTGCCAGATAGCCGACAGTCAACTCGCCTCAGCCTGCCCGACACCGAGGTGTCGGATGAGCAGACGATCCTGCCAGTCTGCCTGGGCCAACAGTCCAGCATTGCCCCGGCTATCCAGCAAACCTACTGGAACGGCATCGACCTGGTGTGCGCGGCGCCCTTGCTGTTTGCCGCCGAGTTCGGCCTGCCCGCCCGGCAGATGCGTGAAAGCGGCTTCGAGTTCTGGAATGTGCTGAACCTGGGTATCGACGATGTGCGTGACGATTACGACATCATCCTGATCGACACCCCGCCCGCCTTGTCGTACGTGACCATCAACGCCTTGATGGCCAGCGACGGCATCGTGATGCCACTGCCGCCCAATGCGTTGGACGCTGCCTCCGCAGCCCAGTTCTGGCGGCTGTTTTCGGACCTGACCAGCGACCTGGTGCTGCACCGCGGCGTGTCCAAGGAGTTTGATTTTGTCCGGGTGTTGCTGACCCGCGTCGACAGCCAGGATGCGACCGCCGCCGTGGTGCGCGACTGGATTGGCAAGGCTTACGAGGGCAAGGTGCTGGCGGCCGAGATCCCGAAGACCGCGGTGGCTTCGTCAAGTTCGGCCGAGTTCGGCACTGTCTACGACATCGGCCGCTACGAGGGCAACCAGCGCACCTACAAGCGGGCGCTCGATGCCTATGACAAGGTCTCGGAGTTGCTGGAGGAGATTGTTCGTGCCACCTGGCGGCGGCATCTCGCCAACTGACGCAGCGACGGACAAGGAGACTTCAGATGGTCAAGAAAGTAGCGGCTCGCACCGCCGGCATCTCGATGGACGGCTTTCACGCCCGGCCCAAGGTGTTTGACGGTCAAACACCCGCCGGGTCGGCTGACGGCGACAAACCCGCGGTGACCGAGCGCCCGCGTGACCGGCCGTACACCGGCGTGGGCAGTGTGATGGCCGCCATCACCCGAGAGGCCGAGATTTCACAAGAACTGGCGGGGGTGCAAGGTCAGTTGAGCGAGGCCCGGCGTCAGCTTGATGGCTTCAAGGACGCGGTGCTGGTCATGGCGCTCGATCCCACCGCCATCCGGCGCAGCCGCTGGGCCAACCGCAATCAGGCTGAGTTTTCGACCCCTGAGTTCTACGCGCTGAAAGCTGAAATCGAGCAGGCTGGCGGTAATGTCCAGCCGATCAAGGTACGGTTGATGACTGCGGAGACCACCGCGGCGCCGACCCCGGCCGCCGATGCCGCTGCGGTGTTTGACGGTCAAACACCCCGCTATGAGATTGTCTACGGGCACCGCCGCCACCAAGCCTGCCTGGAGCTGGGCATGCCCGTGAACGCCGTGGTTGCCCAGGTGATGAGCGATCAGGCGCTGTTTGCAGCGATGGACCGCGAGAACCGCGGCCGCAAAAACCTCAGTGCCTGGGAGCAAGGTCGCATGTACAGCGATGCCCTCAAGGCCGGTCTGTTTCCCAGCCTTCGCCGGCTGTCCGAGTCGTTGGGGGTGAACCTGTCCGATGCGTCGCGCACGGTGCAACTGGCCAAGCTGCCGGCAGACGTGGTGGCCGCGTTTGCGTCGCCACTCGATTTGCAGGTGCGCTGGGCCAAGCCGTTGGTGGACGCGCTGCAAAAAGACCCGGACACGGTGCTGGTCAAGGCGCGGATGATCGCCAAAGGTCGAGGTGATTTATTGGCCAACCAGATTTTTGATCGCTTGGTAGGCGTGGCCGCGCCGCCGGCGTCACCAATGTCTGCAGTGCTCATGGCGGGCAAGCCTGTGGCCACGCTCAAGACCGGCCGGCAGGGCAGGGTGGTAGTCGAGTTCGAGCCGGGCGCCTTGCCGGCTGCACGCCACCCCGCGTTTGTCAGCCTGGTCGAGGCGTTTCTGGCCAAGGGTGTTTGACCGTCAAACACCCGCTGGTCGGCCGGGCGGCGCGGACGGACAGGCCGGCCATCGCCGTCCTCAGGCCGATGCCTTCTCAAGCTCATCGGCCACGCGCCTGATCTGCGCCCGGGTGTATTTGGCGGTGGTTCGCGGGTCGGCATGGCCCAGCAACTGACCCACGACATCGATCGGCGCGCCGTTCTCCAGATAGCGCGTCGCGCAGGTGTGTCGCAGCCAGTGTGGCGATGCCCTGGCGGCTTCGACCTTCTGGGCAAATGGCAAGCCGGCGCTGTCGATAGCGCGGTTGAGCCAGACCTTGAGGGACTGGTATAGCGACACATAGCGCAGCGCCCGTCCCGGCTGGGTCAGGCTGGACAGCAAGGGCTGCTGCGGCTGCGCTGCGAGCGTGACGCCGCGCCATGCCAGGTAGCGGTCCAGCGCCAACCGGCCGTCAGGCGTTATCGGGATCACCCGGTTCTTGCTGCCCTTGCCGTGAACTTGCAGGTAGACCCTGGGGCCCTCGCTGCGGAAGTCGCCCAGACGGGCGCCCAGCAACTCTGCCGCCCTCAGGCCGGTGGCTTTGAGAAACAGGAAGAGAAACCGCATCCGTTCGGCGCCAGGCTCGTGCGGCGCCAAGACGTCCATTGCCGCGATGATCCGATCCCAGGCGTCGGGCTCGATGGCGCGGCTGGCCAGTTCGTTGGTGTCTCGGTCATCGCCGGTTCTCCGGTTCACCAGCACCCAGGGATTGCCGGCCAGGTAGCGGGCAGCCACCAGCCAGCTGAAACAGGCGCCAATGACCTTGATGGCCTGGCGTTGGCTTGGGGTGCTCAGCGGTCCGGCAAACGGCGACCAATCGGCCCGACCTAGGCCCGCGTGCTGGCTGCCGACCCAAGCAGGCGGGATGTTCTGCAACAGTGCCATGTAGGCCAGGCACTCGTCGGCGTTGCAGTTGCTCAAGGTCAGATCACGCTCTTGGAGAAACAGCAAGAACCGTGACAGCTCACGTCGGTAGCCCTTGGCGGTGGCTTGCGATCCCGCTTTGGCGCGCACCCAGGCGCGTACAGCCTCGGTGTCAGCGCTGATATCGCGGCTGGCTTGCTGCGCGGTTGACAGCACAAAGCCGATTTGTGAACCGCGCAGGGCAGGGGAGGGCGGCAGGCCGGTTGCCAGCACGCCGGCCGGACGCGGACTGTCGTTCGGGCCCGGCAATCGGGGATCCGCCTGCGGCATCGACATCGCCTGCGCCAGCCGGCTGCCGCGCTGCGCCAGGGCGCTGCTGCGCTGCAGGCCCACCGGGTCCGGCAGCAGCAGGTCGAGTTGCTGGCGCAGGCGGTTGGCCTTGCCCGGGCCGATCTTGGGGATCGTGCGCCACCAGCGACCGCCGGCCTGGATTTTCCGTTGCAGGTCGCCCAGCAACAACAGGCCGCTGGACTGCAGACTGGCGGCCAGGTGCGCGGCAAACCAGGCGTCGATCCGGTCGCTGGGCCGGGCAAGCTCGGCGGCGGTGGCCGCAAGGGCTCTGATGAGGTCGAGTTGTCGGGTGCGCAACCGCGTGTTGCGCGCAGCCTTGCGATCGGGCGGAAAGGCGTCGAGGTACAGCTCGATCAGCTCAGCCGCCTCGCCCAAGCCGTCAAGCCCCCGTGCTTCGGCCCATTGTTCAAGCGGTGATTGCACAGCATCCGGGCTGGCCTTGAGCGTCAGCCCGACCAAGCGCCAGCGCGGGTCACCACTGCGCCGTGCCAGCGCTTGCACCTGATCGACCACCTGCTGGCGCACATGGCGCAGCGCCACCCGGCCATCGTGCGGGTCGTGGCCCAGGTAGCGCGTGGCGGCCTCATGCGGATCCACACCCTCGGCGCACGCACGCAGGTAGGCAAAGTGGTGCAGGCCCAGCTTGATGGACGCGGCCGGCTGGCCGGTCTTTGCCGTCATCAAACGCTGTGTTTTACCTGGGGCGGGCATGCGTGCTGACTTGGAGTGGATTTCAGAGACGGCTTTTTGATGAATTTTTGCACCCAGAGATTACTACTGTAATCTCTTGTCGCGACAGATCCGAACCCAAACCCAAACCCAAACCCGAACCCGAACCCGAACCCGCCCTGTCGGCAGTGCTCAGCCAGGCCACAAGCCTTGCACCGCCACCGTTGCTGAAACGGCAAGATCCTGCAAACGCCGGTGCGCCGCATCATTTGGGTCGGGCGGCTGGCTTTGCCTGGCTTGCAGGTAGCGGTTGCTGAAAACCTCCAGGTAGGCGTTTAGCGTTTGCGCGGCCAACCGGTCACCGGCCATGTCCAGGCAAAGGGCGGCCACCTCCAACGTGCAGAAGTGGTGCGCATGGCTGGACCGGCGCAGGCGGTAGGTGGACGGCAGCGCCGGCTGCAGGCTCAGCACCGGAAAGTGGTCCAGGTAGGGGCTTTTGCGGAAGATCTTTCGGGCTTCGGACCAGGTGCCGTCCAGCAGCACAAAGAGCGGGCACTTGTCAGGGTCGGCAGCTGCGGCAGCTGCGGCGTCTAGGCCCGCCGCAGGCCGTGCGGTCGACAGCGCCGTCACCACCCGCTCGGGCGCCGCAAATTCGCCCGGAAACACCACATACGGTTGCCACTGCGGATCTTGCAGCAGGTGCAGCAGCGCCGGGTCAACCCCCTTGCGCGACCAGGCGAAAGCGCGGGTGGCGGGCAGCACATCGGCCACCAGCCAGCCAGTGTTGCTGGGTTTGAGCGGCTCGAACTCGGCCATCACCAAGCAGACCGCAGCCCGGGCCTGCACGACCGGCCGCAAGGTGCACAGGCAATGGCTGGGGATCAAACGGCAACCGGCACAGCGGACCTTTGCAGGGCTGCCGCGGTCGAGATGGGGCAGCGCGCTGCTGTGCGCCAGGCACGCGGCGCGCAAGCGGGATACGGCGTGCGGCATGCAGGCAGTCTAGGGGCAGTGCTCGCGCCGGCAGCTGCGACGGCGGGCCGGCAACTTGCGGCCTGCTTCTTTGTTGGGCGGTGTTCAGCAGCCCGGCGCCGCGCTGCTGAGATCAGGGTTCACACCCAATCGCCGGTGCAATCACAGAACCACAATGGCCCATGGATGTCGGTCGTTTCCAGGGTGGCTGGCCTGATCGGGGCAGGGCGTTCTTCCCCTACTTTTAGAAAGCAATGAATGGCCAGTGTCACGATCCAGGCGGTGCGAAAAAACTTTGGTGCGGTGCCCATCTTGCATGGTGTGGACATCGACATCGCCGATGGTTCGTTCACGGTGCTGGTCGGGCCGTCGGGGTGTGGCAAGTCCACCCTGCTGCGCATGATTGCCGGGCTGGAGCAGATCAATGGCGGCGAGATCCGTATTGGCGACCGGCGTGTCAACGACCTGCAGCCCAAGGAACGCGATATCGCGATGGTGTTCCAGAACTACGCGCTGTACCCGCACATGACGGTGCGCGAGAACATGGCGTTTTCGCTGGCCCTGGCCAAGCAAAGCACCGAGACGATCGCCAGCAAGGTGGGCCGTGCGGCCGAGATCCTGGCACTGGGCGATCTGCTGGACCGCTACCCGCGCCAGCTGTCCGGCGGGCAACGCCAGCGTGTGGCAATGGGGCGCGCCATCGTGCGTGATCCGCAGGTGTTTCTGTTCGACGAGCCACTGTCCAACCTTGACGCCAAGTTGCGCGTGGCCATGCGCAGCGAGATCAAGGAACTGCATCAACGCCTGAAGACGACGTCGATCTATGTCACCCATGACCAGATCGAGGCGATGACGATGGGCGACAAGATCGTGGTGATGCGGGATGGCCGGATTGAGCAGACCGGCAGCCCGTTGCAACTCTATGACCACCCGGCCAACCAGTTTGTGGCCGGCTTCATCGGCTCACCGGCGATGAATTTTCTGCCCGGCACGCTGCGGCGCATTGACGGCGCTGCACGCGTTCATTTGGCCGACGGCACCCAGCTCGATGCGCCGGTGCATGCCGGAGGCGTCGACGGCCAGCAGGTGATCTACGGCACCCGGCCCGAGCACCTGATGCTGGTGGATGCCGGCGGCATCCCGGCCCGCGTGGTGGTGATGGAGCCCACCGGCATGGACACTTTTGTCGCCTGCCGGTTCGAGGGCGTCGAGCTGTCCGCGGTGTTTCGCGAGCGCCACGACTTTGCACCGGGCAGCGTCGTCAGGTTGCAACCTGACCTGCAGCGCGCCCATTTGTTTGACGCTGGCACCGGCCGGCTGCTGGCTGCCTGACCCCGAATTACCCATCCCCAACAACACGCAGGAGATACCGCATGAACGACTTCAATCGCCGCAAGTTTCTCGAAGGCTCGGCTGGCGCAGTGGCCGCTGCCACGGTGGGTGCCGGCGGCGCGCTGCTGGCACCTGCAGTGCACGCGCAGGCCCTGAGCTTCAAGCCGGAAAAAGGCGCCAAGCTGCGGGTGCTGCGCTGGAGCCGGTTTGTGCAGGGCGACATCGACGCCTACATGGTCAACGTCAAGAAGTTCACCGAGAAAACCGGCATCGAGGTGCGGGTCGACAACGAGGGCTGGGAGGACGTGCGCCCGAAGGCGGCGGTGGCGGCCAACACCGGGGCCGGCCCCGACATCATTCTGTCGACCAACGACGACGCCAACCTCTACCCCGAGAAGCTGCTCGATGTGACCGACCTGGCCGAGTACCTGGGCAAGAAGTACGGCGGCTGGTTCCCGGCCTGCCAGGCCTATCTGCGCCCCGACGGCAAGAAGTGGATCGGGGTGCCGCTGGGCGCCGCGGGTGCGATGCTGGTGTACCGACAAAGCCAGGTGAAGGCGGCCGGCTTTGACAGCTTTCCCAAAGACACCACCGGCTTCCTGGCCCTGCTCAAGGCGCTGCACGCCAAGGGCACACCCGCCGGCTTGGCATTGGGCAACGCCACCGGCGACGGGCTGTGGACCAACTGGCTGATCTGGTCGCACGGCGGGCAACTGGTGGACAAGAGCAACAAGGTCATCATCGACAGCGCCGAGACGGTCAAGGCGCTGGAGTACGCCAAGGAGATGTACGCCACCTTCATTCCCGGCACGCTGTCCTGGCTGGACCCGAACAACAACAAGGCCTTTCTGGACAGCCAGATCAGCCTGACCAACAACGGCATCTCGATCTACTACGCCACCAAGACGTCCACCGACCAAAAGGTCAAGGACCTGCGCGAAGACGTGTACCACGCCCAGTACCCGGTGGGGCCGGTGGGCGTGCCAACCGAGTCGCACCTGTTCTTCAACCAGATGGTCATGAAGTACACCAAGTACCCCAACGCTGCCAAGGAGTTCCTGCGCTTCATGATGGAGGCCGAGCAGTTCGACCCCTGGCAAACCGCAGCCGGCGGCTACATCGCACCGCCGCTGGCCGAGTTCACCAAGTCTGCGATCTGGACGTCTGACCCCAAGCACACGCCTTACCGTGATTGTGTGAAGAACCTGCGGCCAGCGGGATATGCGGGCAAGCTGGGCTATGCGTCGGCAGGCGCTGCGGCCGACTTCATCGTCGTGAACATGGTGGCCGAGGCGGCCAGCGGTGCCAAGACGCCGAAGGAAGCGGCCGAGCGGGCCCAGAAGCGCGCTGAGCGCTATTACAAGGTCTGAGCGACGTCACCCCAACGTCACCCGACGCCACCGCACCGCCCCCGCCACCTGATCGCCCGCCATGCTTGAGAAGCTTCAAAATAGCCGCAATGCGCTTGGCTGGGTGTTCATGCTGCCGGCGGCGGTGCTGTTGCTGCTGTTCCTGACCTACCCGCTGGGGCTGGGCACCTGGCTGGGCTTTACCGATGCCAAGGTGGGCCGGCCGGGCGTGTGGGTCGGGTTGGAAAACTTCAGCTACCTCGTCACCGACAGCGTGGTGCAACTGGCGCTGTTCAACACGCTGTTCTACACCGCGGTGGCCAGCGTGATCAAGTTTGCACTCGGCCTGTACCTGGCGATCCTGCTGAACAAGAACCTGCCGTTCAAGAGCTTTTTCCGCGCCGTGGTGCTGCTGCCCTGGATCGTGCCGACGGCCTTGTCGGCGATTGCCTTCTGGTGGCTGTACGACGCGCAGTTCTCGGTCATCAGCTGGGTGCTGGTCAAGCTGGGCCTGATCGACAAGTACATCGACTTTCTGGGCAACCCGTGGAACGCCCGCATCTCCACCATCGCTGCCAATGTGTGGCGGGGCGTGCCGTTTGTGGCGATCTCGCTGCTGGCTGGCCTGCAGACCATTTCGCCGTCGTACTACGAGGCCTCGGCGATTGACGGCGCCACGCCCTGGCAACAGTTTCGCCACGTCACGCTGCCGCTGCTCACGCCCATCATCGCGGTGGTGATGACGTTCTCAGTGTTGTTCACCTTCACCGACTTTCAGCTGATCTATGTGCTGACCCGGGGTGGCCCGCTCAATGCCACGCACCTGATTGCCACGCTGTCGTTCCAGCGGGCGATATCAGGGGGCGCGCTGGGCGAGGGCGCAGCACTGGCCACGCTGATGGTGCCGTTCTTGCTGGGCGCGATCATGTTCAGCTACTTCGGGCTGCAGCGCCGGGCCTGGCAGCAGGGGGGTGACAAGTGATCGGCGACAACGTGACCCCAAAAGGCGCCGCATGAGCGAGAAGAAAAACAACGACAGCGCCCAAGGCATGGACTACCTGCAGTCCATCCCGCGCCGCTGGGTGACGATCTACATCCCGATCTGCATCTTTGTTTTTGTGCTGCTGTTCCCGTTTTACTGGATGGTGGTCACCTCGTTCAAGCCGAATGAAGAGCTGCTGTCACGCGACGGCAACCCGTTCTGGGTGATCCGGCCGACCTTGGCGCACTTCGAGAAGCTGTTGTTCCAGACCGCCTACCCGGAATGGCTGTGGAACACGGTGGTGGTGTCGGTGGTGTCCACCGCGATCTCGCTGGTGGCCTCGGTGCTGGCGGCCTACGCGATCGAGCGCCTGCGGTTTCAAGGCGCCAAGACGGCGGGCGGGGCGATCTTTCTGGCCTACCTGGTGCCGCCGTCGATCCTGTTCATCCCGCTGGCCGCCATCATCTTCCAGCTGGGCTTGTTCGACAGCCGCTGGGCGCTGATCCTGTCGTACCCGACATTCCTGATTCCGTTTTCCACCTGGCTGTTGATGAGCTACTTCCGCTCGATACCGTATGAGCTGGAGGAATGCGCGCTGATCGACGGTGCCAGCCGCTGGCAGATCCTGATCAAGATCGTGCTGCCGCTGGCCGTGCCCGGCCTGATCTCGGCCGGCATCTTCGCCTTCACGCTCAGCTGGAACGAGTTCATCTATGCGCTGACCTTCATCTCATCGTCCGAGAACAAGACCGTGCCGGTCGGTGTGGTCACCGAGTTGGTGGAGGGCGACGTCTACCACTGGGGCTCGCTGATGGCGGGCGCGCTGCTGGGCTCGTTGCCGGTGGCGTTCATCTACTCGTTTTTTGTCGAGCATTACGTCTCGGGCATGACGGGGTCGGTCAAGGAGTGAGCCCGCTGGCCGGGTGCGATGTCCGCCCCGGTCAGGCTGGCCATGGTGCGTAGTGCAGCGCCAGGCGCAGCGTCTTGTACGTCCGTTGCGGTGTTCACGGGTGGCGGCCAGACAACCCGTGCCCAGGGCCACCGTCAACCGATGTTGCGCCCAGCCGCAGCCGCAGCCGCAGCCGCAGCCGCAGCCGGGCCCGGCCTCAGCCCATGCGCTGCAACGCGCAGATCTTGTTGCCGTCCGGATCCCGCAGGTAGGCGAGGTAGAGCTTGCCGACGCTGCCATCGCGCACGCCGGGCGGGTCTTCACAGCTCGTTCCGCCGTGCGCCAGCCCGGCGGCGTGCCAGGCGTCGGCTTGCTCAGCCGAGTTGCAGGCAAAACCGATGGTGCCGCCATTGGCAACGGTCGCCGGCTCGCCGTTGATCGGCAGGGACACCGAAAAAACGCCCGTGCGGGTACGGTAGAAAACCCGGTGGCGATCGACAGCACCCGGGGCAACGCCCAGCGTGCCCAACACGGCGTCGTAAAACGATTTGGCTCGGTCCAGATCGTTGGTGCCAATCATGATGTGCGAAAACATGCCGATGTTCCTTCGGTGTCGGCGCCGCATCGGGCGCCTTGGCTTTTTGATGGGCCGCTGGATGGCCGGTGAATGCGGGGCCTTGCCCCGCCCTTTGATTATGGCCACGCTGGTTTTGACACGGCGGCATCCAGGTGCCCGCCGCCGCTGTCGCCCCTGCCGGCGGTGCACGCGATGCCACTGGCTGGGGTCAAGTAGAGTCGTGGGTCAACTCATCGGCCTGTCCCCGCCCCACCATGAATCGACTGCAGGCCGAGTTTCAACGCCTCTACCTTCCCGCCCCCGACTCCGAACCTTACCCTGACCCTGACCGTGGCGACGGCCCTGGTGCCGCGCCGTCGGGCCTGGTCGATGCCCAGGGCAGGGTGCGCGCGCTGGTGCTGGAGCTGGCCCGGCCGGCCGACTGGGACACGCTGGCCCAGGCCTGGCAGGGTGTCCAGCTTGACCTGGGGCTGCCAGCACCGGCGATTGCGGTCTCGGGCTTCGACGGTATCCAGCTGTGGTTCTCGCTGTCCGAGGCGGTCAGTGCCACGCAGGCCCAGGCCTTTCTGGCAGCCTTGCGTCTGCGCTACCTGCCGGACGTCGCAGCCCATCGGGTGGTCCTGATGCCCGCGCCGGACACCTCGTCGCCCACCGGCGCGGTGCTGCACGCCCGGCCGGTGCCGGCACCGCAGTCACCCACCGGCCACTGGTCGGTGTTCGTGGCGCCCGATCTGGCGCCGGTGTTTGGCGACACCCCCTGGCTGGACAGCCCGCCCGGCGACGATGGCCAGGCCAACGTGCTGCGGGGCTTGCGCAGCATCACGCCAGCCCAATGGGCGGCGGCCGTTGCGCAATGTCTGCCGGCGGCAGGGCGGCCAGTGGCAGGGCGGCTGGATGCCGACACGCCCAACGCCAACGCCAACGCCAATGCCAATGCCAATGCCGCTGCCGCTGCCGCTGCCGCTGCCGCTGCCGCTGCCGCTGCCGCTGCCCCTGCCGATCCGCCAAGCCCGGGCCAGGCGGCTTGGGCCGTGGGCACGGATCCCCGGCAATTCCTGCTGTCGGTGATGAACGACCCCGGCGCCGCACTGGCGTTGCGCATCGAAGCAGCCAAGGCGCTGCTGCCCTACAGCGTCGGGTCAGGCCTGCCGTTGTCCGCTCAGGGCGACAGCGTGGCCGCCGTGCTGCGCCCAATCAGCGGGTAGGCCGGGTCGTTGTAGCCGGGCGTGGACGGGTGGCCCGCCGCCACCAGCGCATTCACCAGCGCCTCGTCATCGGCAGTGACGCGGTAGCCCAGCGCTGGTGCGTAGTCCTGCCACTGCGCCAGTGTCCTGGGGCCGGCGATGACCGCGCTCACCGCCCGGTTGGCCAACACCCAGGCGGTGGCAAATTGCGCCAGCGACACGCCTTTGTCCGCCACATGCTGCAACAGCCGCTGGGCGATCAGCAGCGACTCCTCGCGGAACTCGGTCTCGATGATGCGCTTGTCACCCCGCCCGGCGCGGCTGCCGGCCTCGGGCGGCGCACCGGGCGGGTATTTGCCGGTCAGCACACCGCGCGCAATCGGGCTGTACGGCACCACGCCGATGCCGTGGTGCGCGCAGGCCGGCAGGATCTCGACCTCGGGCATGCGGTTGAGCAGGTTGTAGTAGGGCTGGCACACCACCGGGCCGGGCACGCCCAGCCGGGCGGCCGCATGCACCAGCTCGGCAATGCGCCAGCCGCGAAAGTTGGACACCCCCCAGTAGCGGATCTTGCCGCTCTGCACCAGGTCGCCCAGCGCCCGCAGCGGCTCGTCCAGGTCCATGCCGGGGAAGTCACGGTGCAGGTAGAGGATGTCGATGTGCTCGCACTGCAGCCGGCGCAGGCTGTCGTCCACCGCACGCAGCATCCAGGCGCGCGAGTAATGGCCCTCGTTGACCCGCGGGCTCATCGCATTGCCCAGCTTGGTGGCCAGCACCCAGTCGTGCCGGTGCGGCTCGATCAGCCGGCCCACCATCTGCTCGGACGCGCCGGTGGTGTACACATCGGCGGTGTCGATGAAGTTCACGCCGTGGGCGTGGGCATCGGCCACGATGCGCTCGGCCTCGGGCAGCGCGGTCTGGTCGCCGAACATCATCGTGCCCAGGCACAGGGCCGACACCTTCAGGTTGCTGCGGCCGAGGTTGCGGTAGTGCATGGAACGCTTTCGGAGGGTGTTTTCTGGGGATACGTACCGGGCCAGACGTGCCGCGCAAGACTTGGCGGACACGACTTGTCGTGCTGAACCTGTCGAGCTGCGCGCGCCGGGCTACGGCAAAGCCGGCGCCAGCATAGCGCCGGCCGGCGTCAGCAGGAAATGCCCGCGCGCCACCGCAATCGGCTGCGCCGGGCCCTTGCTTTGCCAGCAACGCACCTGCACCAGCGCCACCCGCCCGCCCAGGCGCACCACCTCGCAAGCCGCGTAGGTGGCCTCGGCGCGGCCGGCGCGCAGATAGTCGATCGAGAAGTCGATGCATTTGGGCAGCTTGGCACCCGCCACGCTGCGGACCAGCTGCAGCGTGGCGGCGGTCTCGGCAAAGCCGGCCACCACCCCGCCGTGCAGCGCTGGCAGGTAGGGGTTGCCGATCAGCGTGTCCTGGAACGGCAGGCAGTACAGCGGTGCATCGCCGCCCGACGCCAGGTGGATACGCAGGTACTCGACATACGGGATCACGCTGCCGGCCAGTGCCGGCGCCTGACCGATTGGCGCCAGCCAGGGTGCGTCGGCGCCGGCGCCGGCGCCGGCACCGGCGTCTGCTGCGGTCGTGGCCCCGGCCGTTGCCTGCTGCGTCGCGTCTTTTGCCGGGGGTCGGGCCGGCTGTTGAGAGGGGTGGGTGCCGGCCGGCGTGGACAGCATGAAAGTGGCCTGCACGCTGGCCACCGGCATCTGCCGGTCGGCCTGCCAGACCTCACCGCGCACAAAGGCCACGCTGCGGGTCAGGCGGTAGCAATGCGCCTCGCAGTGCACCGCCTGCCCAGGGCGGGCCGCCCCCAGGTAGTCCATGCGCAAATCCAGCGTGGCGTAAGGCACCCGCTTGGGCAGGGCCGCACCCACGGCCAAGCCGCAGGTGGAGTCGGCCAGCACCGTCACCGGGCCGGTGTGCAGCCAGCCGCGCGCCGGGTCACCCAGCCAGTCCGGCCGGTAGGGCAGGCGCATGGCGCCCCGGCCTGGCCCGAGCGCAGTGACTGTCAGCCCGATCTCGCGCATGTGCGGCGTGCGCGAGACGTACTTGCGTTGCAGGTCGCCCAGTACAGGGTGGCTGGCCGGATCGACGGCCGGACCGGTGTCTGGAATGGTGTCCGTGCGCGGGGGTGGGCTCATGGCCTGACGATACCGCGCCGGCCGCCGGCCAGCATCGGGCCCGATGAGCACGGCCTGACAGCCCGAGCAACGCACGTCGGGGCCGACGCAAGGCCCCGCCCGGCCTGGGCTTGAACAAGCCCGTGAGCCGGTTGATCGAGGCCGTCGCCTTGTCCTACAGCCGATTGGCGCGCGCGCGGGCTGCGCTTTGCCGCAATGCGCGCTAAGTTGCCCATCCAGTGGCGCAAGGCTTGTTGGCATTGCGCCCCACAGGCCATTGCCCTCCCAGGCCAAGCCCACGTTGCCATCGGCACGGCGGACATCCGCCAACGGCCGCTCACCCCAATCTCAAGGACCTCCCATGAACATCCTGATGGTGTTGACCTCGCACGACCAACTCGGCGATACCGGCAAGAAGACCGGTTTCTGGCTGGAAGAATTTGCTGCGCCGTACTACGTGTTCAAGGACGCAGGCGCCAAGGTGACGCTGGTGTCGCCCAAAGGGGGCCAACCGCCGCTGGACCCCAAGAGCGACGAACCCGACGCCCAGACCGACGCCACCCGGCGCTTCAAGGCCGACCCGGAGGCCCAGCGCGCGCTGGCCCACACCGGCAAGCTGGCCGATGTGCATGCGGCTGACTGCGACGCGGTGTTCTACCCTGGGGGCCACGGCCCGCTGTGGGATTTGGCGAAAGACCCGCATTCGCTGCGCTTGATCCAGCAGATGTTGCAGGCCGACAAAACGGTCGCTGCGGTCTGCCACGCACCCGGTGTGCTGTGGGGGGCCAAGGCGGCCAATGGCACGTCGGTGGTCAAGGGCCGACTGGTCACCGGCTTCACCAACTCAGAAGAAGACGCCGCAGGCCTGACCGATGTGGTGCCGTTTCTGGTGCAAGACCTGCTGGTGGAAAGCGGCGGCGTGTACAGCAAGGGCGCCGACTGGCAGCCCTATGTGGTGTCCGACGGTGCGCTCATCACCGGTCAGAACCCGGCCTCGTCCGCGCCGGCGGCATTGGCGCTGCTGGCCCGCCAGGCCAAGCGCTGACCTGTCCGTTTGCACAGCCCGCAAACCATCCCGCACCAGGAGCGCCCCATGGCCTACCGCAGTACCAATCCGTACACCAACACCGTCGAGCAGTCTTTCGACGACCTGAGCGATGCGCAGCTGCAAGCCAAGCTGCAAGCCGCCCAGGCCTGCTTTGACAACACCTGGCGCGACCAGAGCTTTGCGCAGCGGCGGGCGGTGCTCAAGCGAGCAGCGGCCCTGATGCGCGAGCGCCAGCCCGCGCTGGCCGCGCTGGCCACGCGGGAGATGGGCAAGCTGATCGCCCAGAGCGCCGGCGAGGTGGCGCTCAGCGCCGCGATCATCGACTACTACGCCGACCATGCCGAGGCATTCCTGGCGCCCGAGCCGCTCAAGACCGACAAGGGCCAGGCCGTGGTCGAGTGCAGCCCGCTGGGCGTGCTGTTTGGTGTCGAGCCCTGGAACTACCCCTACTACCAGATCGCCCGTTTTGCCGCGCCCAACCTGATGGCCGGCAATGTGGTGATGGTCAAGCATGCGTCCAACGTGCCGCAGTGCGCGCTGGCGTTCGAGCAGCTGATGCATGACGCCGGCCTGCCCGCCGGGGCCTACACCAACCTGTTCGTGTCCAAAGACCAGGTGGCCGCGCTGATCGACGACAAGCGGGTGCGGGGCGTGGCCTTGACCGGCAGTGAAGCGGCCGGTGCCGTGGTGGCCGCCCGGGCCGGGCAGAACCTGAAGAAGTCGACGATGGAGCTGGGCGGCAGCGATGCTTTCATCGTGCTGGAAGACGCCGACATGGCGCGTGCGGTGAAACAGGCCGTCAGCGGCCGCATGGGCAATGCCGGTCAGGCCTGTACCGCGTCCAAGCGGTTCATCGTGCTCGACGCCGTGGCCGATGCCTTTTTGGCGCCGTTCACAGCGGCGATGGCCGAGTTCAAGCCGGGTGACCCGATGGACGAGCGCAGCACGCTGGCACCGCTCAGCTCGGCCGATGCGCTGGACAAGCTGGAGCAGCAGGTGCAAACCGCCGTGCAGCATGGCGCCAGGCTGGTGCTGGGTGGCCAGCGGGTGGCGGACACGTCGGGCAACTTCATGCAGCCCACGATCCTCGCCGACATCGCCGAGGACAACCCGATGTTCAGCGAAGAGTTCTTTGGCCCGGTGGCGCTGTTCTTCCGCGTGCCCGACGAAGCCGCCGCCGTTGCGCTGGCCAACAATTCACCGTTTGGCCTGGGCGGCTCGGTGTTCACGCAGGACGCCGAGCGCGGCCGCCGGGTGGCGCGCCAGATCGACACCGGCATGGTGTTTGTCAACTCGGCCGCGGTCTCGCTGCCCGACCTGCCGTTCGGCGGCGTCAAGAACTCGGGCTACGGCCGTGAACTCTCGGCCGCCGGCATCCACGAGTTCGTCAACAAGAAGCTGATCCGCGTGGCCTGATGTCGGGGCGGGGCGGGGCGGGGCGGGGCGGGGCGGGGCGGTGGCGGTGCGGTGGCGGTGTGGTGGCGGTGTCTGGCGCTGCAACGCCGGCACCGCCGGCCCTGACTGAATCGCCGGCCCTGACTGCAGCGCTGCCGCTCAGTTCACCTGCCGCTCGCGCCCCACCCAGTACGGCGCCCGCAGCGCCCGGCGCAGCACTTTGCCGGTCGGGTTGCGCGGCAGCTCGGGCACCACGTCAACGCTCTTGGGCACCTTGAAGCCGGCGATGCGCTCGCGGGCCCAGGCGATGATGCTGGTGGGGTCGATGGAGTGGCCGGGTTTGGCCACGCACACCGCCTTGACCGACTCGCCCCACTGCGCATCGGGCACGCCGATCACCGCCACGTCGGCCACATCGGGATGGCCGTAGATCGCGTTTTCCACCTCGGCCGGGTAGACGTTTTCACCGCCGCTGATGATCATGTCCTTGAGCCGGTCGTGGATGTAGACATAGCCGTCGTCGTCCAGGGTGCCGGCGTCTCCGGTGAAGACCCAGCCGTCGGCGGTCAGCGTGCGGGCCGTGGCCTCGGGCTGCTTCCAGTAGCCCAACATGTTGTTCGACGAGCGGGTGACGATCTCGCCCACCGCGCCGGGCGGCAGGGCCTGGCCGTCGGCGCCCACGATCTTCAGCTCCACCCCGGGCACCGGCTTGCCGGCGGCGCGCATGCGCGGGCTGCCGTTCGGGTCATGGTCCTCGGGCGGCAGCATCACCACGGTGCCGGTGGTCTCGGTCATGCCGTAGGCCTGGGCAAACTGGCAGCCGAAGGCTGTCACGCACTGGCGCAGCAGGGCCAGCGGGATCGGCGCCGCGCCGTAGAAGATGTACTTCAGCCGGCTGAAATCGGTGGCCGCGCAGCGCGGGTGGTTGACCAGCATCTGCAGTGCGGCGGGCACGGCAAAAAAGCGGGTCACGCGCTCTTGCTCGATCGCATCGAACACGCCGTCGGGCGTGAACTCGGCCATCAC
>JBKJKU010000305.1:0-6585 GCA_046597355.1 Aquabacterium sp.
GGCGATCATCAACTGGGCCTCGCCCGACTTGATGGCGCGCGCCGCCGTGCCCACCGCGTCCAGGCCCGAGCCGCACAGCCGGTTGATGGTGCCGCCGGGCACACCCACCGGCAGGCCAGCCAGCAGCGCGGCCATGCGGGCGACGTTGCGGTTGTCCTCGCCGGCCTGGTTGGCGCAGCCGTACAGCACATCGGCCAGCGCGTCCCAATCGACCTTGGGGTTGCGCAGCATCAGCGCCTTGAGCGGGATTGCGCCCAAGTCGTCGGTGCGCACGCCAGACAGGGCGCCGCCGTAGCGGCCGAAGGGGGTGCGGATGGCGTCGCAGATGAAAGCGTGGGTCATGGGAGATCTCCGGGTTTGGGGTGCGCGGCCCAGGATGCTACGGCCAACGCCTGACCAGCGGGCGCCCGGCTGGCGCGCGGGCGACGCTGCATTGACGCTCAGTAGGTTTCCAGGTGCAGCCGGCCCTCTTTTTTCAGCGCGGCGCCCAGCGTGGCCCAGTCCAGCCCGGCCTGCTGTGCCACATCACGCAGCGCCAGCACCACGCCTTCTTCCATGCTCTTCAAGCCGCAGACGTAGAAATGGCTGTCGGCGTCCTTGAGCAGCGGCACCAGGTCGGCGGCGCGCTCGCGCATCAGGTCCTGCACATAGCGCTTGGGCTGGCCGGGGGTGCGGCTGAAGGCAAAGTTGCTGTCGATGAAGTCTTTGGGCAGGCTTTGCAGCGGGCCGAAGTACGGCAGCTCCTGCTGGGTGCGTGCACCAAAAAACAGCAACAGCTTGCCACCCTCGAACTTGGCCGAAGCACGCAGGCGGCGGCGCCACTCGGTCATGGCCCGCATCGGCGCGCTGCCGGTGCCGGTGCAGATCATCACGATATGGCTGCGCGGGTGGTTGGGCATCAGGAAGCTGGCGCCAAACGGGCCGGTCACCTGCACCGTATCGCCCACTTTCAGGTCGCAGATGAAGTTGCTGGCCACGCCGCGCACCGGCTGGCCTTGGTGGTCCTCCAGCACACGCTTGACGGTCAGCGACAGGTTGTTGTAGCCCGGCCGCTCGCCGTTGCGCGGGCTGGCGACCGAGTACTGGCGCGCATGGTGGGCGCGGCCCTGGGCGTCGGTGCCAGGGGGCACGATGCCGATGGACTGGCCCTCCAGCACCGGAAACGGCATCGCGCCCATGTCCAGCACCAGGTGGTGGGTGTCGTAGTCGGTGCCCACCTCGGTGACCCGCACATTGCCCACCACCGTGGCCGTGATGTATTTGTTGGCCGACTTGGGGCCATACAGGTTGGTGTAGGCGTGTGCCGCCGACCAAGGTGGCAGCGTGGCGCCGAAGGCGGCCGAGTTGAAGCGCACCTCACCCACGGCATCGCCAGAGGCCGCTGCGGGCGCGGGTGCGTCAGCCGCCTGCTCGGCAACATCGGCATCCTCAACGGCCGCAGCGCCGGCCTCGGCCAGCTGCTCGCGGCTGAGCTCGGACGGCAGGTCGTCCCAGCCGAGTTGCTCGTCCAAGCTGTAGGCCTTGGCACGCAGCACGCTGCGGTAGTTGTCGATCGAGCCGGTGGGGCACGGCGATATGCAGTCGTTGCACCAGTTGCACTTGGCCACGTCGACCACGTAATTGCGCGAATCGTGCGTGATCGCCCCGACGGGGCAGATCGATTCGCAGGTGTTGCAACGGATACAGATCTCGGGGTCGATCAGGTGCTGCTTGATGACGGTGGTGGTCATGTCCATGGTGTTGAGTCTCCTGCGCAGAGCTGCCATTGTGCGCAAGGGGCCCGCGGGCCCCTTGTGGTGCAACCAGGTTCAGCCGACGCGGTCAGTTGAAACGGACATAGTCGAAGTCGACCGGCTGGCGGTTCACACCCATGACGGGCGGCGCGATCCAGTTGGCAAACTTGCCCGGTTCGACCACCCGGCCCATCAGGCTGGCGACAAACGCCCGGTCACCGCCTGACGGCAACCACTTGTCGACATTGGCGGCCCATTCGGACTCGCTCACCACCCGGCCGTCCGGCGCCACCTTGACACCCTTGAGCGCACCGATGTTGCGGTGGAACGCCTTGTGCGGCACTTGCAGGCGGAAAGGGATGCCGGCTTTTTCGATCACCTTGTTCCAGCGGCCCACGCCACCGACCGAATCCTTGATGTAGTCGTCGCGCAGCACCTCGTTCAAGGCGTTGAGCATCGGCACCTCGCGCTCGGTCAGCTGCCCACCTTGCACCGCCAAGACCTTGTAGGTCTGGCCCTTCAGGATGTGGTCATCCATGCGCTTGCCTTCTTCGTAGCGGCCCTTCAGGCCGGTGGAGTAGAAGGTGGCGGCATTGCTGGATTCATCGGCACCGAACAGGTCGATCGTGACGCTGAAATGGAAGTTCAAGTAGCGCTGCAGCGTCTGCAGGTCGATCACACCGGCCGCGCGCAGCTTGGCCGGGTCGTCGGTCTTGAGCTCATTCATCGCCGCGCAGGTGCGGCTGATGACGCGGCTGATGCCCGATTCGCCCACAAACATGTGGTGCGCCTCTTCGGTCAGCATGAACTTGGTGGTGCGGGCCAGCGGATCAAACGCACTTTCGGCCAGCGCACAGAGCTGGAACTTGCCGTCCCGGTCGGTGAAGTAGGTGAACATGAAGAAGCTCAGCCAGTCGGGCGTCTCCTCGTTGAACGCCTGCAGGATGCGCGGGTTGTCCTCCTGGCCCGAGCGGCGCTCGAGCAGCGCTTCGGCTTCTTCACGGCCGTCACGGCCAAAGTGCTTGTGCAGCAAATAGACCATCGCCCACAGGTGGCGGCCTTCTTCAACGTTGACCTGGAACAGGTTGCGCAGGTCGTACTGGCTGGGCGCCGTCAGGCCGAGGTGGCGCTGCTGCTCGACCGACGCCGGCTCGGTGTCGCCCTGCGTGACGATGATGCGGCGCAGGTTGGCGCGGTACTCGCCGGGGATGTCCTGCCAGGCGTCCTGGCCCATGTGGTCGCCAAAGTGGATCTTGCGGTCTTTCTCGGCCGGGTTCAGGAAGATGCCCCAGCGGTAGTCGGGCATCTTGGCGTGGCCGAACTGGGCCCAGCCCTGCGGGTCCACGCTGACCGCGGTGCGCAGGTAGACGTCGAAGTTCTGTGAATCGTCCGGCCCCATGTCGCCCCACCACTGCAGGTAGTTCGGCTGCCACTGCTCCAACGCGCGCTGCAGCGTGCGGTCTTCGCTCAGGTTGACGTTGTTGGGGATCTTGTCGCTGTAGTCGATGCTGCTCATGTCGCTGTCCTGTAGATCAAAGCGGGCCAACCCTTCGCCGGGCCGCCCCAAGAAGGGTTGGCATCCCCTCGGGGGATCGACAGCGGCAAGCCGCTGCCGAGGGGCACAAATTCAAACGCGATTCCAGTCAAAGGCGGCCTTGTCGCCCTTGCCATACACCTTCAGTGCGCCTTTTTCGCCCACGGCGTTGGGGCGCTGAAAGATCCAGTTCTGCCAGGCCGTGAGCCGGCCGAAGACGCGGGTGAAAATGTTCTCGGGGCCGTTGAAGCGCAGGTTGGCCTCCATGCCGGTCAGCGCGTCGGGGCTCATGGCCACGCGCTCCTCGATGGCGATGCGCACTTCGTCGGCCCAGTCGATGTCGTCGGGGTTGGCGGTGACCAGACCGAGCTTGAGGGCCGCGTCGGCGTCCAGCGGCTGGCCGATGACCGCGCGCACGGCCGCCATCGGTGCGGCTTCGCCGTAGAAGCGGCGGGCCAGGCGGCTTTGCCCGGTGACCATCGGATAGAGGCTGAAGTTGGCCTCGCTCAGCGCGATGGTGGGTGACCGGGCGGCGTCGTCGGGCAGCATCAATTGGTAGCTGCGGTCGCAGGCCAGCGCCAGCTCCAACAACGGGCCGGCAAAGCAGGACCCCGGCTCGATCAGCGCAAACAGGCTGCGGCTGGACACATCCAGCCGGCTGAAGGTGCGGCGCAGCAGGCCGATGGTCTCGCGCACCAGCCAGTGTCCCTGGTGGGCCAGCAGCGTGGCGTCCAGTGCCAGGGCTGCGGCCACGTCGCCGTCGGTCTTGATCAGCCAGGTGCCGATGTCCAGCTCGTTGGTGCGCATCTGCAGGATCGCGTCCTCCAGCTCGCGGCCCATCTGCAGTGGGTACCAGGCGGCGCCGGCGGCCTCGATGCCTTTGATGTCGGTGGGCTGCGCCGCGTTTGTGGATGACGGGCCCTTGACGGTGAAGGTGGCGGTGCGCTTGCTGCGGTCGATCTCGACCGTGACGTTGGCATAACGCAGCGCATCGGCTTCGTCCACCCGCGCCAGCCGGGGCAGCGCCACACCCGCGGCGTCGGCCGGCCGGTCGCTGCCGGCGGCCAGTTGCAGTGCACGCTCTTGCACCTTGGCGGCAAAGACAGCCGGCTTGGCGATGTCGTCCACCAGGCGCCAGTCCTTGGCCTTCTGGCCCCGCACGCCTTCCACGCTGGTGCAGAACAGGTCGGCCAGGTCATGGCGCACATGCTTTTTGTCGGTGACACGGGTCAAGCCGCCGGTGCCTGGCAGCACGCCCAGCAGCGGCACCTCGGGCAGGCTGACGGCGCTGGAGCGGTCGTCTACCAGAATGATCTCGTCGCAGGCCAGGGCCAGCTCGTAGCCGCCACCGGCGCAGGCGCCGTTGACAGCGGCCAGGAACTTCAGCCCGCTGTGGGTGCTGCTGTCTTCCAGCCCGTTGCGGGTCTCGTTGGTGAACTTGCAGAAATTCACCTTCCAGCTGTGGCTGGACACGCCCAGCATGAAGATGTTGGCGCCCGAGCAAAACACCTTCTCCTTGGCGCTGGTGACCACCACGGTGCGCACCTCGGGGTGCTCGAAACGCACGCGGTTGATGGCGTCGTTCAGCTCGATGTCCACGCCCAGGTCGTAACTGTTGAGCTTGAGCTTGTAGCCCGGGCGCAGGCCGGCGTCCTCATTGAAATCAGCGGTCAGTGTGGCCACCGGCCCTTCGAAGCGCAGCGTCCAATGCTTGTACTGCGACGGGTCCGTCTGGTACTCGACGCGGGTGAGGTTGCTCATCGTCAGATCTCCGGTGGGCTGCACTGCAAAATAGTGCATGTTTGCTGAACCAATTGACGCATCATACTGCATGCAATGCTGCCGTCAAGTGATGACATGCACTTTCATGCCTGTCGCGGATTTGTCCTGGATTGCCCGTATCAGGCCGGCAGGTGCAGCGTCTGGCGCACCTGCTGGCGCAAGGCCTGGAAGGTGGCCTCCAGCGGCGCGGCGCTGGTGTCCACCACCAGATCGGCCTTGGAGTAAAACGCGGCGCGGCCGGCCAGGATCTGGCGCAGGTCGTCCATCGCCTCCTTGCTGGCGGCCATCGGGCGCAGGTCGCCCTGCGCGGCCACCCGCTGCATGTGATCCTCGGGTGCGGCCTGCAACCACACGCTGGTGCAGTGCGCCAGCAGCAGGTTGAAGGTGGCAGCGTCCGACACCAGGCCACCGGGCGTGGCGATCACCGCCTCGGGGTAGATCTGGATCGCTTCTTCCAGCGCACGGCGCTCGTAGCGGCGGTAGGCGCTCTGGCCGTACAGCGCCTGGATCTCGGCAATGCTGCAGCCGGCAAACTTCTCGATCTCGCGGCTCAACTCGACAAACGGATAGCCCAGGTCGTCGGCCAGCATCTGGCCCAGCGTGGACTTGCCCGCGCCGCGCAGGCCGATCAGCGCCACCTGCTGGTGGTTTTGCCGGTGGGCGCTGGCCGCGCCGGGCGCACCGCCGGCGCCCAGGGCGTCGGCGATGGCGATACGGGCACGGCGCAGTGAGCCCTCGTCGCGGTTGTCCAGCAATTCTCGGATCAGCAGCCATTCGGGCGAGGTGGTGGTGACGTCCCCGATCAGCTCGGCCATGGCGCAGTGCAGCGCGCCGGCCACTTGCTGCAACACCAGAAAGGATGCGTTGCCGATGCCGTATTCCAGATTGGCGAGGTGGCGCTCGGACACGTCCGCCGCAATCGCCACCGCCTTGCGCGTCATGCCGCGTTGGGCGCGCAGACTGCGCACCCGATCTCCCAGCGCCAGCAGCGACGGGTTCTTGCGCTCGGCCGAGGGCGGGCTGTTGTCGCCAGTGGCAGCTCCGCCCGCGGCGGCGTGGTCGGCCTCACTGCCGAGCGCCAGCGGTTTCGGTGTAAACCCGGGGTTATGCATTATAGTGCTTGACATGGTGGGGGTGCGGCAGTACCGTTCGACTGTCTGCACAATACTTCATATCGCCAAGGCCTGCAAGCCAGCGATGCAAAGGAAAGCCCACCGTGTCCCAAGCCGCTTTTCGCCAACTGATCGCCGACCTGACCCGCCAGATCGCCGGCCGCCCGCTGGATGCCGCGCTGGACGCCTGGCTGAATGCCGAGCACGGCGCCGGCAGCGCCAGCTACACCGCCCTGAAAACCGCTTGCGAACAAGGCGTGGCGCAAGGGTGGCTGTGCGACCGCGAAGGCGGCGGCATCCGCTACGGCCGCATCTTCAAGCCCGCGCCGGACCTGCACGGATTTTCGGTGGACGTGGTGAACATGGCCGATATCGCCGGACCCCACCACGCCCATCCCTTGGGCGAGATCGACCTGAACATGCC
>JBKJKU010000254.1:0-26218 GCA_046597355.1 Aquabacterium sp.
CCAGAGGAAATGCTCCTGCACCAGGCGGCCGAGGTCGGCGTCGATGCGCCCGGGAAAGCACAGTCCGACGTTGCGCAACGCAATGCGGCGACGCGCGCCCGCCGCGGCATGCAGCACCCGGCCGAGGCCGCGGCCGATGGCGGCTAGCAGGCCGAGCGGCAGCCAGTGCAGCAGCCAGAGTGTCGCGAGCAGGAGGCGTGTGCCCATCGGCCGTGTTCGTTCCCGTGTCAGACGTCGGCGTCGAGCGCACGCCGCGTCGGAGCCTTGTAGCGGTGATAGCCCCAGAGGTACTGCTGGGGCCGCTGGCGGATCAGGCGTTCCATCGCCCGGTTCACGACCGCGGCGGATTCTGCCTGCGCCGCCGGATTGCCTGGCAACGCTTCCTCGAATGCCGAGAGATGGACGACGAAGCCAGCGCCGCCGGCGAGACGCTCGCCCCAGACCGCGAGCGGCACCGCGCCGGTCTGCTGGACGAGACGTGCGGCCAGTGTCATGGTGTACGCCGGCTTGCCGAAGAACGGCGCCCAGACGCCGAGGCCATCCGGCGGGACCTGGTCCGGCAGCAGGCCGACGGCCTCGCCGCGGCGCAGCGCGCGCATCATCTGGCGCACGCCGGCAAGCGTCGCAGTCGCCGTCGCCAGCCCCGGCCGCGCCCGCGCGCTGCCGACGAGGCCGCGCAGCCAGACCTTGCGCGCCGGCCGGTACAGCACGGTGATCGGCCCGTTGGCGGCGCCGTAACGCTCGGCATAGGCCTGCGCCGTGACCTCGAAGCAGCCGAGATGCGGCGTCAGGAAGACGACGCCGCGGCCCTCTCGCAGGGCGGCATCGATGAGCTCATCGCCGTCCCAGCGCACCAGCGGCAGGATCGATTCGTCGGCCGGGCGCAGCCAGAGCCGCGGCAGCTCGAACAAGAGACGCCCGGCGGCGGCAATCGCCGGGCGCGAGACCGCCGGCGCGAAGCCGGCCTGGGCGGCGTTGGCGACGAAGCGGCGGCGGTAGCTCGGCGACAGCAGGTAGGCCATCCAGCCGACCGGCGCGCCGAGCCGGTGCAGCCACGCCAGCGGCCAGCGTGAGAGCCAGCGCAGCAGGCCCGCCATCTATAATTCGGGCATCGCCGAGTTATGAACTACTTGCGGGGCGATGCAGGCAGCCACGGCGCTGTTCCTGCCGGGCGAAGGCTCCATAAATCCTGCTAAAGCGTTCGCCGCTCCTCCCCAGGTCATCGAGTCGGCAACGCAAGTTGTCCGACCTGACTGGAGCATTGATATGGCGAACGATTTCCTCTTCACTTCCGAATCCGTTTCCGAGGGTCACCCCGACAAGGTGGCTGACCAGATCTCCGACGCCATTCTCGACGCGATCTTCGCCCAGGATCCGCGCTCACGCGTCGCCGCGGAGACTTTGTGCAACACCGGCCTGGTGGTGCTGGCCGGCGAGATCACGACGAACGCCCATGTCGACTACATCCAGGTGGCGCGCGACACCATCAAGCGGATCGGCTACGACAACACCGAATACGGCATCGACTACAAGGGTTGCGCGGTCATGGTCTGCTACGACAAGCAGAGCAACGACATCGCCCAGGGCGTCGACCACGCCAGCGACGACCACCTCAACACCGGCGCCGGCGACCAGGGCCTGATGTTCGGCTACGCCTGCGACGAGACCCCCGAGCTGATGCCGGCGCCGATCTACTACGCGCACCGCCTGGTCGAGCGCCAGGCGCAGTTGAGGAAGGACGGGCGCCTGCCGTTCCTGCGCCCCGACGCCAAGAGCCAGGTGACGATGCGCTATGTCGACGGCAAGCCGCACTCGATCGACACGGTCGTCCTGTCGAGCCAGCATGCGCCGGAGATGAGCGACGGCAAGCAGATGAAGAAGGAGTTCGTCGAGGCGGTGATCGAGGAGATCATCAAGCCGGTGCTGCCCCCTGAGTGGCTCAAGGACACCAAGTTCCTGATCAACCCGACCGGCCGTTTCGTCGTCGGCGGCCCGCAGGGCGATTGCGGCCTGACCGGCCGCAAGATCATCGTCGACACCTACGGCGGCGCCTGCCCGCACGGCGGCGGCGCGTTCTCGGGCAAGGACCCCTCGAAGGTCGACCGCTCGGCGGCCTACGCGGCGCGCTACGTCGCCAAGAACATCGTCGCCGCCGGGCTGGCCAAGCAATGCCAGATCCAGGTCGCCTACGCGATCGGCGTGGCCCGGCCGATGAACGTGACGATCTACACCGAAGGCACCGGCGTCATCCCCGACGACAAGCTCGCGGCGCTGGTCCACGACTTCTTCGACCTGCGCCCCAAGGGCATCATCCAGATGCTCGACCTGCTGCGCCCGATCTACCAAAAGACGGCCGCCTACGGCCACTTTGGCCGCGAAGAGCCGGAGTTCACGTGGGAGCGCACGGACAAAGCCGCGGCGCTGCGCGCTGCAGCCGGGCTGTAAGCCCGGCGCGCGCAAGGCGCGCGGTTTGTCGGTTCGCTGGGGTCGGCTGACTTCGCGCCAGCGAAGTCAAGGTCTTGAAGGGCCCGCCGACACCAACGCGATACCCGGCGAAGCCGCTGGCCAAGTTTGAACGGGCGACGCAAGTCGCCCGCTCGCGTTTCAAGCCGCTCGCGGTTTCACTTTAGATGCCGCCAACTTGGCCTGCACCCGCGCACGCTCCACATCGGCGTCATGCACCAGCGCCACGCCCATGCGGCGCTTGACGAAACTCTCAGGCTTGCCGAACAAACGGATCTCGCTGTGCGGAACCCGCAGCGCGTCGGCCACGCCGTCGAACACGATGCCCGCTGCCTCGACGCCGCCATAGATCACCGCACTGGCGCCCGGACTTTTCAGCGTGGTGTCCACCGGCAAACCCAGGATGGCGCGGGCATGCAGCTCAAACTCGTTTTGCCACTGGGTGATCATCGTCACCATGCCGGTGTCGTGCGGCCGGGGGCTGACCTCCGAGAACCAGACCTGCTCGCCCTTGACAAACAGCTCCACGCCAAACAGCCCCTGGCCGCCCAGGTTGTCGGTCACGGCCTTGGCGATGTCGCGCGCCCGCTGCAGTGCGGCCGGGTGCATGGCGTGGGGCTGCCAGCTTTCGACATAGTCGCCGCTGACCTGCACATGGCCGATCGGCTCACAAAAGTGGGTCTCGACCTGGCCGCCTTCGCCCAGCGCACGCACGGTGAGCAGGGTGATCTCGTAGTCGAAATCGATGAATCCCTCAACGATCACCCGGCCCGGGCCGACGCGGCCCCCCGCCATCGCACAGTCCCATGCCGTTTTGACGTCGCCGGGCGCGTCGATCTTGCTCTGGCCCTTGCCCGAGCTGCTCATCACCGGTTTGACGACAGTGGGGTAGCCGATGCCGGGCGGGCCGTCCGCACGGCCGTCGCCGTCGATCGCTGCCTGCAACTCGGCCAGCGAGTCGCAAAACCGGTAAGGGCTGGTGGGCAGGCCCAGGGTCTCGGCGGCCAGGCGGCGGATGCCCTCCCGGTCCATCGTCAGGCGGGCGGCGCGGGCGGTGGGGATCACCCGCAGCCCTTCTGCCTCCAAAGCTTCCAGCACCGGCGTGGCGATGGCCTCGATCTCGGGCACCACCAGGTCGGGCTTTTCGGCCTCGATCAGCGCCCGCAGCGCCGCCGGATCGCTCATCGTGATGGTGCGGGCATGGTGCGCCACCTGCTGGCCCGGCGCGTTGTCGTAGCGGTCCACCGCGATGGTCTCCACGCCCAGGCGCTGCAGCGCAATCAGCACCTCCTTGCCCAGTTCACCGCTGCCCAGCAGCATGACGCGGGTGGCAGACGGGGACAGCGGTGTTCCGATGGGTTTCATGGTGGGCGGGTCGCAGGTTTTGAGTGGCGTCGATTGTCGCGCTGAGCGCCACGCGGGCAGGCTGACCGCCCCAACAGCGGCCTGGCACGGTAGGCCACGCCCACTGCTAGGCTTGCCGGATGACCGCCGCCCTCACGCTGGACCACCTGCGCTGCCACGCCGTGGCGCGCACGCTGTTTGCGCCCACCACCCTGCCCCAGGCCATCCGCCGACTGGGCTTTGTGCAGGCCGACCCGATCCGGGCGCCGGCCCGGGCACAGGACCTGACGCTGCGCCACCGCGTCAACGGCTACCGCGCCGGCGACCTGGAGGCGCGTTACCCGCGGCTCGACATCGAGGAGGACTTCTTCGTCAACTACGGCTTTTTGCCACGCGCCACCCAGGCGTTGATGCACCCGCGCACGCCGCGCACCGTCTGGCCGGCGGCCCGCCACCACCAGGCGGCGGCCGTGCTGGACTTTGTGCGCGCAAAAGGCGTGGTGCACCCGCGTGAGGTGGACGCCGCGTTTGCCCACGGCAAGGCCAGGAACTGGTTTGGCGGGTCGTCCAACGCCAGCACCCAGCTGCTGGACGCGATGCACTACCGCGGCCTGCTGCGCATTGCCCGGCGCGAAGGCGGCGTGCGGCTCTATGCCGAGCGGCTGTCGCCCGCCAGCACACTGCACGCCCACGCCGCGATGGACGCCCTGGTTGATGTGGTGGTGGGCAAATACGCGCCCTTGCCCGTGGCGTCGCTGGGTCAGCTGGTCAGCCATTTGCGCGGCGGTGCGCCGCAGTGGGCCGGTGAGCGTGCCAGCGCACTGGCGCGGGCCCGAGAGCGCTTGCCGAGCGCGCGCGTTGACGGCGTCGACTGGGTCTGGCCCGCCGGTGAAAACCCAGCCTCGGCACGCCACGCCAGCCGGGCCCGGGCCGACACCGTGCGCCTGCTCGCGCCCTTCGACCCGATCGTCTGGGACCGCCGCCGCTTCGAGATCCTATGGGGCTGGCCCTACCGGTTCGAGGCCTACACGCCGGCGCCAAAGCGGATACGCGGCTACTACGCGCTGCCGCTGCTGTGGCGCGACCAGGTGGTCGGTTGGGGCAATCTGGCGGTCAAGGCAGGGGTGCTGGTGCCCGAGATCGGTTTTGTGTCGGGGCAGGTGCCTGGCGACAGCGGATTCAGCGCCGCACTGGACGACGAACTGGGCCGGCTGCAGCGCTTTCTCGGCCTTTGAGCAGCGCGACCGTGGGCCCACCCCGCAGGCTCAAGGCTTGGCCAGCGCCCGTTGCCGGGCCGCCAGCAACGCGCCCAGTGCCAGCATCGCCGCGCTGACCGCCAGACCACGCGCCAGGCCGCCGGGGCCGTCGGCGATATAACCCACCGCGCTGGGGCCGGCGATCTGGCCGAGTGCAAAGACGATGGTGAAGCCGGTGATGCCGCCCGCCCAGGCCTGCACCGGCAGGTTGTGCCGCACCAGCGCGGTGGTCGAGGCCACCACCGACAAAAACACCGCGCCAAACAACGCGCCCGAGGCAAACACCGCCAGCGGGTGCGCGCTGAGCACGGGCAATACCGTGGCCAGCGCCAGCAAGGCATTGAGCACCGCCATCGCCTGGCCACCTTGCCAGCGCTGCAGCAGCCCGGCCCACAACCAGGACGACGCCACCACGCCCAGCCCGAGCGTGACGTAGAACGCGGTGATCACCGCAGGCCCCAGTTGCTGCTCACGCAGCAGCGTGACGATGAAGGTCATGTAGCCGATGTAGCCCAGGCCGAACAGGCCGTAGCCGGCCAGCGCCCAGGCCAGGCTGCGCCAGGGCACCGGCTGCGGTTGGGCCGATGCGGCGTTGGCCGGTGCGTCGGGCGGTGTGCCGGCGGCCATCAGCAAGGTCATCAACGCGGCGGTTGCACCCAAAGCCAGCCAAGCGGGCTGCCAGGACCGCAGCAGGCCGGCGCCAGCGCCGTCGACCGCGGGCACCAAAAAAGCGGACACCACGATGCCCAGGCCGGTGCCGCCGTAGTACAGGCCCAGCACCAGGCTGGCAGACAGCGGCGCAGCATCGGGCGCGGCCAGCGCGGCCCGGCTGCCCAGGCGCGCCGCCAGCAAGCCGCCTGCGACAAAGGTGGCCGCACTGGCAGCCCCCGACAACAGCCGCAACCCGGCCAGCAGCAGGTTCGAGCTGACCAAGCCATGCAGCGCCAGCAGCACGGCCGCGCCCACACCGCCCGCCACCAGCACCGCACGCGGCCCGAAGCGGGTCATCATGCGCGGCATCAGCAGCGCGCCCAGCAGGTAGCCGGCGGCGTTGCCCGTGTTCATCGCGCCGGCGGTGAAGTAGCTCCAGCCCAGGTCGGCACGCATCGGCCCCAGCAGCAGGGCGTAAGAGAACCGCGCCAGCCCCAGCGACACCGCTGCGCCCAACGCCAAGGCCAGCGCCTGGCGCAGCACGGCAGCACGGGTGATCGGCGCCGGTGCAGCACCGGTCATGCCGTGCGCCGGGCCGCCAGCAGCGCGGATGCGACTTCGGCAAAACCCATACCGCGTTCGCCGGGCGTGACGTAGCCCGGCAGCCAGCGCAGCTGCGGCACAAAGCGGGCGATGTTGGCCACGCCCACCGACAACGGCATGCACTCGAACATCGCCTGGTCGTTGGTCGAGTCGCCAACGTAGACCCACTCGTCGGCCACAAACGGCAGGCCCAGCGCCTGCGTCACGGCCCAGCGTGCGCCGCTGGGCTTGCCGTGTGCGCCGATCCAGCCGTTGATGTGGATCGAGCTGACGGTGGCGGTCAGGCCGTGCGCCTGCATCAGCGCCACCACGTCGGCAATGCGATCGGGCGGCAGGAGGCTGAACTCGCTGTGGTCGATCGCGATGTCGGTCAGCCGGCCGGCGCTGTCCTGCGCCAGCACGGCGCCGGGCACCTGCTGCAGCACCGCTTGCGCGCAGGCCTGCAAGCGCAGGCGGTTGGCCGCGCGGGTGGCGGCACCGTCGACAAAGTCAATGTGCAGCGACCCGCCCTGCCGGCGCAGCATCACCGCGCCGTTTTCGGCCACGATCGCGGCCACGGGCCAGGCCAACGCGAAGGCTTCACTCCAGCCCGCGGGCCGGCCGGTGATGGCAATCACGGGCACCTGTGCGGCGGCCAGGTCGTGCAGCGCGGCCAGCGCGACGGGCTCGATTTCGCCACCCGCCGTGAGGGTGTCGTCGATGTCTGTCAGCACGCCGCGCAGCGCCTGCAACCGCGAGGCGGCCAGTGTGGCCAGAGGGCGCAGGCCGGCGGCCGACGGCGGCTCAACACCGTCGCCAGCGGCGGTGGGGGCAAGATTGGGGTCGGACCTGCGGCTTCTGGCGGTAGAGGTCATCGCCAAAGTCTCGCACGGCGCCCGAACCCGGCGGATGACGACGGCTGAACGCCGAGCCGTCCGGCCAGATCCCGGCAGAACTGCACAAACCACTGCCAGCGGGGGTCAGCACCTTGTGCTTAAAATGCGCGCTGTTTCGAGGAGCGTTGCAAGGCCACCCCCCCGGCCCCAGGCTCGAAACCACTTCTGTGCAACGTCGCTCACCCCCAGCTTTTGACGCGGGTGAGGTGCTACATCCCCCCACGTCATGAGTTGTTCGGGCCACTTTGTTTCCGGAGCCAAACCCATGAACGCCGTTTTGAAATCGTTTCCCCAAGCCCAGCACATCATTGCCGACATCTCGCTCGCCGCGTGGGGCCGCAAAGAGTTGGACATCGCCGAGGTCGAGATGCCCGCACTGATGGCCATCCGCAGCGAGTACGCCGCCAGCCAGCCGCTCAAGGGCGCGCGCGTCACCGGCTCGCTGCACATGACGATCCAGACCGCCGTGCTGGTCGAAACCCTGCAAGCGCTGGGCGCCGAAGTGCGCTGGGCCTCGTGCAACATCTACTCGACGCAGGACCACGCCGCAGCGGCCCTGGTCGAGCGCGGTACGCCGGTGTTTGCCTACAAGGGCGAGACGCTGAAAGACTACTGGGACTACACCCACCGCATCTTCGAGTTCGCCGGCAAGGGTGAGCCGGGCGAAGGCCCGAACATGATCCTGGACGACGGCGGTGATGCCACGCTGCTGATGCACCTGGGCAAGCGCGCCGAGCAAGACCTGTCGGTCATCGCCAACCCGGGCAGCGAAGAAGAGATCGAGCTGTACGCCGCGATCAAGGCCAAGTTGGCGATCGATGCCACCTGGTACAGCCGCAAGTCGGCCGAAATCATCGGTGTGACCGAAGAGACCACCACCGGCGTGCACCGCCTGAACGAGATGTCGGCCAAGGGCACGCTGATGTTCCGCGCCATCAACGTCAACGACTCGGTCACCAAGAGCAAGTTCGACAACCTGTACGGCTGCCGTGAGTCGCTGGTGGACGCCATCAAGCGCGCCACCGACGTGATGATCGCTGGCAAGGTTGCCGTGGTTGCCGGCTACGGCGACGTGGGCAAGGGCTCGGCCCAGGCCCTGCGTGCGTTGTCAGCCCAGGTCTGGGTGACCGAGATCGACCCGATCAACGCGCTGCAAGCCGCGATGGAAGGCTACCGCGTCGTGACGATGGAATACGCCGCCGACAAGGCCGACATCTTCGTCACCGCCACCGGCAACAAGGCTGTGATCACGCACGACCACATGGCCGCGATGAAGCACAACGCCATCGTCTGCAACATCGGCCATTTCGACAACGAGATCGACATCGTCTCGGTCGAGAAGTACGAATGGCAAGAGATCAAGCCGCAGGTCGACCAGATCCTGTTCCCGGCCGTCGATGGCAAGCCGGCCAAGCGCATCATCATGCTGGCCAAGGGCCGGCTGGTGAACCTGGGCTGCGGCACCGGCCACCCCAGCTACGTGATGAGCAGCTCGTTTGCCAACCAGACGATTGCCCAGATCGAGCTGTTCACGCGCCAGGATGCGTACGAAAACGGCAAGGTCTACGTGCTGCCGAAGCACCTGGACGAGAAAGTCGCGCGCCTGCAACTGGTCACGCTCAATGCCCAGCTGTCGGAGCTGACCGAAGAGCAGGCCGCCTACATCGGCGTGGCCAAGTCGGGGCCTTACAAGCTCGACACCTACCGCTACTGATAGCGCCCCGGCCGCCTGGTGGCCGTCCCCCAGGGGCTGACCCGACCCGACCGTGCAACCCGGATCGGGTCGGGCACTCCGATCAGCACCGCGCGCCCCTGGTCGCCTAGCGGCGACCTGTCCCCTACCGGGGATGGGCACAACGGCATGCAGGCAGCGAGTGAGCCTCGACCGCGTCACAAGCTCACGTCCAAGATGAGATCCCGACATGGCTAACACTGTCCGTCCGTCAATTTCGATCGAATTCTTCCCGCCCAACACCCCCGTCGGCAGCGAAAAGCTCAAGACCGTGGTGCAGGAGCTGTCCGTCCTGAACCCCGAGTTTTTCAGCGTCACCTACGGCGCCGGCGGATCGACCCGCGAAAAAACCCTGGCCACCGTGCGCGACATCGCCGCGGCCGGCTTCGAGGCCGCGCCGCATTTGTCTTGCGTGGGCTCCACCCGCGAAGGCATCGCCGAGATCCTGGCCACCTACCGGGCGCAGGGCATCCACCGGCTGGTGGCGCTGCGCGGCGACCTGCCCAGCGGCACCGCGGTGGCGGGCGAGTTTCGCTATGCCAGCGAGTTGGTGCAGTTTGTGCGCGAAACCCAGGGCAGCGATTGGCACATCGAGGTCGCCGCCTACCCCGAGTACCACCCCGAGCAACGCTACGCCCGGCGCGACCTGCAGCACTTTGCCGACAAGATGGCGGCGGGGGCTGATGCGGCGATCACGCAGTTCTTCTTCAACCCCGACGCCTACTTCCACTTTGCAGACGAGGTGCGCAAGCTGGGGGTGACTGCGCCGATCGTGCCCGGCATCATGCCGATCCACAACTTTGCCCGGGTGGCGCAGTTTGCCGCGCGTGACGGCATCGAGATACCGCGCTGGGTGATGCTGAAGATGGAAGGCTACCTGGACGACGCGGCGTCGATCCGCGAGTTCGGCATCGAGGTGGTGGCCCGGCTGTGCGAGCGGCTGGTCAGCGGCGGTGCGCCCGCAATCCACTTCTACGCATTGAACCAATCGGCGCTGACGCTGGAAATCTGCAAGCGGCTGGGCTATTGACCGGGGCAGCCCGGTCACCGCTTTGGTGGTGGTCGGACCGCCGCTTGGTCGGTGGTCGGACCGCCGCTTGGTCGGTGGTCGGGTCGGCGCTGCAGGCCCTGGGCTGCAACCTGTCATCGGGCCAGGGCCAGCCTGACCCCAGGGAAAACGCTCTCATCATCACGTAATTACAGGATTACAGTCGGCTGATGATTGATCCGGCTCCGCTGCGCGGCACCTCACTGCACGATGGCGTGGCCATCCGGCTGCGCAATATGGTGTTCGACCGCGAGCTGGCGCCCGGCGACTACA
This sequence comes from Aquabacterium sp., assembly GCA_046597355.1. Lineage (GTDB taxonomy): Bacteria > Pseudomonadota > Gammaproteobacteria > Burkholderiales > Burkholderiaceae_C > Pseudaquabacterium. The sequence continues at coordinate 10,246 of JBKJKU010000254.1, forward strand.
TCGACGAACTGGCGCTGGCGGCCAGCTGGCAGATCAGCCGCACGCCGTTGCGCGAGGCACTCAAGGTGCTGGCCGCCGAGGGCCTGGTCGAGCTGGTGCCGCGGCGCGGCTGCCGAGTGATCGAGCTGACCGATGACGATGCCGAGCAGCTGTTTCCGGTGATGGCGATGCTGGAGGGCCGCTGTGCGCACGAGGCCACGATGCGTGCACACACCGACGACCTGGCTCTGCTGCAGCACCTGCACGACCAGTTGGAGCGCCACGCCGCCGCGCAGGATGTGGACGGCTACTACCGCGTCAACCATGAGTTCCACTCGCGGGTGCAGGCGCTGGCCGCCAACCGCTGGCTGGACCGCGCCACCGGCGACCTGCGCCGCTTCATGCGGCTGTGGCGCGGCCGCCAGCTCAAGCTGCCAGGGCGCATCGAGGCGTCGATCGCCGAGCACCGGGCGCTGCTGGCCGCCATGCTGGGCCGCGACGCACCGCGCGCCGAGCGCGCCATGCACGCGCACCTGATGGCCCAGCTGGCGGCGCTCAAAGCGCTGCAGCAGGCCGAGACCCAACGCCTTCCCGCCTGAGGTTCTGCCATGCCCGCCCCTGCTGCCGCAGCACGCCTCAAGTCACGTCCCGCTGCGGGCGCCGCCACACGCGCCGCCGTGCAAGACCAGCCCCTGCGCGGTCTGCTGCTCGACTGCCGCCGCTTGCTGTCCGAGCGTGGCGAGGCCAACGGCCCGGGCATCGCCCAGGACATCGTCGGCCAGATCGACCGCCTCAGCGACGAGTTGCGCGGCCGGTTCTTCGAGCACCTGGCGCACGACTACTCGCCTGACCCGAAGAAGGTGCTGGCCGCCGCCCTGGCCTACGCCCAGGCCCCGGCCAACAGCGCGCACCTGATCCACCTGACACAAGCCGCCGAGCCACCCCGCCAGGAGCTGTTCCGCCGCATCAACCGGGCACCGGGCGGCACCGCGGCGCTGGTGCGGCTGCGCCGGGCGCTGCTGGAGCGCCTGCCGCGCAAACCCGCGCTGGCCGGCGTCGAGCACGACCTGCTGCACCTGCTGTCGAGCTGGTTCAACCCTGGCTTTTTGCAGATGCGCAAGGTCGACTGGAATTCGCCCGCACAGTTGCTGGAACAGATCATCCGCCACGAGGCGGTGCATGAGGTCGATGGCTGGGACGACCTGCGGCGCCGCCTGCAGCCGGACCGGCGCTGTTTCGCGTTTTTCCACCCCCAACTGCCCGACGAGCCGCTGATCTTCGTCGAGGTGGCGCTGGTGCCCGAGATGGCCGGCGCCATCGCGCCGCTGATCGACAAAAAATCGCAGCCGCTGGCACCCGACCAGTTCAAGGTGGCCGTTTTTTACTCCATCAGCAACTGCCAGCCCGGCTTGCGCGGGGTGTCGCTGGGCAACTTTTTGATCAAGCGGGTGGCGGAGAAGCTCAAGCAGGAGCTGCCGCAGCTCAAGACTTTCTGCACCCTGTCGCCAATCCCCGCGCTCAGCGCCTGGTTGCACAAGCTGGCCAACCCGACGCGCGATCCGGTGCTGCTGGGCAGCGCGATGGCCGGGCTGCCCGCCGCCGCCACCGAGCGCGCCCTGCACTCGCTGGCCGTACTGCGTGAAGCCGCTGGCGACGACCTGCAGGCCCTGACCCACAGCCACACGCTCAGCGCGCTGCCCGCCGCCGCGCACCACGCGCTGTGGCGCCTGGCGGCGCTGTACCTGGTGCATCGGTCGCCCCAGCCCGGCGGCGATCCGGTGGCGCGCTTCCACCTGGACAACGGCGCCCGGCTGGAGCGCCTGAACGCGCAGGCCAACCTGTCGGCCAAAGGCCTCAAGCAATCGGCCGGGCTGATGGTGAACTACCTCTACGATCTGACCCGTATCGAAACCTGCCACGACCGCTTTGTGCAGGGCCGGGTGGTGCACGCCCGCGCTTTGGCGGCGCTGCTCTGAGACCCGACCGGACAACCGATTGCCTGCGCAGTTCGACGAATCCACACCACAACCGGAGACAAGATGAACCCCACCCAGCATCACCAGACACCGGCACACCCGCTGCCGCATCCCCGGGCCCACCGCCGCAGCCTGCTTGCGGGCGCCGCGTCAGCGCTGGCCACCGTGCTGCTGGCTGCCGCCCCACTGGGCACGGCGCTGGCCCAGGCCTGGCCCACCAAACCGGTGACGATCGTCGTGCCCTTTCCGGCCGGGGGTGGCACCGACACCTTTGCCCGGCCGCTGTTTGCGGTGATGACCAAAAACGCCGGCAGGCAGTTTGTCATCGACAACAAGGGCGGCGCTGGTGGCACCGTGGGCGCGGGCCTGGCATCACGTGCCGCACCCGACGGCTACACCTTCTTCATGGGCGCGGTGCACCACGCGATCGCCCCGTCGATGTACCCCAAGCTGGACTACAACATCGAGGCCGACTTCATCCCGGTGGGCCTGATCTCCAGCGTGCCGCAGGTGATCGTGGTCAACCCGCAGCGGGTGCCGGTGACCGACCTGAAGGGCCTGCTCGACTACCTGCGCAAGAACCCCGGCAAGCTGAACTATGGCTCGGCCGGCAACGGCACCTCACACCACCTGGCGGGTGAGCTGTTCAAGCTGCAGACCAAGACCTTCATCACCCACATCCCCTACCGCGGCGCCGGCCCGGCGCTGCAAGACCTGATCGCCGGCCAGGTCGACCTGATGTTCGATGGCCTGGGCTCGTCGGCCACGCACATCAAGAACGGCAGGATCAAGGCATTGGCGGTGGCGTCGGACAAACGCGCGCCAGGCTTCCCGGACGTGCCGTCCAGCACCGAGGCCGGCGTGCCCAGCTACCAGGTAGCCACCTGGTACGGCCTGTGGGCGCCCAAGGGCACACCGCCTGCGGCCATTGCGGCGATGCAGGCCGAGATGAAAAAGGCACTGGCCAGCGACGAGCTCAAGACCATCTGGTCCGGCCTGGGCGCCAACCCGCCCAACGTGTGGGGGCCGGATTTTGGCCAGTTTGTCGGCAGCGAGATCAAGCGCTGGGCCGAGGTGGTCAAGAATTCGGGCGCCAAGCTGGACTGAGGGGCCGCAGCACGCCGCACCCACCGCTTGCCCGACATCCGTCTGCCCGCCGTCTGCTCTCCGTCGGCTCTCCGCCTGCCATCCGCCAACCCGCCCATGACCATGCCGACCCAGCTCAACCTGTTCGCCGCGCTGCGCGCCGCCTTCCCTGCCGACCTGGACCAGGTGGCGATCGAGCTTGCCGACCCTGGCGCGGCCGCCGCGGCCTACACCTGGCGCGACCTGGACCGCGGCACGGCGATGCTGGCCAACCTGCTGGACTCGCTGGCCCTGCCGGCCGGCAGCCGGGTGGCGGTGCAGACCGAAAAAAGCGTCGAGGCGCTGATGCTGTATTTGGCCGTGCTGCGTGCCGGCCTGGTCTACCTGCCGCTCAACACCGCCTACCAGGCCGGCGAGATCGCGTACTTCATCGGCAATGCCGAACCCGCGGTGGTGGTGTGTGCGCCCAAACACTTTGCCTGGGTCAGCCGCATCGCGTTTTCAGCCGGCACGGCCCATGTCTTCACGCTGGGCGAGGCCCGCGACGGCAGCCTGCTGGAGCGTGCCGCCCACCACAGCGACCAGCACACGCCGGCCGTCAAGCAAGCCGACGACCTGGCCGCCATCCTGTACACCAGCGGCACCACCGGGCGCAGCAAGGGCGCGATGCTGAGCCACGGCAATTTGCTGAGCAACGCGCTGACGTTGAAAGACTTCTGGGACTGGCAACCCGGCGACGTGCTGATCCACGCGCTGCCGATCTTCCATGTGCACGGGCTGTTCGTGGCCTCGCACGGCGCGCTGCTCAACGGCAGCAAGATGCTCTGGTTCAGCCGCTTCGACCCCAAGGCCGTGGTCGCCCGCCTGCCCGAGGCCACCGTTTTCATGGGCGTGCCCACGCTGTATGTGCGGCTGCTGGGCGAGCCGGGGCTGACACACGCCGCCTGCCGCCACATGCGGCTGTTCGTCAGCGGGTCGGCGCCCTTGCTGGTCGAGACCTTCGACGCCTGGACCGAGCGCACCGGCCATGTGCTGCTGGAGCGCTACGGCATGAGCGAAACCGTGATGCTGACCAGCAACCCCTGCCGCGCCACCGACGGCGCGCGCCGCCGCGGCACCGTCGGCCGGGCGCTGCCCGGTGTGGGCTTGCGGGTGGTGGACGATGCCGGCGCCGCCTGTCCGACTGGCGAGATCGGCCACCTGCAGGTGCGCGGCCCGAACGTGTTTGCCGGCTACTGGAAGATGCCGGAGAAAACGCAAGAAGAGTTCAGCACCGATGCGCACGGCCAGCGCTGGTTCAAGACCGGCGACGTCGGCCGGATCGAGGCCGACGGCTATGTCACTATTGTCGGCCGCAGCAAGGACCTGATCATCAGCGGCGGCTACAACGTCTACCCGGCCGAGATCGAGGGCGTGATCAACGACATGCCCGGCGTCGCCGAATCGGCCGTGATCGGTGTGCCGCATCCCGACTTTGGCGAGGCGGTGGTGGCGGTGGTGGTGGCCAAGCCCGGCCACAGCCTCGACGCTACGGTCATGGTCAGCCAGCTCAAGCGCCAGATCGCCAATTTCAAGGTGCCCAAGCACCTGGCCGTGGTGACCGAGCTGCCGCGCAACGCGATGGGCAAGGTGCAGAAGAACCTGCTGCGTGAACAGCATGGCAAGCTGTTTGCATGACCCGGTCTGACCTGTCCGCAGTGCCCGCAGGGGCTGGGGCGGCATTGCCGGCAAACGCCGGTGGCGCCTCAGTCGCCGCGCCGGCCACCGACAACCGCTGCCCACGCTGCGGCGGTGGTTTTCACTGCGGCGTCAACGACGCCACACCCTGCGCCTGCAGCACGGTACAGCTCAGCGCCGCGCAACTGGCCGACCTGCGCCGCCGCTACGGCAGCTGCCTGTGCCTAGCCTGCCTGGTCAGCCTGCCCGCGCTGGCGTGATCTTGCGCGGCCGGCCGCCGGCCGGGCACGCCGCTCTGCCGGCCACTCTGGGCCGCGTTCAGCGCGCCGCTCAGCCCGCCGCTGTAACCCGCCACACCACGTCACCCACATCGTCGGCCACCAGCAAGGCACCGTCTGCGGTCAAGGTCACGCCGACCGGCCGGCCGTACGAATCTTTTTCGTCCGGTGACAGAAAGCCGCTCAGGATGTCGCGCGGCGGCCCGGACGGCCGGCCGTTGGCAAAAGGCACCAACACCACCCGGTAGCCGCTGAGCGTGCTGCGGTTCCAGGAGCCATGCTGGCCGATCACCATGCCTTCGCCAAAACCCGGCCAGGTGCCCGCCGGCAGCCAGCACAGGCCGAGCGACGCCGTGTGGCCGCCCAAGGCGTAATCGGGTGTCAGTGCGCGGGCCACCTGGGCGGCATCCTGAGGCACACGGTCGTCCACCGTCTGGCCCCAGTAGCAAAACGGCCAGCCGTAGAAGCCGCCGTCCGTCACCGAGGTCAGGTAGTCGGGCGGGGTTTCATCGCCCAGGCCGTCGCGCTCGTTGACCACCGTCCACAGCCGGCCGCTGCCCGGCTCCCAGGCCATGCCCACGGCATTGCGCAGGCCGGTGGCAAAAGGCCGGCTCTGACCCGTGGCCAGGTCGAGCTCGACGATGCAGGCGCGGCCTTCTTCCACGGCCAAACCGCCGTCGGCGATGTTGGTCATCGACCCCACGCCGGCGTAGAGCTTGCTGCCGTCGGCACTGGCCAGCAGGCTGCGGGTCCAGTGGCCACCGGGCTTGAACCGGGTGAGCGGCCGGCCCGCGCCGGCCAACTGGGTGGCGCCTGGCGTGTAGTCGAACGCCACGATGCCGTTGGTATTGCCGACATAGAAGTTGCTGCCCACCAGCGCCATGCCAAAGGGTTGGCGCAGGCCGGACAGAAAGACCTCGCGGATCTCGGCCACGCCGTCACCGTCGGCATCGCGCAGCAACGTGATGCGGTTGGGGCTGTCGCCAATGGCGGCGGCGCGCTGCATCGTGCTGACCATCGCATGCTCGAACAGCGTCCGGGGTTTGCCCGCCTTCTGCATGGCCTCGGCCACGGTCACGTCGCCATTGGGCAGCACCTGGATCCAGCGCGGGTGCTTCAGGCCGGCAGCAAAGGCGTTGACCAACAGGCCCGGCGCGGCCAGCGGTGTCTGCCCTGGCGCCCAGCCTTTGGCGGTCGGCATCTTCAGCGTCGGGATCTTGCCCTGCGGCCGGCCATCCGGGATCGCCGGCGTGGCGCCGACGGCCTGCGGCGGCGTGCCGCCCTGCAAACGACGCCAGCGCAACGCTGCCTCGCCCACCACCGCCACCACCTGCGCCAATGCCCCGTACATGCTCATCCCAATCCTCCTGTCAGTCGACAGATTGTCCGGTATGCCGCCGCCTGGACCGGCGTGCGCTTGCCCCATGCCGCACCAGGGTTGACCTGGCCAGAACCGACTGGCCCGCCTGGCGCTGTGCGCAGACACCGTGCAGCGCCGACAACACGGCCAAGGCGACCCCTCTGTCAAACCCATCCCCATGCCGGTTTTCAGGCGGTGCGGCACCGCAAGGGGTGGCCAGCGGTGGCCAGGACAACCGCTTGATCCCACCTCAATGTTCGTTGGCGAACGGACGCCCGGGCGAGGTCCGGCGAGACTGCCCCTTTTGAGGCGAAGCTGGCGGCTGCGTCGGCACTGCACTGGCGCAATGCGAGCGGCACAGGCGCCATTGAGGATCAGCATGCATGCAGCACCGGTACCGATCGTCGATCGAGTCAACGCGTTCGACCCCGCAGCCCTTGCGGCCTGTGCGGCCGCGGCTGACGCGCCCAACCTTCAACTCGCCGACGTCAACGGCACAGGCGGCAGGCACCGTGCCTGGCACTGAGCCCCGTGACGTCCGCCCCTTCAAGTACTGACGGGACCGACCCGAGGTTTCCTGCCTTGGCGCCTGTCAGCGCCCAACAGAACTTGCCGGCAGAGCACCCACCGGTGCGCTGGCTGCTGCTGGGCATCGTGCTGGCTTGCCTGGTTCCCGGTCTGGTCGGCATTGGTGCCCTGGTGTACCGGATGTACCTGGACGAACGGGTGCAAATCGAAAACGACACGGTTCGCACCGCACGCGGCCTGTCCCAGACGCTGGACGCCGAACTGGCCAGAGCCCGGGCGTTGGCGCTGGCGCTGGCGACGTCCAGCCAACTGGCGGCCAATGACCTGGTGGGGTTTCAAAGGCGCGCCCAGGAGCTGCTTCAGTCCGAGGGCATTGGCCAGGACATTGTGCTGAGCGATGCCAGAGGTCGCGTGGTTCTCAACACCCGGACGCCGGCCAGCAAGGTGCTGCCGGCCCTGAGCGAACCGCCGCTGGGTACAGCATCGTTCGACGCTGCCCGACCGCTGGTCTCCGACGTGTTCACCAGCCCCACCACCGGGGATCTGGTCGTGACGGTCGATGTGCCGGTGCTGTCCGCGGGCCGTATCGTCTACGGGCTGAGCCTGGTGCTGACGCCGCACGACATCGGCAACATCCTGCAAGGCTACAAACTGCCGGCGGGCTGGGTGGGCAGTATTTCCGACCGCAGCGGCACCACCGTGGCCCGGACCAAGCTGCCGGAGTGGTTTGTGGGTGAACAGGCCAATCCGCCGTTGCTCCAACAGCTGCAGACAGCGTCGGAAGGGGCTTTCGAGGCAGACACGCAGGAGGGTATCCCGTCGGTCGTCGCTTTCAGCCGTTCGCCCATGTCGGGGTGGACCGTGGCGCTTGCCATCCCCAGGCGGGTGCTTGCGGCATCCTGGCTGCGCACCGTCACCCTGATCGGCCTGGGCGGGCTGGCATTGTTCGGCGTCGGTGGGCTGTTTGCGTGGCGCCAGGGTGGCAAGGTGGCGCGCTCGGTGGAAAGCCTGAAGGCTGCCGCGACAGCAATGGCCGGCGGCCATGCCGCACCGGTGGCGGAGCTGCATTTTGCCGAGGCCGAGCGCGCCAGCGAGGCCATCACGGCGGGCGTGTCGATGCTCGCCGACCGCGCCAGGGCCCAGGCCGTCACCAATGCCGCACTGACCGAGAGCCAGGCCCGGCTGGCCGAAGCCCAGCAACTCGCGCGCCTGGGCAGCTGGTACTGGAACGCCGAATCGCAAACCGTGGAAGTGTCCAAATCACTCCAGGCCGTTTTTGGCAGCGGTGAGCTCCATCCGTTTTGCAAACACGGCGCAACCGCCTACCTGCCGGAGTCCTTCGTCCGGCTGACCGCCGCCACCCGGCATCTGCAGCTGACCGGCTTGGGCTTCAGCCTGGTGCTCAGCGCGCAGCACGCGGATGGCACGCCGATGTGGGTCGATGCGCGCGCCGAAGCGGTTTTGGCGCCAAGCGGTGCGGTGCTGGGGATTCGAGGCACGGTCCAGGACATCACCGCACGAACCCAGGCGGAAGACGCCCGCGCGACGGCGGGCCGGCTCGATGTGGAGAACCGGCAAATCCGCGAAGCGAGCCGGGCCAAGAGCCAGTTCCTGTCCAACATGTCGCATGAGTTGCGCACACCGCTGAACGCGATCATCGGCTTTTCCGAATTGCTGCAATCCGGCGCGGTGGATGCGGACGCCGCCAAGCGTGTACTGTTCCTGGGCCACATCGGCACCAGCGGGCGCCACCTGCTGCAACTGATCAACGATGTGCTCGACCTGTCCAAGGTGGAGTCCGGCAAGTTTGAATTTTTCCCCGAGCCGGTGAACTTGCAGGCGCTGATCTCGGAGTGCGGTGACGTGCTGCACAGCCTGATCCTGCGCCAGGGGACCACGCTCTCGATCGAGGTCGACCCGACCCTAACCGGCCTGCGGCTGGACCCATCGCGGTTGAAACAGGTGATGTACAACTACCTGTCGAACGCCATCAAGTTCAGTGCGGTGGGCGGCCGGATCCAGGTGCGCGCCACAGGCGAAGGCCCGACCCGGTTTCGCATCGAAGTCGAAGACGATGGCATCGGGATCGCCGACGCGGACCTGCCGCGGCTGTTCAACGATTTCGAGCAGCTGAACGCCGGCTACACCAAGCAACACGCCGGCACCGGCCTGGGGCTGGCACTCACCCGACGGCTGGTACAGGCCCAGGGTGGCGAGGTGGGCGTGCGCAGCCAACTGGGCCTGGGCAGCGTGTTTTACCTGGTGCTGGACCGCGATGGCACCAAGCCGCCCGAAGCCGACCCCCTGCAGGCGGTGCCCGACGCGCCGTCACCTCCCGCGCGCACGGCAACGCCTGCACCGGCATAACGCCGAACCTGCAGACCATCGCCAGCCAGGGCGGCGGCGCATGGCAAGCCGTGCTGGATTAGCGCAACGCCCGGTAGCCCAGCGCCACAGACCTGGCGCGGGCGGTCGCCGCAACAGGGCGACCGCACCGCTGTTGATCACGGATGACCGCAGCACCGGACAAGGCCCGCCGGCCCCGGGTCACGTCAACCGCACTGCCCGACAAAGCCGCAGGCGGTGCAGAACTCGCAGCCGTCCTTCTGAATCAGCGTGTGGTTGCCGCATTCGGGGCAGGGCTTGCCGGCCATCAACCCTGGCTGGCTGGCTGGGCCCGCGGGCGCGGCCGGTACCGCGGCAGGTACCGCGCCCGACTTGCTGCCCGGCGCCGCCAGGATGCCCATCTCGTGCAGCGGCAGGCCGTCTTCGCTGAGCACACCCAGCATGGCGTAGCGGTGGATCACCAGCCGGGCGATGTAGGCCACGGTGCTGGGCCAGGTCTGCTGGCGGCGCTGGCCGGGGATGGGTGCCATGAAATGGCCCAGCGGCTCACCAACGTTCAACAGCTTGCGCAGCTTCATGCCGATCCAGGCCGGGTCCATCACCCGCATGTCGAGCGACAGCAAGCGCGCCAGGCCGTCAAAGGCCCGCGGGTAGTTGCCCGAGAAACCGATCGCGCAGGGCCGGGTCACGGTAGTGCCGTCGGCGCCGGGCAAGGACACCTCCTTGAGCGTGACGGTGAACGACTCGCCGGTGGCATGGTTGTCCACATCCACCGCCCAGGCCAGCGTGCCGGCGGTGCCGGTGCGGGGCTCTTCAAGACTGAACATCGCGTCCAGCACCGGGGTGGCGCCGCCCTCTTGCAGCGCACCCAACTGCTCGCAGCGCCAGCGGATCACGGCGGCGGTGGCCGCCACCACGCCAGGGAACAGGCGTTTTTCGCCGGTCGGCGGGAACGGCATCTCGAAGGCCCGCTCCTCGGCCACCGTGGCCAGCGCGTCGAGCTTGAGCTTGAGCCAGGCGGCGTCGTTGGCGCGCATGTCCATCGACAAGGTCTTGGCCATCGCGCCAATGCCGCGCGGCTGCTCGGCGCCGTTGACCCAGACCTCGAACGGCACGCTTTGGGCAAACAGGCCGGTGCCGGGGCCGGCCTCGGCCGGCAGCTCGCCGACAAACAGCGAAAAATCACCAAACGGGTGCTGGATCAGGTAGCTCCAGGCCGGGTTGCCGCCGGGCAACTCGGGCCGGCTGGGCCAGCGCAGGCTGGCCAGCACCGGTGCGGGCAGGCGGTCCAGCCGCAGGCGCTGGTTGGCACCGTCAAACGCGGCCGACAGCGGCTCGGGCTGCACCGGCGCCGGGGTGGCGGTGGCGGTGGGCCCCGCATCGGCCGCCGGCGGCGCATCCACGCTCAGCACCGAGCCCAGCACCGCGTTGGGCCGGTAGGTGGCCAGGCCTTTGAGTCCGGCCGTCCAGGCCTGCAGGTACAGGCCCTGGAAATCTTCGTACGGGTAGTCGGCCGGCACGTTGACGGTCTTGGAAATCGAGGTGTCGATGTAGGGCGCCACCGCCGCCACCATCGCGGCGTGGGCCTCGGCGCTCATCTCCAGCGCGGTGACAAAAGCGTCGGTCAGCGGCGCGTCTTCGCCCTTCAGGTGGCGGTAAAGCCGCCAGGCGTGGTCTTCGACCGCGTAGTGCTTGAAGCTGTTGTCGGGCTCGCGCTTCTTGCGGGTGTAGCTCCAGCTGAAAGCGGGCTCGATGCCGTTGCTGGCGTTGTCGGCAAAGGCCAGGCTGATGGTGCCGGTGGGCGCAATCGACAGCAGGTGCGAGTTGCGCAGGCCCTGGGCCCGGATCTTGTCCTTCAGCGCCGCCGGCAGGCGCGACGCAAAGTTGCCACCACCCAGGAACAAATCGGCGTTGAACAGCGGGAACGCCCCGCGCTCGGCGGCCAGGTCGGCACTGGCGCTGTAGGCGGCGTCGCGCATCACGGCCGAGATGCGGCTGGCGGCGGTGCGTGCGGCCTCGGTGTCGTAGCGCAGGCCCAGCATCACCAGCGCGTCGCCCAGGCCGGTAAACCCCAGGCCGATCCGGCGCTTGGCGGCGGCCTCGGCCTGCTGCTGTGGCAGCGGCCAGACGGTGACATCCAGCACGTTGTCGAGCATGCGGGTGGCCACCGCGCAGACCTCGGCAAAGCCGGCCTCGTCGAAGCCGGCATCGGGCTCGAAGGGCCGCTGCACAAAGTGCGTCAGATCGACACTGCCCAGGCAGCAGCAGCCGTAGGGTGGAAGGGGCTGCTCAGCGCAGTTGTGAACCATCAAGCCGTTGGCATCAAACGCATGCACGCCCTCGACGGTCACGTCAAACACCGGCGCAACGCCGTCCGGCACAAGCGCCTCAACGGTTGCGGTGAAACGCTCGCGGTTGAGCTCACGCGGGTTCGCCGACAGCGCTTCGGTCAGCTTGCGCGATTTGGCATCGTCTTCAAACCCGATGCGTTCGGCAAACAGGGCCAGGTTGTCGCCAGCGACCACCAAGTCATGCACCGCCTGGGTTGGGTATTCGCGCGGCTGACGGTTGGCGTCAGGCAAAAGCTGCAGGCCAGCGGGGCGCCGATCGCGGCAAATCGTCGAGGCAATGCCCAGGCGCAACAGCATGCGCTGCGCGGCCTCAACTGTCGAGCCATCGACCTGGGTCAGCCGAACGCTGACACCCTTGTCCTGGCTGCCTTGCACCGAGCCGTCGGCGTCGAACAGGCCGCGCAAGACGCCGCGACAAAAATCGGAAGAACTGGCCTCAATGGCCGGCGTGATGGACTTGCGGCCGGGGGCCAAACCCAACCCCAAGGCCAGTCGGCGCAACGCAGCCGATGACAGCCGAAACTCGCCGCGCCCCTCGACCGCAGGCTGCCAACCCTGAAAATCCGCCCGGTGCGGCATGGCCATCGCTGCCGCCTCGGCCGCACGCATGATGCCGCTGGCGCTGTGCGCCACCGCATGGGGTCGCCCGCCAACGGCCGCCATCTCGGGGGCCCAGGCCGACAACACCAGCTTGTCAGCCTTGACGGTGCCGTCGCCCAGCAGCAGGCCGATCAGGTAGCCCTCGCCCTCGGTGTGCGCACCCTCCCAGCCTTCCAGCGTGCGGTGGTTGTGCAGCACGATTTCGTCGCCGGCTTTCAACTCGCCCGCGTTGACCCAGTCGCTTTCGACCAGGTAGCGCGTCTTGCGGGTGACACGCCGGACCGGGTGATCGGCGGTGAGCCGCAGCGCGTGGCCCTGGCGGGTTGACAGGCGGAACACGGCCTTGCTTCCGGTGGCAAAAAATCCGTTCGACTCGGTACGGTAGGGTTTGCCATCAACCAGCGCAAAAAAGGGCTGGCCGACCAGTTGCTGGACTTGACGCGGACCCTCGCTGGTTGCCACCCAGGTATCGGCCGTCACACACGGGTTGGTCGCCGCAATCGTTTCGCAATAGCCCAGGTTGTTGTCGTTGTTGATGCGGTCCAGAAACAGCACGCCTGGCTCGGCATGGTCGTAGGTGCTGCGCATGATCAGGTCCCACAGCGCGCGGGCCGGCTGGCTGCGGTAGACCCACAGGCCATCGGCGCGGCGGTGTGCCCCCGCGGCTTTGAGCGCCGGGCCGGGTTCGGCCTTGTGGATCAGCTCGAACTCGGCGTCGGCTTGTACTGCCTGCATGAACACATCGGTGATGCCGACCGAGATGTTGAAGTTGCGCAGGTCGCCTGAATCCTTGGCACGGATGAATTTTTCAACGTCCGGGTGGTCGCAGCGCAGCACCGCCATCTGCGCGCCGCGCCGGCTGCCGGCGCTCTCGACCGTTTCGCAGCTGCGGTCAAACACCCGCATGTAGCTGACCGGGCCGGACGCGCTGGACTGGGTCGGTGCGACCCAGGCGCCGGACGGCCGGATGCGCGAGAAATCGTAGCCCACACCGCCACCGCGGCGCATGGTCTCGGCCGCCTCGGTCAAGGCGGTGTAGATGCCGGCAAAGCCCTCTTCGGGCTGCGAGATCGAGTCGCCCACCGGCTGCACAAAACAGTTGATCAGCGTGGCGGCCAGCGGCGTGCCGGCGGCCGAGTTGATGCGCCCGGCCGGCACGAAGCCGCGGCGTTGGGCGTCGAGGAACTTCGCCTCCCAGGTGGCGCGCGATTCGGGCGGCTCGGCCGCGGCCAGCGCACGGGCCACCCGCTGGCGCACGTCGTCCACAGTCTTTTCATCGCCCTTGGCGTATTTTTCAGCCAGCACCTCGGCGCTGATGGGCTGCGGCGGCAGGGCGGCCGCACCGGCCGGGCTGCCGTGTGGCGGGGTGGGCGCAGCGGCGGGCGGTGTGCTGGCAGCGCGCGTGCGGCTGGGAACGGTGTGGCTCATGGGCTGTCTTTCTTGGGCAAGGCCCGCATGCTGCCCGCAGGGGCGCGCAGGGTCTTTGATGCGGCGCAGAGGCGCGCGATCTGGTGATTTATACAGTATTCTTGCCGGCCTGGGCGGGCCGACGGGCAAACCCATGATGCCTGGAAACAAGGTCTTTACCACCGTGCACGCCATTGCCACGCCACGCGCACCGGCTGCCACCCAGCGGGCGGTGGGGCCCTTCGACAGCCTCAATGCCCAGCAGCGGGCCGCGGTGATGCACGGCGATGCGCCGCTGCTGGTGCTGGCGGGTGCCGGCTCGGGTAAGACGATGACGCTGGCGGCCCGGGTGGCGCGGCTGGTGCTGGACGGCGCCGACCCCCACCGCCTGCTGCTGCTCACCTTTTCACGCCGCGCCGCGCAGGAGATGACCCGCCGCGCCGGCCGCGTGCTGCACCAGGCGCTGGGCCTGCGGGCCACCCAGCCGGCGCCCACGCTGCCCTGGGCCGGCACCTTCCACGCCATCGGCGCCCGGCTGCTGCGTGACTACACCGCGGCGGTGGGGCTGCCCGCCACATTCAGCATCATCGACCGGGGGGACGCCGAAGACCTGATGGCGCTGGTGCGCCAGGCCCAGGGTCTGGCGGCTGCCCGCCAGCGCTTTCCACTCAAGGCCACCTGCCTGGCGATCTACAGCCGCACGGTCAACCGGCAGCTGCCGCTGTTGCAGGTGCTGCGGCAGGATTTCCCCTGGTGTGCCGCCTGGCACGACGAGCTGAAGGCCCTGTTTCGCGCTTATGCCGCCGACAAGGCCGCCCAGCATTGCCTGGACTTCGACGACCTGCTGCTGGCCTGGCACCAGATGCTGGCCGACGCAGCGCTGGCCGCGCACCTGGGCGCGCGCTTCGACTGCGTGCTGGTCGACGAATACCAGGACACCAACCGCCTGCAGGCCGAGATCCTGCAGCGCCTCAAGCCCAGCGGCCAGGGGCTCACCGTGGTGGGCGACGATGCGCAGTCGATCTACGCCTTTCGCGCCGCCGAGGTGGGCAACATCCTGGGCTTTGCCGCGGTGTACGGCCCGGCCACCTGCACCCTGCTGCTGGAGCAGAACTACCGCAGCACCCAGCCCATCCTCGAGGCCAGCAACGCGGTGATCGCGCTGGCCCCCGAGCGCCACGCCAAGACGCTGTGGAGCGATAAAACCAGCAATCAACGCGCCCTGCTGGTGACAGTGGCCGACGAACTGGCCCAGGCCGCCTGGGTGGCCGACAGCGTGCTGGCGCAGCGCGAGGGTGGGCTGACTTTGAAGCAGCAGGCGGTGCTGTTCCGCACCGGCCACCACAGCGCCGCGCTCGAGCTGGAGCTGACGCGCCGCAACATCCCCTTCGTCAAGTTCGGCGGGCTGAAGTTTCTGGAAGCCGCGCATGTGAAGGACCTGCTGGCGGTGCTGCGCTGGGCACAGAACCCACGCGGGCGGCTGGCCGGCTTTCGGGTGGCGATGCTGGTGCCGGGCATCGGCCCGGCCGCCGCCCGCCGCTTGCTGGACGCCATGGCCGAGGCGACCGATCCGGTGGCAGCGCTGCAGGCCTTCGTGCCGCCGCCAGCAACCCAGGCCGATTGGGCGGCCCTGGTGGCGCTGATGACCACACTGCAAGCCGACGCCTCACCCTGGCCGGGTGAACTGGATGCCGTGGCCGCCTGGTACGCCCCGCATCTGCAGCGCCTGCATGCCGACGATGCGGCAGTACGCCAGCTCGACCTCGACCAGCTGCAGCGCCTGGCCGCAGCGCAAGGCAGCCGCGAGCGTTTTCTGACCGACCTGACGCTCGACCCGCCCGAAGCCACCAGCGACGAATCGGGCCCGCCGCACCAGGACGAGGACTACCTGATCCTGTCAACCATCCACTCGGCCAAGGGCCAGGAGTGGAACGCGGTGACCATCCTCAACGTGGTCGATGGTTGCCTGCCCGCCGACCTGTCCACCGGCTCGGCCGCCGCGGTGGCCGAAGAGCGCCGGCTGCTCTATGTGGCGATGACCCGCGCCAAACAACATCTGCAGCTGATGGTGCCGCTGCGCTTCCACGTCAGCCAGCAGCACAAGCACGGCGACCGGCACCTCTACGGCGGTTTGAGCCGTTTCATCCCACCCGAGGTGGCAGCGCTGTTTGAGCGTGTGGCGCCGGTGCCTGATGTCACCCACCTGCCCAGCCCGTTGCCAGCCCCACCGCCCGCCGGCAGCCTGCTGCGCCTGGGTGCCGCTTGGGACTGAGAGGGTGTAAACGAAATGATCTACGTTGCCAGTCTGGTTGCGAGGATACGCGCTTCGGCCAGCCAGATCCACGCCAGCGGCGCCCAACCGGATCGATCATGGTGCGCCATGAG
>JBKJKU010000378.1:0-11104 GCA_046597355.1 Aquabacterium sp.
CGAACTGACCCATCTTCTGCGCAGCAAGGCCGTGCTGATGCCCGGCGTGACCGTCACGCTGACGAACGAGAAAACCAGGGACGTCCAGACCTGGGTCTTCAAGGGCGGCTTGCGCGACTACCTGATGCAGACCCTCACCGCCGATCCGGTGATCCCGATGTTCGAAAACGAAGGCTTTGCCGACAGTGCGCATGAAACCTTTGCCGAAGGCGAGGGGGCCAGCTGGTGCGTCGCCTTCACCGAAGACGGTGCGCCGGTGCGCGAAAGCTATGTCAACCTGATTCCGACCAGCGCTGGCGGCACGCATGAAAGCGGGCTGCGCGACGGCCTGTTCACCGCGGTCAAGAGCTTCATTGAATTTCATTCGCTGCTGCCCAAGGGCGTCAAACTGCTGCCCGAGGATGTGTTTGCCCGCGCCAGTTATGTGCTGAGCGCCAAGGTGCTCGACCCGCAGTTCCAAGGCCAGATCAAGGAGCGGCTCAATTCGCGCGATGCAGTGCGGCTGGTGTCCAGCTTTGTGCGGCCGTCGCTCGAACTTTGGCTGAACCAGCATGTTGACTATGGCAAAAAACTGGCCGAACTCGCCATCAAGGCCGCGCAGACCCGCCAGAAAGCGGGGCAGAAGGTTGAAAAACGCAAGGGTTCAGGCGTGGCCGTGCTGCCCGGCAAGCTGACCGACTGCGAAAGCAAGGACCTGGCGAACAACGAGGTGTTTTTGGTCGAGGGTGATTCAGCCGGTGGCAGCGCCAAGATGGGCCGCAACAAGGAAAGCCAGGCGGTGCTGCCGTTGCGCGGCAAGGTGCTCAACACCTGGGAGGTTGACCGGGACCGGCTGTTTGCCAATACCGAAATTCACGACATTTCGGTCGCTATCGGCGTCGATCCGCATGGCCCGGGTGTTTCGCCTGATTTTTCGGGGCTGCGCTACGGCAAGGTCTGCATCCTGAGCGATGCCGACGTGGACGGTTCACACATCCAGGTGCTGCTGCTCACGCTGTTTTTCCGCCACTTTCCCAAGTTGATCGAGCGCGGCCATGTCTACATTGCCAAGCCGCCGCTGTTCCGCATCGACGCACCGGCGCGTGGCAAAAAGCCAGCCGCCAAGTTTTATGCGCTCGATGCGGGCGAGCAAGAAGCCACGCTGGACAAGCTGCGCAAGGAGGGCGCCAAGGAGGGCAGTTGGAGCATCAGCCGCTTCAAGGGCCTGGGCGAGATGAGCGCCGAGCAGCTGTGGGAGACCACGCTCAACCCGGAGACCCGCCGATTGCTGCCGGTGGCCTGGGGCGTGCTGAGTTTCGAGCAGACGGTGAGCAGCTTTACCAAGCTGATGGGCAAGGGCGAGGCGGCGTCCAGGCGGGAGCTGATGGAGTTGCACGGCGACGCCGTCGAAATTGATGTCTGAGCCTGGTACGTTGACCGGCGAAAGCGGCGCCTTGAGAGTCCGCCTGCGCCCGACCTTGCTCAGCGACCTGGACTTCGTGATCCAGGTCGAGACCGATGGCCACAACCTGCCGTTCATCACGCCGTGGGAGCGCACCCAGCACGAGGGCGCGGTGCGGTTTCCGGACTTCAGGCATTTCATCGTCGAGGCCGGGCCGCGCTTTGAGGCGGCTGGGTTTGTGATCCTGCAAGGCTGCCGCAACCCGCACCGCAGTGTCGAGATGAAGCGCCTGGTGCTGGCGCATGACGGCCAGGGCCAGGGGCTGGGCCGCGCCTGTGTGCGGGCGCTCAAATTGATGGCATTCCGTGACCTGCATGCCCACCGCTTCTGGCTCGATGTCAAGGCGCTCAACACCCGCGCCCAGCTGCTGTACGGGTCCGAGGGTTTTGTCGAGGAAGGCCGGCTGCGTGAAAGCGTGCGCCTGACCGGCAACAACGCCGACGGTTACGACAGCCTGATCGTGATGAGCCTGCTGGACCGCGAGTACCAGGCGCGGGTGGCGCTGGGGCTGGAGAGCGCCACGGTGGCCTGATACCCGCACCGCGCGCAAACTTGCCACACTGTTCTAACGCAAGCCCTGGCGCCGCGCCGGGTGCGATGATCCCGGCCATGAAGCCAAACCGCCACGCCCGCCCGGCGCCCGATCGCGCCGCTGCGTTGGCGCAGTACCGCAGACGTGCCGGTTTTTACGACCTGGAACTCGCGCTGCTGGAACCCTTGCGGCGCCGGGCCCTGGCCCTGCTGGCCTTGCGGCCCGGCGAGGTGGTGCTGGATGTCGGTTGCGGCACCGGCTTGAGCCTGGGATTGCTCAGCCAGGCGATCGGCGCCACAGGCCGCATCATCGGCATCGAGCAATCGCCCGAGATGATCGAGCTGGCCCGCCAGCGGGTGGTCCAACGCCAACTGCCCGGCGTGACGCTGCTCAACAGCCCGGTCGAGATCGCTGCGATCCCGGCCAAGGCCGACGCCGCGCTGTTCCACTTCACCCACGACATCCTGCGTCAGCCGGCGGCCATCGCCCGGGTGATGGCGCACCTCAAACCTGGCGCGAGAGTCGTCGCCTCTGGCTTGAAATGGGCGTCGCCGCTGCTCTGGCCGGTCAACCTGCTGGTGCTGCCGGCGGCACTGCACTCGGTCACTTCTACCGAGGGGCTGGCCGCGCCTTGGGACCGGCTGAGCGAGCACCTGGACCCGTTTGAGGTCGAATCGGTCTACTTCGGCGGCGCCTACCTGGCCCGCGGCGTACTCAAACCCGTGCCGCGCCGCCACTGACCCGGCCGGGGTGGGCGCTGGTGCCAACAGCAGCCCACATCAGACCCGCGCGCGCCTGTTGCGGATGCAAGCGACGGTTGTTCACCAGCGCCGATTTTGCTGGTCTTGCGTGCGCTGGCAGACAGAGACCGCGGACGGTCAAGGCCAAACTTGGCTGGCGGCGAGGTGTTGAGCGCCGGATTCCGTCGCCACCCAAGCCGTCAACAGGTATTGCCGAATGGCCCGAGTACAGCCCCTATTCAACAGTCCGCCGCGGCCACTGCCACCGTTGCGCGCGCGCAGTTCATCCCGCAGCTACCAAGACACCGGTCCGTCGGAACAACCGGTAGACCGACTGCTGTCCTGCATCGCCAGTTTTTACCTGAATGAGCGTGAGGCGCGCGACACCGCCGAGCAGATTGGGCGTGAGCATGGGCTGTCGGTGACCCAGATGGTGCTGCTGAGCCCGCGTGATGCACCGCGCAAGCAGTTTTCGCGCCTTGCCAGTTTGTGGGCCGGGCATTGGCCGGCGGGCCGCCAGTCGGTGGTGGATCGGCACCTGAGCACGGCCTTGCTGGGTTTGGCGCTGGTGATTCTGGCAGTCTGGGTGGCCGTGCTGGGGTTGGACGATCCCGGCTTTTTCGGCGAAGTGCCCACACTGGCTTGGCTGGGTGGACCCTTTGGGCTGGGGCTGGTGGCGGCCTGGCTGTTGCATCGGCAGTACACCCGGCCGCATGTGCGGCGCTTCGAGTCGCGTGTGCAGCAACAGCTCGCCCTGGGCCACTGGGCGTTGGTGGTTTGCAAGCTGCCCTGGGCGCAGCAGGCCAGCGTGTTGGCGCTGCTGCGCGCCGGCAGCCTGCGCTGGTGCGCGGTGGCCGAACCGTCCAACCGGATTTGACGCCAGGCGGGCCCGCACTTGGCGATACACACTGTCAATACGACTTGGGCAGCCCCAGCACCTTCTCGGCGATGAAACACAGGATCAGCTGCGGGCTGACCGGGGCCAGCCGCGGGATCCAGGACTCGCGCAAGTAGCGCTCGACGTGGTATTCCCGGGCGTAGCCCATGCCGCCGTGGGTGAACATCGCCGTCTCGCAGGCCCGGTAGCCGGCTTCAGCGCCCAGGTACTTGGCGGCGTTGGCTTCGGGCCCGCAGGGCAGGCCGGCGTCATACAGCGTGGCGGCCTGGTGCACCATCAGGTGCGCGGCTTCCAGCTCCATCCAGTTGCGCGCCAGCGGATGGGCGATCGCCTGGTTCTGGCCGATGGGCCGGTCAAACACCACCCGCTCGCGGGCGTAACCGGTGGCGCCCGCCAGCGCCGCCCGGCCCAGGCCGATGGCCTCGGCGGCGATCAGGATGCGCTCGGGGTTCAGGCCGTGCAGGATGTACTTGAAGCCCTGGCCCTCCTCGCCGATACGGTCTTCGACCGGGATGCGCAGGTCGTCGATGAACAGCTGGTTGCTGTCGACCGCCTTGCGGCCCATCTTGTTGATCTCGTGCACGGCGATCTTGCTGCGGTCGAGTGCGGTGTAGAACAGGCTCAGGCCCTCGCTGCCGCTGCACTGCTCAGCCGGCGTGGTGCGGGCCAGCAGCAGCATGCGGTTGGCGACCTGGGCGCTGCTGATCCACAGCTTCTGGCCCGACACCCGGTAATGCTCACCCTGGGCATCCATGCCCCGCACGGCACGGGTTTTCAAACCCAGCGTATTGAGGCCGCTGTCGGGTTCGGTGACGGCAAAACAGGCTTTGTCGTGGCCCTGGATCAGCGGCGGCAGCCAGCGCGCTTTCTGCGCGGCCGTGCCAAAAACCACCGCCGGGTGCAGGCCGAAGATGTTCATGTGCACGGCTGAGGCGCCCGACAGGCCGGCGCCGGTGGCAGCGATGGTGTGCATCATCAGCGCCGCTTCAAAAATGCCCAGCCCGGCGCCGCCATAGGCGGTGGGCATGGCAATGCCCAGCCAACCGGCATCGGCCAGCGCCCGGTGAAAGTCGTGCGGGAACCCGCCTTCGGTGTCTTTTTTCAGCCAGTAGTCGGCGTCGAAAGGCGCGCACAGCCGCTCGATGGCCTGCACGATCTGGGTCTGGTCGCCGCTGAGTTTGAAGTCCATGGCGCAAGGGTAGGGGCTGGCAGGGCCGGCGTTTGACACTGATGCGACGGACGGCCGCTTAGAATTCTTGACCAACCTTGGTCAAATTTAGACCGTCAAGGGGGCCCGCACCATGCAAGTCAACATCTACGAAGCCAAGACCCGCTTGTCCGAGTTGGTGGAGCAGGCGCGCCAGGGCGTCACGGTGGTGATCGCCAAAAACGGCACGCCGCTGGCCAAGCTGGTGGCGCTGGACGCCGCGCCCAAACGCAAGATCATTTTTGGCTTGATGAAGGGTGAGTTTGTCGAGCCTGACGACTTTGACGCGCCCTTGCCCGATGACCTGCTGGCCTTGTTCGAAGGCCGTGTTCCCCCTGGGGCGCCGGCGGGCGGCCAGCCGTGAGACTGCTGCTGGACACCCATATTGCGATCTGGCTGACGCGCGATGCGACGGAGCTGACCGCTGCGGCGCGCAAGCTGATCACTGAGGCGGATGAGGTGTTTGTGAGCAGCGCCTCGATCTGGGAGGCCACGATCAAGGTGGCACTGGGCAAGCTGCCCTTGTTGCCCCAGCGCTTTGCCGACCAGTTGCGCCTTGCCGGCATCGAGCCGTTGCCCGTTACCTGGGCACATGCACTGGCCGTGCACAGCTTGCCAGCCCTGCACAGGGACCCGATTGATCGCCTGCTGGTGGCGCAGGCAATGTCTGAGCCCATGCACCTGCTGACCCATGACCCGGCACTGGCGGCGTATTCCAACCTGGTTATCGTGGTCTGACGGTGTTGGCCTGCTTGCCGCCCACCGCGCCACCCTTTCATTGATGCCATGCCCGAACAACTCTCCCTGCTGAACCCGCCCCCGCCGAGCAACCCCGACGCCATCACCCTGGCGCACTATGCCGAGCGCGCCTACCTGGAGTACGCGCTCTCGGTCGTCAAGGGCCGGGCCCTGCCCGATGTCTGCGACGGCGCCAAGCCGGTGCAGCGGCGCATCCTGTACGCCATGCAGCGCATGGGCCTAGGCCACACCGGGCCGGGGGCGGCGGGTGCGCCCAAACCGGTCAAGAGCGCGCGGGTGGTGGGCGATGTGCTGGGCAGGTTTCACCCGCACAGCGACCAGGCCGCCTACGACGCGCTGGTGCGCATGGCGCAGGACTTTTCACTGCGCTACCCGCTGATCGACGGCCAGGGCAACTTTGGCAGCCGGGACGGCGACGGCGCGGCGGCGATGCGCTACACCGAAGCCCGCCTGAGCCCGATCGCCCGGCTGCTGATGGACGAGATCGACGAGGGCACGGTCGATTTCATCCCCAACTACGACGGCTCGACCGAAGAGCCGCGCCAGCTGCCCGCCCGCCTGCCGTTTGCGCTGCTCAACGGCGCGTCCGGTATCGCCGTGGGCCTGGCCACCGAGATCCCCAGCCACAACCTGCGCGAGGTCGCGGCCGCCGCCGTGGCGCTGATCCGCAACCCGTATTTGCTGGACGACGAGCTTTACACGCTGGTGCCGGGGCCCGATTACCCTGGTGGCGGTCAGATCATCAGCTCGGCCGTCGATATCCGCGAGGCCTACGCCACCGGACGTGGCAGCTTGAAAGTGCGCGCGCGCTGGAAGATCGAGGACCTGGCGCGGGGCCAGTGGCAGCTGGTGGTGACCGAGCTGCCGCCCGGCACCAGTGCCCAGCGCGTGCTCGAGGAGATCGAGGAGCTGACCAACCCCAAGGTCAAGGCCGGCAAGAAGGCCTTGTCCGCCGACCAGACCCAGCTCAAGGCCAGCGTGCTGGCGGTGCTGGACGCCGTGCGGGACGAATCCGGCCGCGAGGCGGCCGTGCGCCTGGTGTTTGAGCCCAAGAGCCGCACGGTGGAGCAGGCCGACTTGATCACCCAGCTGCTGGCCCACACCAGCCTGGAGACCAGCGCGCCGATCAACCTGACGATGATCGGCGGCGACGGCCGCCCCACGCAAAAGTCGCTGCGCCAGATGCTGGTCGAGTGGCTGGCCTTCCGCGAGGCCACGGTGTCGCGCCGTACGCGTTATCGGCTGGACAAGGTGCTGGCGCGGATCCACATCCTCGAAGGCCGTGCCCTGGTGCTGCTCAACATCGACGAGGTGATCCGCATCATCCGGCAGAGTGACGAGCCCAAGGCCGCGCTGATAGCCCGCTTTGCGCTGAGTGACCGACAGGCCGAGGACATTCTCGAGATCCGCCTGCGCCAGCTGGCGCGGCTGGAAGCCCTCAAGATCGAGCAGGAGCTGAAGGGCCTGCGCGAGGACCAGGCCAGGCTGGAAGAAATCCTGGGCAGCCCGGCAGCGCTCAAGCGCTTGTTGATCCGCGAGATCGAGGCCGACACCAAGACCCATGGCGACGAGCGCCGCACCCTGATCCAGACCGAGAAGCGCGCGGTGGCCGAGATCCGGGTCGTGGACGAGCCGGTGACGGTGGTGGTCAGTGCCAAGGGCTGGGTGCGGGCGCTCAAAGGCCACGAGGTGGAGGTGGCCACGCTGCAGTTCAAGGCCGGTGATGCGGGCTACGGCACGTTTGCCTGCCGCAGTGTGGACACGCTGCTGGTGTTTGGCACGGCCGCCAAGGGCAGCGGTCGGGTTTATTCGGTGCCCGTCAGCGCACTGCCGGGTGGGCGTGGTGATGGCCTGCCGGTCACCAGCCTGATCGATCTGGAGCCCGGCACCCAGCCGGCGCACTACTTTGCCGGCGCGGCGCAGGCCACGCTGTTGCTGGCCAATTCGGGGGGCTTTGGGCTGTTGGCCCATGCGGCAGACCTGCAGGGCCGGCAAAAGGCGGGCAAGGCCTTCTTGACGCTGGAAGACGGTGAACTGCTGTTGCCGCCGGTGGTGGTGGCGCAGGCGCACCGCCAGGTGGCCTGTTTGTCGGGCGACGGCCGGTTGCTGGTGTTTGCACTGTCTGACCTGAAACTGCAGCCCAAGGGCGGCCGCGGCCTGACGCTGATGGATGTGGACGCCAAGGCGCCGCTGCTGTCAGTGGCCACGCTGGCCGACTCGGTATCGGTTCAGGGCAGCGGCCGGGGTGGCAAGCCCAAGGAGGAGTTGATCAAGGGCGTGGCGCTGGCCAGCCACCAGGGCAAGCGTGCCCGCAAGGGCCGGGCAGTCGAAGGTCTGCAAAAGGTCTTGGTCTTGCGGCTGGTTTGACGGCCGAATGACGCTGTATGGCCAGTCCAGACGCTGATCCGGCAGCCGCACCGGGCCGTGCTGCGCCGCCCTTGCCGCCACCCCTGACGACACCCCTGCCGCCGCTGTGGCGTCAGCGAGAGTACCGGCTGCTGTGGACCGGTCAGGTGGTCTCCACGCTCGGCTCACATGCGGCGGGCATCGTCATTCCGCTGTTGATCCTGGCAATGACCGGCTCGCCCGCGGCGGTGGGCGTGGCCAGCGCGCTGGGTATCGTGCCGTATTTGTTGTTGAGCCTGCCGGTGGGCGCGCTGGTTGACCGCTGGAACCGCCGCCACGTGATGATCTTGAGCGACCTGGGCCGCGCCCTGGTCACCGCCAGCGTGCCGATCGCTTTTTGGCTGGACCGGCTGACGCTGACGCAGCTCTACACCGTGGCGGCGCTGAACGGCACGATGATGGTGTTTTTCAACCTCGCCGAGGTGGCGGCGCTGCCACGGGTGGTGGCCACAGCCCAGCTGCCCCAGGCCACGGCGCAGAACCAGGCCGGTTATGCCGGCGCCGAGATCGTCGGCCCGGCGCTGGGCAGTTGGTTGTTCCAGAGCGTCGGCCGGGCCTGGCCTTTTGTTGCCGATGCCGTGAGCTACCTGGCATCGGCCGCGCTGGTGTGGCGCATGCGCACCCACTTTGCGCCGGCACCCGCTACTGCGCCACGCCATCTGCGGGCCGAGATGATGGAAGGCCTGCGCTGGCTGTGGCGGCAACGCCTGGTGCGCACGATGGCGGTGGTCACCGGCATCTGCAATTTCGTGGAAGCCGCGTTGCCGCTGCTGCTGATCGTTTCGGCCCAGCGCGCCGGGGCGGACGCCGCCACCATCGGCCTGGTGTTCAGCTGTGGCGGTGTGGGCGGCGTGGCGGGCGCGCTGGTCAGCGGCTGGGTGATGCGGCGCTGGCGCTTTGGCCACATCATTTTTGTCACGCTGGCGTTGCAGGCTTTGCTGCTGGCGCTGCTGGGTTGGGCTGCCAGGCCCCTGGCGCTGGGCGTGGTCTACGGCCTGATCATGTTTGTCGGGCCGATCTACAACGTGGTGCAGTTCAGCCACCGCCTGGCGCTGATCCCGGATGCGCTGCAAGGCCGGGTCAACAGCGCCTACCGGCTGGTGGCGCATTTCGGCGCACCGTTTGGCGCCGCGCTGGGCGGCGTGCTGATCGAGGGCTGGGGCGTTGTGCCAGCGCTGGCATGTTTTGTCGCGGTGTCGGTGTTGTTGGCGGTGGCTGCCGGCGTGCATCCCGAGATCCGGCGGGCCGGCTTGCCCGGCGCTGCTTGATCCCGGTCATGGACGGCAGGCGCGTCGCAACGTGACCGGGTTGCCCCGCCTACGCGGCGCGCGGCAACCGGCTTAGACTGCCCTGCATGACATGGGGTGCCCCGCACGGGCTGCCAGGTTCATCAAGCCGTTCGACCGTGCGTGAGGACACTCCCAACCTGGAGACTCATCGACGTGCAACCCACCAATGTGGCCGACCCGGAATACTTCCACAAGGTCGTCGATTGCCAATGGGCCTGCCCCGCCCATACGCCCGTCCCCGAGTACATCCGGCTGATCGCCCAAGGCCGTTACGACGATGCCTACATGGTCAATTGGGTGTCTAACGTCTTTCCGGGCGTCTTGGGCCGAACCTGTGACCGGCCGTGTGAGCCGGCTTGCCGGCGCGGTCGGGTTGAGGAAGAGAATTCCAGCAAGCCTGAACCGGTGGCGATCTGCCGGCTCAAGCGGGTGGCGGCTGACTTCAAGGGCGACGACGTTCGGGCCCGCATGCCGCGCCCCACCCACAAAAACGGCAAGCGGGTGGCCTGTGTCGGCGCCGGGCCGGCATCGCTCACCGTCGCCCGGGACTTGGTCAGCCAAGGCTACGCCGTCACCGTGTTCGACGGCGAGAAAAAAGCCGGCGGCTTCATCCGCACCCAGATCCCGCGCTTCCGCCTGCCCGAGAGCGTGATCGATGAAGAGTGCGACTACATCCTGCACCTGGGCGTCGATTTCAAGTCTGGTCAGCGCATTGAGTCGATGACGGCGTTGCTGGCCGACGGCTGGGACGCGGTGTTTGTCGGCTGCGGCGCACCGCGCGGCCGCGATCTGGACCTGCCCGGCCGCACCGAAGCGGCCGAGTCGATCCACATCGGTATCGACTGGCTGGCTTCCGTCTCGTTCCAGCATGTCACCCAGGTTAAAAAGCGGGTGATCGTGCTGGGTGGCGGCAATACTGCGATGGATTGCTGCCGGTCGGCGCGCCGCCTGGGCGCCGATGACGTCAAGGTGATCGTGCGCTCGGGCTTCGACGAGATGAAGGCCTCGCCCTGGGAAAAAGAAGACGCCCAGCACGAGGGCATCCCGATCATCAACTTCCATGTGCCCACCGCGTTCGTGCACCAGGCCGGCGTGCTGGTCGGCATGCGCTTCGAGGTGGTCGAGGCGGTCTATGACGCCCAAGGCAAGCGCCGCCTGGTGCCCACCGGCGCGCCCGAGGTCGAGTTTGGCTGCGACGAGGTGCTGATCGCGGTGGGGCAAGAAAACAGTTTTCCGTGGATCGAGCGCGACTGCGGTGTGGCCTTTGATGCGCACGGCATGCCCACGGTGGATGCCAAGACCTTCCAGGCCAGCCTGCCGCGGGTGTTTTTTGGCGGCGATGCGGCCTTCGGCCCCAAGAACATCATCACCGCCGTGGCCCATGGCCATGAGGCTGCCGTGTCGATCGACCGTTTTTTGCACAACGAACCGGTCACCCAGCGCCCGCCGCCGCACCTGAACCTGCTGTCGCAAAAGATGGGCATCCATGAATGGAGCTACCACAACGCGGTGTCCAACGACCTGCGCTTCAAGGTGCCTTGGGCCAACGCCCAGAAGGCGCTGTCCAGCATCAAGGTCGAGGTGGAGCTGGGATTCGATCTGGCCACCGCCTTCAAAGAGGCCGAGCGCTGCTTGAACTGCGACGTGCAGACGGTGTTCAACGAGAAGCAGTGCATCGAGTGCGACGCCTGCGTCGACATCTGCCCGACCGACTGCATCACCTTCACCGCCAACGGCCCGGAGGCCGATCTGCGCACGCGCCTGCGGGCCCCGGCCCGCCATGCGGAACAGGAGCTCTATGTCTCCGCCAGCCTCAAGACCGGTCGCGTGAT
>JBKJKU010000030.1:0-2986 GCA_046597355.1 Aquabacterium sp.
GCAAGAACTCGGCACTGCGACTGGCTGCGACTCGGGTGCCAACGGCATTCCGGCCACCCAAGCGACGACACACGTAGCCAGCATTGCTGTAGCCGGTGGCACCATCACCGTGACCCCGACGGCAACGACCGTTCCTACCGCGACGCTGATTCTCATTCCTACGCCTGGTGTAGGCGCGCTGACCTGGGCCAAGACCGGCAGCGGATGTTTGACGTCAGTCCCAGTTCTTTGCAAGGCGTAACGTAGTCCCGACGCTCCAATCTCGGCACCCGCCAGATTCCGTTGAGATTGAACGCCCACTTCGGTGGGCGTTTTTGCGTCTGAGTCACGGCGTCTGGCGTTCTGGGCCCCACGCCCGGCGCAACGGTCCGATCCACCGCCGTCGCGCCGACCCAAGCCACCGGACCTGGCCCGAAACAGCAGCCTGTGGCTTCTGCCGCCCGCGCGCCGCGCAGGTCCCACACCACACCCGCCACTTCAGCTGCGTGCCGGACCCGCGTCAAAACAGCCGGCTGACGGCGGGCCGAGCGCAGGCGGCGGCCGGTCGAATCCCACCTGCGCAGCCCGCGCGGGCACAAGCTGTGGGTGGTGCGGGCGCGGGTGATGCCGACATACATCGCGCAGCCCGCGCGGGCACAAGCTGTGGTTTACTCGCCGCGCCTTGATCTCTGCGCCTTCTGCCGCGCCGCGCCCCGATGACCTCCGCTGCCACCCCGGCATCCTCGCCCCCTGAATTGCGCCCCGCAGCGCCCGCACCCCGGGTGTATGCCCGCCTGCTGGCGGCGCTGGTGCTGGCAGCCAGCGTGCCCACGCTGCTGGCGCTCAACCAGCCACCGTCGGCCACGCTGTTGAACCAGTGCGTGGCAGTGGCCTTGTGGGGCGGTGTGGCAGTGGTCAGCCCGCCCGGCCGCCTGGCCCGCGGCCTGGGCCCGCTGCTGGCTGCACTGGGCGTGGTGGCGGCGGGCGTGGCGGTGTCCAGCGGGTGGGGTGGCCTGCCGCTGTCGCTGGCGCTGCTGGCGCTGGGACTGTTGACCGGCACCGCGCTGATGGTGGTCACCGGCGCTGATGCCGCGCAGGGTCCCAACGCGGCACCGGCCTTTGCCGCGCTGGCTGCCGGGTTGCTGGTGGCCGGCCTGTTGGGTGCGGTGGTGGCGGCCGTCCAGGTGTTTCAACCGGGTTGGACCGATGGCCAGTGGATCGCCCACTCCGGCCTGGCCGGTCGCGCCGTGGGCAACCTGCGCCAGCCCAACCACCTGGGCAGCCTGCTGCTGTGGGCGCTGGTGGCCGCTGTTGCGCTGCATGAGCTGCGCTGGCTGCCCCGGGCCGCGTTGTGGGCGGTGGCGCTGCCGCTGGTGCTGGCGATCGAGCTGACGGCCTCGCGCACCGGCGCGGTGGGCCTGGGCGGGCTGCTGTTGTGGGCGCTGCTGGACCGCCGCCTGTCGCCCACGGCGCGCTGGTGGCTGGCCGCCACGCCGCTGCTGTACGCGGCGGCCTATCTGACGATGGGCTGGTATGGCGAATTGAGCCAGCACGCGCTGGGCGCCGGCGCCCGGCTGGCAGCCGAAGGCGGCCTGGGTGAACTGGCCAACCCGGCCGAGAGCCCCAACTCGCGCCTCAACATCTGGCACAACACGCTGGACCTGATCAAAGCCCAGCCCTGGACCGGCGTCGGCTTTGGCGAGTTCAACTTTGCCTGGACCTTGACCGCCTTTCCGACCCGCCCCACGGCGTTTTTCGACCACACCCACAACCTGTTGCTGCAACTGGCGGTCGAGCTGGGTTTGCCCGCCGCCGCGCTGGTCACCGGCTTGCTGGGCTGGGCTGGTTGGCGCAGCGGGGTGCAGGCCCACCGCGCCACCGGGGACCTGGGTGTGATCGCCCGGGCCGGCAGCGTGCTGGTGCTGATTGCCGGGCTGCACAGCCTGGTGGAGTACCCGTTGTGGTACGCCTATTTCCTGCTGCCTGCCGGGCTGGCCTGGGGCTTTGTGCTGGGTCTGCCCCCGGGGCCGGCCGCGCCGCCACACCGGTCTGAACCATCCCGCCCGTCACGTCCAGTCTTGGGCCTGACCGCCGGCGCACTGATGGTGGCGGCCGGTGTTTTTGCGCTGTTGGACTACCAGCACGCGGTGGTGATCTACGCGCCCACCGCTGGCAGCGCCTCGCTGGCCGAGCGCATTGCCCGGGGTCAGCGCAGCATGCTGTTCGGCCACCATGCCGACTATGCGGCGGCGACCAACACCGCGTCACCTGCCAGCACCGCGCTGGGCTTTGCGCGGGCGCCGCATGCCTTGCTGGACACCCGGCTGATGATGGCCTGGGCCCAACACCTGGCCGAGCGCGGTGATGCGGACTCGCTGGACCGGGCACGCTGGCTGGCCCAGCGGCTGCGGGAGTTCCGCAATGCCGACGCCGACGCCTTTTTTGCGCCCTGTCAGGGCGGCGCGGTGCAGGTTTTTCCCTGCCAGGCGCCGCTGCGGGTGCATGACTGGCGCGAGTTCATCGAGCCGCAGGCGGCGGTGGCGGCACTGGCACATGGCGCCGGCCAGCCGCCGAAGCTGCCAAGCGCACCGTCGCGCTAGGGCCCGCCCGCCGCGTCGTCGGCCCCACCCGACGGCGCACCCGGTGGCGTACCCGACCCCGCAACCGACCAATCGCCCGACTTGCCGCCGTGTTTTTCCAGCAGCCGGATACCGCCCATCACCATGCCGCGGTCAGCGGCCTTGCACATGTCATAAATCGTCAGCAGGCCGATCTGCACGGCGGTCAGTGCCTCCATCTCCACGCCGGTGCGGCCCACGGTCTCGGCCTGCACGCGGACATGCACCGCGCTGGCGGCGGTATCGATTTGGAAGTCCACCGCCACGCGGGTCAGCGGCAGCGGGTGGCACAGCGGGATCAGCTCGGCGCAGCGCTTGGCGGCCTGGATCGCAGCGATGCGGGCGATGCCGATCACGTCGCCCTTCTTGGCGTTGCCCTGGCTGATCAG
>JBKJKU010000048.1:0-2895 GCA_046597355.1 Aquabacterium sp.
GATTTTCCGATTCCAGCGCGACGAAACGGGCGTTAGGCAGCGCCGCCGCCAGGCGCTGCCCCTCCTCAAACGGCACCGCGTTGTCGTAGCGACTGTGCAGCACCAGGGTGGGCGCCGATACCTGCTTAAGCAGATCGACGACGTCGATGTCAGCACAGGCCATGCGCATCCGGATGGCGGCGTCGGCCGACATGGCCATGCGTTGGAGATCCGCAAGCGCGCGGATCTGCGCAATTGACAAGCCCGGGAAGTAGAGCATGCAGAAGCTGCGCAGGAAGGCCGAGTGCTCGTCGCCCCAGCCGTGGCGCATCAACGTCATGTAGGCCTGCCCGGTTTCGCGGTCCTTCGCTGAGCCGCGCTTGTTGTGACCCAGCGCGAAAGCACCGTTGAGGATGATCTTGGACACCCGATCGGGGTGACGTGCAGCATGCGCGATCGCGACCGGCGCGCCTTGCGAGATGCCGAGCAGCGCGTACCGCGGCAACCGCAATGCGTCCACCACGGCCTGCAGATCGCGCTGCAGTGTGTCGAATGAAAGTTCAGGTACGTAGCGCTCTGATAGGCCGCTTCCTCGACCGTCGTAGCGGATCAGCTGCAGACGATCGGCCAGGAATTGGTACAGCTCCCCGCGAAACGACACCTGCCACTCATGTTCGAGGTGATTGAACCAGGTCGGAGTTCGCACCAACGGCAGGCCTTGCCCGACCTCCGCCACAGCGAGCCTGACACCGTCGGCGGCGCGGCATTCGTCGATCCTGTGTATCGCAAGCGCCGTTGATTCGATATCAGGCTTTGGCAAGCGAGGTGCCGCCTCCAAGGCGAAGAGGTAGCCGCGCCGCGGCAAGGTGCGGATGATCCTGTGCCCCCCGTCAGACAGGGCCTGCCGCACGTCGCTGACACACTGAACCAGCGTGTCGTCGGTGACGGCAAGGCCAGGCCATAGCGCGTCGAGCAGCTCTTGCTTGGAAACCAAGCGCCCAGCGTTGGCAACGAGATGGCGCAGCACATCGAAGGCCTTGGGCCGCAACTCGATCGCGTCGCCCTCGCGCCGCAACACGCACTGCTGCAGGTCCAGGCTGAAGCCCTCGAAATCCACGTACTGAGACGGAGCGGGCATGGTGCGATGGCGGGTGTCGTGCGCCTAGGTTTCGGCGAAATTTCGTCTCGCGATCGTTACAGGACGCTGGTGCACAGTCAACATGATGAGCCTCAACGCGATGGTGGGCAGCAATCCAGTCTGCACAGCACCGGCGACTCAAAGGAGAAACACGATGTATCGCCCAACCCTGATTGACCGTTCATTGCAGGCGGGATTGCGCTTTTCGTTGTCAGTTTTACTCGGCCTGTTCGGCACGTCCGTCCACGCACAGGCACCCGCTCAAGAGCAGGCACTGACCTGGACTGCCCATGATCCGAAGCTTAAATGGGGTCCCTGTCCACCGTTCTTGCCCAAGGGATGCGCCATCGCAGTTCTCCACGGCGATCCTGCAAAAGACAACGTTGACGTGTTTTTGAAAGTGCCCGCCAAGTCGATCCTCCCGCTCCATTTTCATACCTCCGCAGAGCGCATGATGCTGGTAGCAGGTGAGCTTCATGTCACCTACGACGGTCAAAAGATGACGGTCTTCAAACCGGGGACTTACGCGTACGGTCCCGCCAAACGGCCCCACAAGGGCTTTTGCGCAAGCGCCGCCCCCTGTGTCCTCTTCATTGCCTTTGAATCGCCGTTGGACGCTGTGCCAGTTGAGAGCCCAGCGAAATAGTGGCAACGCCGCTCAGCAATTCGGTCCATCGGACACGCTAAAGCGCCCGCTGCCCGCTGCCCGCTGCAAACAGGAGACCCGCATGACTGCATCCCGACCCTCGCTGAGTGAACTGTGGGCCGCGCTGCCCGATCTGGCTGCCGAGGCCAAGTCGCGCGCGGTGGAATTCGAAGCGCTGCGCCGATTGGCGCCAGATTTCGTCGCCAGGCTCAAGCAGGCGGGACTCATGAAGGTCTTGGTGCCGGCAGATGTCGGCGGGTATGGCGCGTCGTTGACAGAGGGACTCGAGGTGCTGATGACACTCGCCGAGGCCGACGCCTCGACCGGCTGGGTCTGCGCACACGGCAACATCTGCGCCGCGTTGATCCATGCCTCGGCCGAACCGCGCCTGTGCGATGAGTTCTTCGCCGATCCGGCCGCTTATGCGTCCTGGAGCAACCTGCCCAGAATCAAG
Organism: Aquabacterium sp.; assembly: GCA_046597355.1. GTDB lineage: Bacteria > Pseudomonadota > Gammaproteobacteria > Burkholderiales > Burkholderiaceae_C > Pseudaquabacterium. The sequence continues at coordinate 2,218 of JBKJKU010000048.1, forward strand.
GCCGCGGAGCAGTCCGACGGCCTGCGTATCTCGGGCTCCTGGGGTTTCGCATCGGGTTGCACGGGCGCCACCTTCGTCGGCGGCATGGTCATGCTGCCGCCGGTTGGCGACGGCGCCGCGCCGCGCATGGTGGCCGCGCTCGCCCCGGTCCGCGAGGCCCGCATTGAAGAAAACTGGGACCCGATCGGCCTGGCTGGTACCGGCAGCCACGACGTGCACTTCGATGACGTCTTCGTGCCCTGGCGTCGCACCTTCCCCTGGCCTTCGGGGATCGCCGCGGCGCCGTACCCGGCGGCCGTCGTCGTCGGTGGCGGCTGGTTCATCACAATCGCCGCCGCCGCGACCCACCTCGGTCTGGCGCGTCGGGCGCTCGACGAGGCCCGCAACGAGTTGCGCGGCAAGACAAACCGCATGACACAGAGACCGCTGCTCGAGAACCCGGCAACCCAGCGCAGCCTGGAAGCGGCGGAGGGCCTGTGGTGGGCTTGCCGGGCCGGGATGCGTGAAGCGCTGGCCGCGGTCTGGAACTGTGGCTTGCGTGGCGAACCCGCAACCGCGGCGCAGCGCGTCAACGCGCGCGTGGCTGGCGTCACGGCCGTACAACGCGGTACCGAGATCGTGCGGGCGGCCTACGACGCGTCTGGCGCGAGTGCGTTGCGCCGCAGCGGCGCCTTGCAG
>JBKJKU010000126.1:0-11338 GCA_046597355.1 Aquabacterium sp.
CGGCACCAACTACAACAATGCCTCCGGCACGGTGACGGACAAGATTTCGGCGCGCAGCGCCACCGTAAATTACATCGGTCAGACTGTATGGACAACCTCGGGGTCCAGTTCGACCACCGCACAGGTCACGCTCACCGCCAGCATGCAGGATGCAACCGGTGTGGCCCTGGCCGGGGCGACGGTGGACTTCATCGACGCCGTGACCGGCAAAGTGCTGGCCAGCGGCATCAAAGTGGCCGCGGTCAGCGGTGTACCGGGTGCTGGCACCGCCAACACGGTGGTGACCTTGAGCACGGGCCAGTACGGGTCAGAGTCGTATGAGATCCTGGTCAGGCTGACTGTCAATTACGACAATACAACGCAGGCGCTTGCCGACAAGACTGCGACCGTTGTCGTCAGCAAGCCGGCGACGGCCAACACCATCATCGGTGGCGGAGCAATCATGGACACGGCGGCCACGACGGTGGCGGGCACCTTTGCCAGCCCCCAGGCCGTGGTCTACAGCGTTGGCCTGAACTACAACAAATCATTCACGAACCTGCAGGGCCAGATCAAGCTGTCCATCGACCAGGCCGACGGCTCGGTGATCGTGATCAAGTCGAATTCACTGTCGTCGATGACAGTCTCGATCATCACTGGCGGCAAGCAGTCGACGGTATATGCCAAGGCGTCGGTCAGCCGGATCAACCTGGACGGGTCGATCACCACACTGGAAGGCGGCGCCACACTGCGCATGGACGTTCTTGACATGACTACTGGCGCAGATTCAATCGGTTTTACTGTGTTGTCGTCCAAGGACAGCTCGCTGCTTTACTCGAATGACTGGTTCTACGATACGGTGACCAAGACCTGGAAGACCCGCGCCCAAGCCTTGGCCGGCGGGTCGATCATCACCATCGGTTGACGGCCGCGCTTGTCGCCTGAAGGTCAGCTGTCCGCTCGCTGGTCCGCTGATCGGTCCGGATGGGCCGGTCAGCTCTTGCGCAGGCTGCACAGGGTTTGCGGTAGGCCGCATCGGCCACCATGCTGTTTTGGGTGGCTTGAAGGGCGGGGCCCGGTGACGGTGGCCTTGCAGCCGACTGCTTCACCTACCGCCGCCCGGTACAGGCCCGCGCCATCGACTTAGGCTGGGAAAAGCACCGGGGTGCCAAGCGACAAATCCTTGATGTCGCCGTGTCGCCGTGTCGCCGTGCACACACGGCGGCACGGTATCGATCAGCGCCAGCGCGCGGGTGTTCCACAGCGCCAGCGGCTTGGGGGTCGGGCAGGCGCTGCCAATCAGTCCCGGGTGGATCAGTCTGGCGTAGTGCACGCCCGGTACGGGGCGTGACCTGGTGAACATGCCCTTGAGGCCACAGATCGACGTTTGCGCCAGCGAGAATTGCGCGGTCAAAAAGCCGCCGCCTTTTTCGCCTGAAAAAGCCGATGAAGCCCCTCAGGCTGTCCTGCTTGGCGTCGATGTCGGGCAGGGCAGGGCAGCACGCTGACCTGGCGGGTCAGTGCCGGCTTCACCTTCATCTTCGTTGCGCTGCAGGTGGCGGCGCTGGCGTTGTCGTTGGCCCTGGCGCTGCAAATGGCGCTGCAAATAGCGCTGCAAGTGGCGCTGCAAGTGGCGCTGGGCTGGCCACTGCCGCTGTGGCGCGTGATCGCCTCGTGGGGCGTGGGGCTGCTGGTGATGGAAGGCATCACGCTGATCTCGCGGCTGCAGTTGGGGCGGCAGCCGATCTGGTTGCTGCTGCTGGTGCTGCCTTGTGCCTTTGTCGCCTGGCAGAAGCCCCACCGCTTTGCCGAGTTCAGCACGTTGGCTGGCCGGGTGCCGGGCCGTTTGGGCTTTGAGGGGCTGGTGTTGGGCGCTGCCTGGCAAAACCACCGCGCTGCCCGGGCGCGAAAGGGGTTGGTGCGGGATCAGCCGGGCTCAGCCGGCCTGCGCGCCAGCAGGTCGGCCGAGGCGGTCTCGTAGGCCGCGGCCACACGCAGCAGGGCTGCATCACCCAACGGCCGACCGATCAGCTGCAGCCCGGCCGGCCAGCGGCCGTTGGCATGGAAGCCCGCGGGCAGGCTGATCGCCGGCAGCCCGGCAAAGGTGGCGTACAGCGTGCACTCCATCCAGCGGTGGTAGGTGTCCATGGCCCGGCCGGCGATGGCCTGGGGCCAGCGCTCGGCCACGGCAAACGGCCAGACCTGGGTCACCGGCAGGGCCAGCACGTCGAAGCGCTCAAACAGCTGCAGCATCTGGCCTTGGAAGGTGGTGCGCAGCTCGCTGGCCCGCATGAAATCGGCAAAGCCCAGGCCTTGCGCCTGGTCGTACTCCCACAGCGCCTCGGGCTTGACCTGCGCGCGGCCGCCGGGCTTGGCCAGCAGCGCGGCCACCCGGGGCGCGGCCAGCGCCTGGCGCCACACCAGCCAGGCGCGCCAGACGCTGTCGGCATCAAAGCCCGGCGCTGTCGGCTCGACCACCGCGCCCTCGGCGGCCAGGCGTTGCAAGGCCTGATCCAGCACCGGCATCAGGCCGTCGTCCATCGCCAGGTGGCCGCCCAGGTCGCCCAGCCAGCCGATGCGCAGACCGCGCAGCGCGGCCGTGCCTTGCAGATCGTCCTCGCTCAGAAACGACTGCGGCCCCTGGGCAATCGACAGCGGCGTGCGCGCATCAAAGCCGGCCTGGGTGGACAGCAGCAAAGCCAGGTCGCGCACGGTGCGGGCCATCGGCCCCTCGCTGCTGAGCTGCGCCACCCAAACATCGTTGGCCGGCCAGGTCGGCACACGGCCCTGGCTGGGTCGCAGGCCAAACACATGGGCCCAGGCCGCCGGGTTGCGCAACGACCCCATCAGGTCCGACCCGTCGGCCACCGGCAGCAGCCGTTGCGCCAGCGCTACCGCCGCACCGCCGCTGCTGCCGCCGGCAGTGACGCTGGCGTCCCAGGCGTTGGCGGTGACGCCAAACAACGGGTTGAAGGTGTGTGAGCCCATGGCCAGCTCGGGCACATTGGTCTTGCCAATGACGATGGCGCCCGCGGCCTTGACGCGTGCAGCGGTCAGGCTGTCCTGCGCCGGCATCACGTCCTTGAGCAGCGGGCTGCCGGCGGTGGACGGGAAACCCAGCGCATGGCCGGTGTCCTTGATCGCCTGCGGCAGGCCGTGCATCCAGCCGTGCGACGCGCCACGCGCCAGCGCGGCATCGCGTTCGTCGGCCTGGCGCAGCAGGCCGTCGTCGGGCGCCAGATTGACGATGGCGTTGAGGCGGGGGTTCAGCCGGTGGATGCGGGCCAGGTAGGCCGTCATCACCTCCCGGCACGAGACGCGGCGGGCATGGATCTCGGTCGAAAGCTGGTGGGCGGTCAGGGCGGTCAGGGCGGTCAGGTCTGGGCTGGGCATGGCGCGGGTCTTTGCGGTGGGTAGCGTTGGCAATGCGGTCGGGTTGCCGGGGCGGTGGTCAGCGGGGGGCGTTGCGCTGTTCTTGCTCGCGGCGGGCTTTGGCGCAATCGGGATGGCCGCGCAGGTTGGTGTCGCTGCGGCACTGGCGCTCGATGCAGACCCACAGCGCCACCAGCACCCGGCCCTCACAGCGCTCGCTGGGGCTTTGGGCACGGGCCTGAACCGTCGCGGGATCGGGGTCGCGGTCGGGCTGGCGGGCTGGGGTGGGCGCAGGGGCCGGGGCTGCAGCGCGGGGCACGGTCACATTGGCCACGGTGGCGGTTGTGGGCGCTGGTGCGGGCGCAGGTGCAGGTGAAGGTGCAGGTGAAGGTGCCGGTGTAGTTGCAGGTCCAGGCGTGGCCGCTGCGGTAGCGGGCGCGGGATACGCCGTGCCGGTCGCTGCGGCGCTTGGGCTGTTGGCTGCGGGCGCGTCGGTGGCCGCCGTGCGGCTGGTATCGGCAGTGGCGCTGCGCTGCGCGGTGGGTGTGGCGTCGGGTGCAGGCGGCAATCGGGTGATCGACGTGGCCAGGCTGGGCGGACCGCCTGCGGCCGCCGGTGCGACCCCAGGTGCAGCCGCCGGCACGGCCACCGGCGCCGCTGGCGGCAGCGCTGCGGTGGCAGCGGGTTTGGGTGACGGTGGGGGTTGGCGCTGCGCTGTCTTTGGCGCCGCCGGTGCTGTGGCGGGTGTGGTGATCGGTGTGGTGATCAGTGTGGTGACGGGTGTGGCGACGGGCGTGGCAGCGGGTATGGCTGCGAGCGCGGCGGCGGCTGGTGCGGTCGGCGCCGCGGCGGTGATCGCTGCCACTGCCGCGGGCGCGGTGGTTGACAAGCTGGCAGGCTCTGAGGCTGCCGCAAGGGCTGGCGCGGCATTGGCCGCGACCTGGGCCGCGACCTGGGCCGTGCCACTGGCGGCAGTTGCTGGCGGTCCTGATGCGGCGGCGCCGACGGGGGCCGGCGCGGGTTTCAGGCCCAGCCACAGGGCCAGCCCGGCAGCGCCGGCCACACCCGCCAGCAGGGGCCAACGCCGCGGGTTCAACCGTTCAGACGGTCGATCGGCTGTGCGGCCAGGTCGGCGCTCTCCGGCCAGGGCCGCCGTACTGTCCAGCAAGGGGCTGACGACCGACGCCTCGGGCTGGGCACCGCTGCGCGGGCCGTTCAGGGTTGGCTCGGTGCGGGCGCTGCCGGACTCCGGGGCATGGGCCTGGCGGGCGTGCGGCACGTTGGCCGTGGCCGGCGCAGGGGGTACAGCCAGTGCTGCGGCGCCGGGCTTGAACCGCTGCGCCGGTGCGGTTTCGGTTTCAGGCGCGGGCCAGGCTGCCGCGGGTGGCCCGGGTTGCCCCAGGATGTCGGGGGCCGCATTTTCGATGGCTGTTTGGGCCTGCAGCGGGCTGCGGGGCACGGCCAGCGTGGCCTGGGGATCGGGCACGGGTGCCGCCGGTGGCACCGGGCGTCGCTTCGACGGGTCGACAAGCGTCGGCGCGTCGGCACTGTGGTTGGCGTCGGCACGCGCTGCCGCAGGCGCCACATCCCGGCCCATGATCTGGGTGCGCTGCCAATCCGGCGCGTCGGGCGCGGCGTCGGGCCGGGGGGTGGCAGGTGCCGCGGCCAGGCGGTCCAGGCGGGCGCGCAGGGCGGCCACGCTTTGTGGCCGGTCGGCCGGCCTGGGCTTGAGCATCCAGTCCAGGCACGCCAAGAATTCAGGCGCACAGCCGTCCAGCGCCATGCTTGCCAGCGGCGGCATCTCGTCGTCCAGTGCACGCGAGGTGGACGGCAACGGCGCGCGGCCCAGCAGCAGGTGGTGCAGCGTCGCGCCCATCGCGTACAGGTCGGTCCACGGCCCCTGCTTGACCGAGCCGGACTCGCCGTACTGCTCGATCGGCGCATAGGCCGGTTTCAGGATGGCGGTCAGTGCCACGCTCTTGTCCGCCAGCACCCGGCGCGCGGCGCCAAAATCCAGCAGCACGGGCCGGCCGTCCGGCATCAGAATGATGTTGTCGGGCGAGATGTCGCGGTGGTAGACGCCCTCTTGGTGCAGCCGTTCGACCGCGCCCAGCAAGGGCCGCAGGATGTCGAGCAACCAGGCCTGGTCGGGGTTGCGCGGCAGCTGCCGGCGCACCGCGTGCAGGTTGTGGCCGGTGTAGTAGGGCATCGCCATGTAGGCGGTTTGGTTGCCCTCCCAGTAGCGGTGCACCTTGACCAGCGACGGGTGGTCGAAGCGCGCCAGCAACCGGGCCTCGTTGACAAACGACTTCAGGCCCAGCGAAAACGACTCGGCGTTGGACTGTGACAGCAGCGAGACCTGCATCGAGGCAGTGCGGCCCGCCAGTTGCGCCGGCATGTACTCCTTGATCGCCACCTCGCGCTCCAGCGCATGGTCAAACGCCAGGTACACGATGCCGAAGCCGCCAACGCCCAACACCCGCTTGAGCTCAAACTCGCCCAGCCGCGTGCCACGGGGCAGGGCGCTGGGCGGATCGTCATCGAGGTTGACCATGCTGGGTGCAGGATACCAGCGGCCCCGGCCCGCTCAGCCCCTGGCGACACCCCCGCTCCAGGTGGGGGGTGAGGGTCTGGCGCAGGGTCTGGCTGACCGGCCGGGCCGGTAGACTGCCGCTCCACTTCGGGCCGCATCACTTGGACGCACTTCAACTTCCCCTTCACCCCGCGCCCCTGCAAGCCGCCATCGTCGATCTCGACGGCACGATGATCGACACGGTCGGTGATTTCGACGTCGCGCTCAACACCATGCTGGCCGAGCTGGGCCTGCCGGCGGTGGACCAGGCCTTCATCGCCCGCACCGTGGGCAAGGGCAGCGAGCACCTGATCCGCTGCACGCTGGCCCAAGTCGGGGGCGGCGCGGGGCTGTATCAGGACGCCTGGCAACGCTACCAGCACCACTACCTGGCGATCAACGGCCAGTATTCACGGGTCTACCCCGGCGTGGTGGCCGGCTTGCAGCGCCTGGCTGATGCAGGCTTGTCCCTGGCATGCCTGACCAACAAGCCCACCGCATTTGCCCGCCCGCTGCTGGCAGCCAAGGGCCTGGACAGTTTTTTTGCGCAGCTGTTTGGCGGCGATGCGTTTGCCCGCAAAAAGCCCGACCCCCTGCCGCTGCTGGAAACCTGCCGGGCGCTGGGCAGCCTGCCGGCGCGCACGCTGATGGTGGGCGACTCGGCCAACGATGCCCAGGCGGCGCGCGCTGCCGGCTGCCCGGTGGTGCTGGTGAGCTACGGCTACAACCACGGGCAGCCGGTCAGCGGGGTGGGCGCCGATGTGGTGATCGACCGGCTGGACCAGCTGGACCTGGGGCGGTGGTCTGTACCGCCTGCCGTGCCCGCAGGACGCAGCGCCTGAAACGCGACTTGCGGTCGCCGCTTGCAATCGATCCGCGCTGCTAGACTTGCAGCCATGTTCATCACGCGCACACAGACCAAAGGGTCCGCCGACCGGGGAGCCTGGCCCTGGCGACCCTCGCCCGCATTGGTCTGATGGGCCGTGCGCTGTGGGGCTTGCCGGGTGCCCACCCGCTGCTGGCCCGCCGCACCGGCCCCCTTGAACGGGGCAGACAGGGCAGACGGGGTATTTTGCCCGGCACCCTCCGCACCGCTGACCCCCAGCACCGTTGGCCCCCGTTGCGCACACTTGCGCCCCGGCCCGACCCCAGGAGTGGCTACCGTGATCACCGAACTTGAATTCAAAAGCCTGGCCGCCCAAGGCTTCAACCGCATCCCGCTGCTCAGCGAGGCCTTTGCCGACCTCGAAACCCCGCTGTCGCTCTACCTGAAGCTGGCCGGCGGCGCCAAGCACAGCTTCTTGCTGGAGTCGGTGGTGGGTGGCGAGCGTTTTGGCCGCTACTCGTTTATCGGCTTGCCGGCGCGCACCCAGTTGCGTGCCAGCGCCTCGCCCGCCGGGTTCGTGACCGAAGTCGTCACCGACGGCGAGGTGGTCGAGCGCCACAGCGGCAACCCACTGGACTTCATCGAGGCCTACCAGGCGCGATTCAAAGTGGCGCTGCGGCCCGGCCTGCCGCGCTTTTGCGGCGGCCTGGCGGGCTATTTTGGCTATGACGCGGTGCGCTTCATGGAGCCCAAGCTGGCGGCCACCCACAAGCCCGGCGGCCTGGACACACCCGACATCCTGCTGCTGCAAACCGAAGAACTGGCGGTGATCGACAACCTCTCAGGCCGGCTCTACTTGATCGTCTATGCCGACCCGAGCCAGAGCGAGGCCTACTTCAAGGCCAAGCGGCGCCTGGCCGAGCTGGGTGACAAGTTGCGCTACTCGGTCACCGCGCCGCCGGTCAAGCGCGGGCCGTCCTACGCGGTGGAGCGCGAGTTTGGCAAAGATGCCTACATCGCCGCCGTGCTGACCGCCAAGGAGTACATCGCCGCTGGCGACATGATGCAGGTGCAAGTCGGCCAGCGGCTCAAGAAACGCTACACCGAAAGCCCGCTCAGCCTGTACCGGGCACTGCGCTCGCTCAACCCCAGCCCGTACATGTATTTTTACGACATGGGCGACTTCCAGATCGTCGGCGCCTCGCCCGAGATCCTGGTGCGGCATGAGTCCACCCCCGACGGCGACAAGATCACGATCCGTCCGCTGGCCGGCACCCGGCCGCGCGCCGCGTCGCCCGAGGCCGACAAGGCGACCGAGGCCGACCTGCTGTCCGACCCCAAAGAGCGCGCCGAGCATTTGATGTTGATCGACCTGGCGCGCAACGACATCGGCCGTATCGCCAAGACCGGCTCGGTCAAGGTGACCGAGGCCTTTGTGGTCGAGCGCTACTCGCACGTGATGCACATCGTCAGCAATGTCGAGGGGCTGCTGAAAGACGGCATGAGCAACATGGACGTGCTGCGTGCCACCTTCCCGGCCGGTACGCTGACCGGTGCGCCCAAGATCCGGGCGATGCAGATTATCGACGAGTTGGAGCCCGTCAAGCGTGGCATCTATGGCGGCGCCTGCGGCTACCTCAGCTTTGCCGGCGACATGGACGTGGCGATTGCCATCCGCACCGGCATCGTGCAGAACAACACCTTGTACGTGCAGGCCGCCGCTGGCGTGGTGGCCGATTCGGTCCCCGAGATGGAGTGGAGAGAGACCGAACACAAGGCGCGGGCGCTGATCCGGGCGGCCGAGCTGGTGGAAGAGGGGTTCTGACATGCGCCGTTCGCCGAGCCGCCTCAAGAATGGCGCGCCCCCCTTGGGGGGTGTTGCGGGACGCAACTGGGGGCTGACATGCTCTTGATGATCGACAACTACGACAGCTTCACCTTCAACCTGGTGCAGTACTTTGGCGAGCTGGGCCAGGACGTGAAAGTGGTGCGCAACGACGAAATCAGCGTCGCCGAGATCGCCGCGCTCAAGCCGGCGCACCTGGTGCTGTCGCCCGGCCCATGTTCGCCGGCGGAGGCGGGCGTGTGTGTGCCGGCGATCCGGGCGCTGATCGGCACGCTGCCCATCCTGGGCGTGTGTCTAGGCCACCAGAGCATCGGTGCGGCGCTTGGCGGCAAGATCGTGCGGGCCCAGCAGCAGATGCACGGCAAGGCCAGCACGCTTTCGACCGACCAGCAGGGCGTCTACCTCGGCTTGCCCAAGGCGTTCAGCGTGATCCGCTACCACTCGCTGGTGATCGAGCGTGAATCCTGTCCGAAGGACTTGGTCGTCACTGCCACCTCGGAAGACGGCGAGATCATGGGCGTGCGCCACCGCGACCTGGCCGCAACCCACGCGCCGCTGGAGGGCGTGCAGTTCCACCCCGAATCCATCCTGTCCGAGCACGGCCATGCGCTGCTGCGCAACTTCTTGACCCTGGGAGCCCACCGATGAGCGCCAGCACTGTTTCCTATGGCGCTGCTGTCGCAGCCAGGCCGGCAGGCGGCCCGCCGCTGGTTGATCTGCGCAGTGACACCGTCACCCGGCCCACTGCAGCGATGCGCGAAGCGATTGCCGCCGCACCGGTCGGCGACGATGTGTTTGGCGACGACCCCACCGTCAACGCACTGCAAGCCCGCATTGCCGAAATGCTGGGCTTCGAGGCCGCGCTGTACATGCCCAGCGGCACCGCCAGCAACCTGTGCGCGCTGCTGGCGCATTGCGGGCGCGGCGATGAATACCTGGTCGGCCAGCTCGCCCACACCTACCGCTACGAGGGCGGCGGCGCGGCGGTGCTGGGCGGCATCCAGCCGCAACCGATCACTCAGCAGCCCGACGGCACGCTGGCGCTGGCCGAGATCGAGGCCGCAATCAAGCCCGACGATGCGCACTTTGCCCGCAGCCGCCTGCTGGCGCTGGAAAACACCTGGAACGGCAAGGTGCTGCCCGCCGGCTACATCGAGCAAGCCGTGGCGCTGGCCCGGCGGCATGGTTTGGCCACCCACCTGGACGGCGCGCGGCTGTTCAACGCCGCAGTGGCCAGTGGCGTGGCGGCCGGCCAGATCGCCGGCCAATTCGACAGCGTCTCGGTCTGTTTCAGCAAAGGTCTGGGCGCGCCAGTCGGTTCGGCGCTGTGCGGCTCACGTGAGTTCGTCAAACGCGCGCACCGCATCCGCAAGCAGACTGGCGGCGGCATGCGCCAGGTCGGCCTGCTGGCGGCTGCCGCGCTGTACGCGCTGGACCACCACATCGACCGCCTGGCTGATGACCACGCGCTCGCTCAGCGCCTGTATGACGGCCTGGCCGTGTTGCCCGGCATCACCGCCACCGCGCCGCACACCAACATCGTTTTTGCCCAGGTGGCCGACGGTCGCGGCCCAGCGCTGCTGGCGCATCTGCAAGCGCGCGGCGTGCTGGCCACCGGCCTGATCGGCCTGCGGTTCGTTACCCACCTGGACGTGGACCCCGCCGGCATCGACCGCGCCATTGCCGCCGCCGCTGAATTCTTGTCCGCCTGATACCGCACCGAGGATCACCATGCCCACGCCGATGAGCAACACCGAGGCGCTGACCCGCGTCATCGACCACCGCGAGATCTTTCATGATGAGATGCTGGCGCTGATGCGCCGCATCATGGGCGGCGAGATGTCGCCGGTGATGATCGCGGCGTTTGCGATCGGCCTGCGGGTCAAGAAGGAGACCATTGGCGAGATCGCCGCCGCCGCCCAGGTGATGCGTGAGTTCGCTACGCCAGTCGAGGTGGCCGACCGCACCCACCTGGTTGACATCGTCGGCACTGGCGGTGACAACTCGCACACCTTCAACATCTCGACCGCCGCGACCTTTGTCGCCGCAGCGGCCGGCGCCCGCGTCGCCAAGCACGGCGGGCGCAGTGTGTCGTCCACCTCGGGCTCGGCCGATGTGATGGAAGCGCTGGGCGCCCACATTGCGCTGACCCCCGCCCAGGTGGCCACCTGCCTGGCGGAGACCGGCATCGGCTTCATGTTTGCGCCGAATCACCATGCCTCGATGAAACACGCCGCCCCGGTGCGCAAGGAGCTGGGTGTGCGCACCATCTTCAACATCCTGGGCCCGCTGACCAACCCGGCGGGGGCCGCCAACCAGCTGCTGGGCGTGTTCCATCCCGACCTGGTCGGCATCCTGGTGCGGGTGCTGCAGCGCCTGGGCAGCGCGCATGTGCTGGTGGTGCACGGCGCCAACGGCATGGACGAGATCTCGCTGTCCGGCGAAACCCAGGTCGGTGAGCTGCTGAACGGCGAGGTGCGCGAGTACGTGGTGCACCCCAGCGACTTCGGTCTGCCGGTCTACGACTCTCGCGTGCTGCGGGTGGCCAACGCCGCCGAGTCGGTGCAGTGCATCGCCCGGGCGCTGGCCAATGAGGACGGCCCGGTGCGCGACATCGTGCTGCTCAACGCCGGCGCCGCGCTGTATGCCGCCAACGTGGTGGATTCGATCGCGGCCGGCGTGGAGACATCGCGCAGCGCCATTGCGAGCGGTGCCGCGAAAGCCAAGCTGGCGCAACTCGTGG
>JBKJKU010000156.1:0-27753 GCA_046597355.1 Aquabacterium sp.
CTACCCGGACATCGAGCTGAAATGGGTGCGCGACTCCACTGGCGTGATCACCGCCAAGCTGCTGGCCGAGAAAGCCAACCCGCAAGCTGATGCGGTGATGGGCGTGGCCGCGTCCAGCCTGGCGCTGCTGGACAAGAACGGCATGCTCGAGGCCTACAGGCCGTTGAACCTGGACGCGATCATGGCCAAGTACCGCGACAAGAAAGACCCGCCGGCCTGGTTCGGCATGGACGTGTGGGGTGCCACCATCTGCTTTAACACCGTCGAGGCCGCCAAGAAGAGCATCCCCAAGCCCGAGACCTGGAAAGACCTGACCAAGCCGGTCTACAAGGGCCAGGTGGTGATGCCCAATCCTGCGTCGTCGGGCACCGGCTACTTCGACGTCACCGCCTGGCTCACCTTGTTTGGCGACGACAACGGCAAGGGCGGCGGCTGGACCTACATGGACGCGCTGCACGAAAACATCGGCCAGTACACCCACTCCGGCAGCAAGCCCTGCAACATGGCCGCCGCCGGCGAGTACGTGGTGGGCATCAGCTTTGAGTACCGCGCCAATGCCAACAAGGCCAAGGGGGCGCCGATTGATCTCGTCTTCCCGAAAGAAGGCCTGGGCTGGGACCTGGAAGCGTTTGCGATCCACAAGGGCACCAAAAAGCTCGACGCCGCCAAAAAGCTTGCCGACTGGGCCAGCAGCAAGGACGCGATGATGCTGTATGGCAAGAACTTTGCCATCACCGCCCAGCCGGGCGTGGCCGCCCCTTTGGCCAATGTGCCCAAGGACTACGAGGCACGCCTCGTCAAGCTGGACTTCACTGTGGCGGCCGACAACCGCGAGCGCGTGCTGACCGAGTGGAACAAGCGCTACAGCGCCAAATCCGAGCCCAAGAAATAAGGCGCGCCGGGTGAGCGAGCCGAGCTACCTGCAACTTGACGGTGTTGCCAAGCAGTTCGGCAGCTTCATGGCGCTGCAAGGTGTGGACCTGCAGGTCCCGCAGGGCGAATTTGTCTGCTTTCTCGGGCCATCGGGCTGCGGCAAGACCACGCTGCTGCGCATCATCGCCGGGCTGGAGGCGCAAAGCGCCGGCCGCATCCTGCAGGCCGGGCGCGACATCTCCACCCTGCCGCCGGCGCAACGCGACTACGGCATCGTGTTCCAGTCCTATGCGCTGTTCCCCAACCTCACGGTGGCGGACAACGTGGCCTATGGGCTGGTCAACCGCAAGTGGCCGAAAGCCGATATCCGCGCCCGGGTGACCGAACTGCTGGGCCTGGTAGGCCTGCCGGGCAGCGAGGCCAAAGTGCCGGCGCAGTTGTCCGGCGGCCAGCAGCAGCGGGTGGCGCTGGCCCGGGCGCTGGCCACCTCGCCCGGCTTGCTGCTGCTGGACGAGCCACTGTCGGCGCTGGACGCGATCGTGCGGGTGCACTTGCGACAAGAGATCAAGAGCCTGCAGCGCCGCCTGGGCGTGACCACCATCATGGTGACGCATGACCAGGAAGAAGCGCTGTCGGTGGCCGACCGCATCGTGGTGATGAACCACGGCCGGATCGAGCAGGTCGGCACGCCGATGCAGGTCTACCGCGAGCCGGCTTCGGCTTTCGTGGCTGACTTTGTCGGCCGGGTCAATACCCTGCCCGCCACTTTGCTGGCCGCAGGCGGGGTGCAACTGGGCGGCACACACTTTGATTGCCCGAACAATGGCCCGGCGGGGCGTGAGGTCAGCGTCTACCTGCGGCCCGAGGACGTGCTGGCCCGGCCGCTGGCTGCCAGCGACAGCAATGTGTTTGAGGGCTGCATCGAGAAGATCGAGTTCCTGGGCGCGTACTGCCTGGTGCAAGTCAGCAGCGCGGCATTGGGCCCGCACCGGCTGTCGGTCTATTTGTCGCTGAACTTTCTGTCCGAGCAGGGCTTGGCTGTAGGTGCCTGTCTGCCACTGCGGTTGATGCCCGACCGAATGAGGATCTTTGCGTGAGCGCGGTGCTGCCTTCAACACCCGCACCGGGCACCCCACCCGCGCCCAGGATGCGCACCGACCCGGCCGACCGGTGGGCCCACGCCGGCCTGGCTGTGGTGCTGCTGCTGTTGCTGACCTTTTTGGCCGCGCCGCTGACAGCAATCCTGCAACAGGCACTGGACGACGCCTCGGGCCGCTTTGTCGGGCTGGCCAATTTCATCGCCTACGCCAAAACGCCCGCGCTGCTCGACTCACTCGGCAACAGCCTGTGGGTCTCGGCGCTGGTCACGGCCATCACCCTGCCGCTGGCCTTTGCCTTTGCCTATGCCCTGCGCCGCAGCCGCATGCGCTTCAAACCGCTGTTTCGCGGCATCACGCTGCTGCCTTTGCTGGCGCCGTCGCTGCTCTCGGCCATCTCGCTGATCTACTGGTTTGGCAACCAGGGTGTGCTCAAAGGCGCAATGCAGGCCCTGGGGATTGCGCAGATCTACGGCGCGCCCGGCATCGTGTTGGCCGAGTGTTTTGCGGTGTTCCCGCACGCGCTGATGATCCTGGTGACGGCGCTGGGCGCGGCCGACGGCCGGCTCTACGAAGCGGCTGAGGCGATGGGCACCCGGCCATGGCGTCGTTTTGTCACCATCACCTTGCCGGGCGCCAAATACGGCCTGATCTCGGCCGCGCTGGTCACCTTCACGCTGGTGATGACCGATTTCGGCATCCCCAAGGTGATTGGTGGCAACTTCAATGTGCTCGCCACCGACGTCTTCAAGCTGGTGATCGGCCAGCAAGACTTCCAGCGCGGCGCAGTCGTCGCGCTGCTGCTGCTGGCGCCGGCCGTGCTGACGTTTGTTGTCGACCGCACGGTTGCCGCCAAACAAACCGCCATGCTGACCGCCCGCGCCGTGCCCTACCGGCCCCGGCCCAAAGCCTGGCGCGACGGCTTGGCCACGGCCTACTGCGCGCTGATCGCGCTGTTGGTGCTGGCAATGATGGGCATGGCGGTGTTTGCGTCGTTCGCCAGTTTCTGGCCCTACAACCTGCAGCCCACGCTGCAGCACTACACGATGGGCCTGGTCGATGCCGAGGTGGGCACAGCCTTTGTCAACAGCTTGACGATGGCTACCGGCACGGCGGTATTTGGCACGGCGCTGGTGTTTGTCGGCGCCTACCTGCTGGAGAAAACCTCAGGCGCTGCACCCTTGCGCAGCGCGGTGCGCCTGTTGGCGATGTTGCCGATGGCCGTGCCCGGTCTGGTGCTGGGGCTGGGATGCATCTTCTTTTTCAACGCGCCCGGCAACCCGCTGGGCGGGCTGTACCACACGATGGCGCTGCTGACTTGCTGCACCATTGCACACTTCTACACCACCGGCCACTTGACGGCGGTGACCGCACTGAAGGCGCTGGACGCCGAGTTTGAGGCGGTGGCTGCGTCGCTCAAGGTGCCGTTCTGGGTCACCTTCAGGCGGGTCACGCTGCCGATCTGCAGCCCGGCGCTGGTCGACATCGCCCGCTACTTTTTTATCAACGCGATGACCACGATCTCGGCCGTGGTGTTTTTGTACTCGCCTGAGACCAAGGTGGCGGCGATCGCGATCTTGAACCTCGACGAGGCCGGTGAAATGGGCGCGGCAGCGGCCTGTGCGGTGATGATCACGGCGGTGTCCAGCCTGGCGATGCTGGCCTTTGCGGCGCTGGCGTCGCGCATCGATAAAAAAACCCAAGCTTGGCGGGCTTGAGCCCCCACGGAGACAGCCCCATGGACCGCGACCGCATCCTGCTCACCCCCGGCCCGCTCACCACCACGCTGCGCACCAAGCTGGCGATGCTGCACGACTGGGGCTCGTGGGACGCCGACTTCATCGCCGTGACAGCCAGCCTGCGGCGCCGGCTGCTCGACATCGTGAACGGCCACGACAGCCATGTGCTGGTACCGCTGCAAGGCAGCGGCACCTTCAGCGTGGAGGCGGCTGTGGCCACGCTGGTGCCGCCCACCGACCGGGGCGGCCATGTGCTGGTGCTGGACAACGGCGCCTACTGCAAACGCGCCGGCAAGCTGACGCAAATGATGGGCCGCCGTTGCAGCGTGCTGGCCTTTGCCGAGGACCAGCCTGTCTCGGCCGAGGCGCTGGACGCCAAACTTCAAGCCGATACCAGCATCAGCCATGTCATCCTGATCCACTGCGAGACCGGCGCTGGGGTCGAGAACCCGCTGGCCGACGTGGCAGCGGTGTGCCAGCGCCACGGCAAAGGGCTGATCGTTGATGCCATGAGCAGCTTTGCCGCGCTGCCGATCGACGCTCGCACGGTTCGCTTTGATGCCCTGGTCGCCGCCAGCGGCAAGTGCCTGGAGGGTGTACCCGGCATGGGGTTTGTGTTCATCCGCAAGGCAGTGTTGGACGCCTGCGCCGGCAACAGCCAGAGCCTGGCGATGGACTTGTTCGACCAGCACAACTACTTGGAAAAAACCGGCCAGTGGCGCTTTACACCGCCGACGCATGTGGTGGTGGCGCTGGCCGAGGCGATCAGCCAGTTTGAAGAACTGGGCGGCCAGCCAGCCCGGCTGGCCCGCTATGCCGACAACTGCGCGGTCCTGGTGGCGGGGCTGTCGGCGTTGGGCCTGCGGCCGTACCTCTTGCCCCAGCACCAAGCGCCGATCATCGTCACCTTCCATGCGCCCGAGCACCCGGCTTACGACTTCAAGCGCTTTTACGACGCCGCCAAGGCGCGCGGCTTTTTGCTGTACCCGGGCAAACTGACGCAGGTCGAGACCTTCCGGGTCGGCTGCATCGGCGCCATCGGCCGCAACGAGATGCAGCAAGCGGTGAATGCGGTGGCCGAGGCGCTGCAAGATATGGGCATCCCGACCGGGCAGCCGGCGCTTTGATCTGAGAGGTCTCCGCATGGCAACCCGAATTCCCCGCAAGACAGCCGCCGGCACGGCCAGCGCAACGGTGCAGCCCGCCACCGAGCACCCGGCCGTTGCAGCGATCCGCCAGTCGGCGGTCGGCAAGGTCAAGGTGGCCTGCAGTGACATCGACGGCATCCTGCGCGGCAAATACCTGCACCGCGACAAGTTTCTCGGCGCTGCCGAGCCCTACCCCAACGGCGGTTTCGGCTTTTGCGATGTGGTGTTTGGCTGGGACGCCAACGACCATTGCTACGACAACGCCCAAGTCACCGGCTGGCAGCACGGGTTCCCCGATGCGCTGGCGCGGCTGGACCTGGACACCGCCCGCCATGTGCCCTGGGACGGCGGCGTGCCGTTTTTCCTCGGTGACTTTGTCAACGCCGACGGCACGCCGTTTGCCGTGTGCCCGCGCCAGACGCTCAAGCGGGTGCTCAAGCGCGCCGAAAAACTCGGTCTGATGCCTATGGCGGGCATGGAGTTTGAGTGGTTCAACTTTGCCGAGACGCCCAACAGCTGGGCCGCCAAGCAAGGCGTGGCACCCACCACGATCACGCCGGGCATGTTTGGCTACTCGCTGCTGCGCATGGCCGACCAGCGCGAGTTCTTCAACGCGCTGATGGACGACATGGCGGCTTTTCGGGTGCCGATCGAGGGCTTGCACACCGAAACCGGCCCGGGTGTGTACGAGGTGGCGATCGCGTTCTGCGAGGCGCTGGAACAAGCCGACCGTGCCATCCTGTTCAAGACCGGCGCCCGGGAGATCGGCAAACGCTACGGCATCATGCCCAGCTTCATGGCCAAGTGGAGCCAGAAGCTGCCGGGTTGCTCGGGCCACATCCACCAAAGCCTGACTGACGGTACAGGGGACGGCAAAAAGAACCTGTTCTTCGACGCCAACAGCCCGCGCCACATGAGCCCGCTGTTCGAGAGCTACCTGGCCGGTCAGGTCAGTTGCCTGATGGAATTTGCGCCAATGTTCTGGCCCACCATCAACAGCTACAAGCGGCTGGTTGATGGCTTCTGGGCCCCCGTCAAACCCACCTGGGGCATGGACAACCGCACCGCCAGCTTTCGGGTCATCGCCGGCAGCCCCAAAGCCACCCGGCTGGAAACCCGCTGCCCTGGCGCCGACGTCAACCCCTACATGGCGATGGCTGCGGTCATCGCCGCCGGCCTGCACGGGGTTGAAAAGGGCCTGAAGCTCACCACCGCGCCGATCACCGGCACCAACCAGGGCGCCGACGACGTGCCGCGCGCACCGCGCTCGCTGATCCGCAGCACCCAGGTGTTCAAGCAATCGGCGATTGCCCGCAACTGGCTGGGCGACACCTTTGTCGATCACTTTGCCGCCACCCGCGAGTGGGAGCACCGGCAATGGCAGGATGCGGTGACCGACTGGGAACTCAAGCGTTACTTCGAAATCATCTGAGAATTGCGCCATGACCATCACCCGTTTTGCGTTTCCCACCCCCATCCACTTTGGTGCCGGCGCCCGCACCTTGGTGGCCGCCCACCTGCTGGAACAAGGCATCCGCCGGCCACTGATCGTCACCGACCGGGGGCTGGGCCAGTTGCCGGTGTTGGCCGAGTTCCGCAGCCATCTGGCGGGGCTGGATGTGGCGGTCTTTGACGGCGTTTTTGGCAACCCCGTCGCCCGCCAGGTGATGGCTGGTGCTGCCGCCTACCGGGCGCATGGCGCCGATGCGGTGATCGGCTTTGGTGGTGGCGCGGCGCTGGACGTGGCCAAGGTGGTGGCGCTGATGGCGGTGCACGACGGCGACGTCATCGAGTACGTCTGGGACCACCCGCAGGTGCGCGCCATCGTCAACCCGCTGCCCTACCTCATCGCACTGCCCACCACATCGGGCACCGGGTCGGAGGTGGGCCGCTCGGCCGTGGTGGGTGAGGACGGCAACCATGTCAAACGCGCCGTCTTCAGCCCGCAGCTGATGGCCAAGGCGGTGTTTGCCGACCCCGAGCTGACGCTGGCGCTGCCGGCGCCCATCACCGCAGCCACCGGCATGGACGCGCTGACGCACAACATCGAAAGCTATTTGTCGCCGGCCTGGCACCCGCTGTGCGACGGCATTGCGCTGGAGGGTTTGCGCATCGGCGCCCGGGCGCTGGCCACGGCCGTCAAGCAGCCCGACAACCTGCAGGCCCGGGCCGACATGATGATGAGCTCGATGATGGGTGCAATAGCCTTCCAAAAAGACCTGGGCTCGGTGCATGCCTGTGCCCACGCGCTGGGCGCCGTAGTCGACCTGCACCACGGCCTGGCCAACGCACTGATGATCGAGCCGGTGCTGGCCTGGAACTACGAGGCCGTGCCGGACAGGTTCAATGACCTGGCCCATGCCGTCGGCCTGGGTGACGACGGCGCCGCGCTGGTGCCGTGGCTGGCGCAGCTCAAGGCTCAGATCGGCATCAGCGGCGGCCTGGCCACCCGGGGTGTAACACCCGAGCACCTGCCGCGGCTGGTGGCGCTGGCCGCGACTGACTTTGCCGGCGCCACCAACCCGCGCCCGGCAGCCCAGGCCGACTACCAGCGCCTGTTCCTGCAGGCGATGTGACCCAAAAGGCGAGGCGTATCCGATGACCCCCATGCCCACCTTGCGCATCCACAACCCGGCCACCGGCGCACTGATCGCAGAGATCCCGGCCGACGACGCCGCCAGCGTGGCCGCCAAAGCCGCAGCCGCCCGCGCCGCACAGCCTGCCTGGGAAGCAAGGCCCATCGCCGAGCGGCTGGCCGTGATCGAGCGCTTTCGCGCCGCGTTGCTGCAGGACATCGAGCCCCTGGCCCGCACGCTGACGCAAGAGGTCGGCAAGCCGATCAGCCAGTCGCGCAACGAGATCAACGGCCTGATCCCACGGCTGGACTTCTTTCTGGAGCAAACCGAAGGCGCGGTGCGCGACCAGCATGTGTTTGACGGTGGCGGCATGCACGAGCAGGTCAGCCATGTGCCGCTGGGTGTGGTGGCCAACATCTCGGCTTGGAACTACCCCTATTTCGTCGGCTGCAACGTCATCGTGCCGGCGCTCTTGACCGGCAACGCGGTGCTCTACAAACCCAGCGAGCACGCCACCCTGACCGGCCAGCACATCACCCGCTTGCTGCACGCAAGCGGCGTGCCGCCAGCGCTGCTGGCCTGTCTGGTGGGCGGCGCCGAGGTGGGCCAGGCCCTGCTGGCACAGCCCATCGACGGCCTGTTTTTCACCGGTAGCCATGCCACTGGCCAGCGCATCGCGCAGGCCTTGGCGCCGCGCCTGGTCAAGCTGCAACTGGAGCTGGGCGGCAAAGACCCCAGCTACGTGCGCGCCGATGCCGACCCGCTGGCCGCGGCCGAATCTCTGGCCGACGGCGCGATGTACAACACCGGCCAGAGTTGCTGCGCGGTCGAACGCATCTACGTGCACGCGCAGGTCTTCGACGCCTTTGTCGAACACTTCTGCCGCACGGTAGACACCCTGAAAGCCGGCGACCCGATGGACCCCAACACCACGCTGGGCGCGATCACCCGGGCGCCACAACTGGCGGTGCTGGCCGCGCAGGTGGCCGACGCGCTGGCCAAGGGCGCCACGCTGCGGCGCGGCGGCCACCCGTTGCCCGGCCCCGGCAACGGCTTCGAGCCCACGGTGCTGACCGAGGTCAACCACTCGATGGACCTGATGCGCGAAGAAAGCTTCGGCCCGGTCATCGGCATCCAGAAAGTGGCCAGCGACGACGAGGCGGTGGCGCTGATGAACGACACCCGCTACGGCCTGACCGCCGGTGTCTACACCCCGGACGAGGCCGCAGCGCGCGCCCTGCTGTCGCGTGTCAATGCCGGCAGCGTCTACTGGAACTGCTGCGACCGGGTCAGCCCGCGCCTGCCGTGGTCGGGCGTGGGCGACTCTGGCATCGGACTCACTTTGTCCGCACAAGGCATCCAGACCTTCACCCGGCCGAAGGCGTGGCACCTGCGGTCGCCTTGAGTTTGTGGGCCTTGCTCGGTGCCTCAGGCGGCTTTCGGCTCTTTGCGGACTTTCGTTTTTTGGCCTGAAAGCTACCGGTCGTGAATGTTGAGCGACCGCGCCGCGCCGGGCTGGCGTGCCCCGCTCCATGTCATTCCGGGCCGGAAAAGCACCGCCCCTCCCTTCTCTACTTGCGCGGGACACGCCAGCCCGACGCGGCGCTACTCCACCCGCACGGCATGCCGGCCTTTCAAGCCAAAGCAGGCGGCAACGACTCGGGCAGCCAAGGGCGTTGGGTGACCGGATCCCGTAAGTAAAGGAGGAGATGTCGGCCAGCCGGCCGGCATCGGAGGACATGGAGGGAGCCGGTTGCCCGACGGCCTTGGCTGCCTTGGCGCCGCACTCAGCACGCAGCAAACCGCACGCTGCACGTGGAACGTCGAACGACTGCACCACCCCCAGGGGAAAGTCAGCTCAGAGCCGATTTCAACCAACCAACCCACGCGCCGCCTGACACGCCGACGCCCGCAAACATCAGGCTCAGGTCGACGCCAACGCCTGGTCAATGTCCCAGAGGATGTCGTCGATGTGCTCCAGGCCGACCGAGATCCGCACCATGTCGGGCAACACGCCGGCCGCCCGCTGCTGCGCCTCGTCGAGTTGCCGGTGGGTGGTCGAGGCCGGGTGGCTGATCAGCGTGCGGGTGTCGCCGATGTTGACCAGGTGGCTCATGAAACGCGCTGATTCGATGAACTTGACGCCCGGCGCAGCGCCGCCCAGCACACCAAACGCCAGCAAGCCGGATGCGCCCGGCACGGCGCCAAGACCACCCGCTGTACCGCCCACATCCCGCATCTGCCGCCGCAGCAGCGCGTGTTGAGGGTGGTCGGCCAGGCCAGGGTAGTTGACCCAGGCCACCCGCGGGTGGCTGCGCAAATACTCAGCCACCGCCAGGGCGTTGCGACAGTGGCGCTCCATGCGCAGCGGCAGCGTCTCGACGCCTTGCAGGATCTGCCATGCGCTCATCGGGCTCAGAGCGGCGCCATAAACCCGCAAGGTTTCCATGCGGGCGCGCATCGAGAAGCCGAAGTCGCCAAAGGTCTCGTAAAACTTGACGCCGTGGTAACCCGCCGATGGCTCGGTCATGCCAGGAAACTTGCCGTTGTCCCACGGAAACTTGCCACCCTCCACCACCACACCCCCCAGCGTGGTGCCGTGGCCGGCCAGGTACTTGGTGGCAGAGTGCACCACGATGTCTGCGCCCAGCGCCAGCGGGTTGCAAAGGTAGGGGCTGGGTACGGTGTTGTCGATGATCAGCGGCAGGCCGTGGGCGTGGGCCACGTCGGCCACCGCCGCGATGTCCAGCACAACCAGACTGGGGTTGCCCAGGCTTTCAGCGTAGACCGCGCGGGTGTTGGGCCGGATCGCGGCGGCAAAAGCCTCGGGCTGGGTGGCGTCGACAAACGTCACGCTGATGCCGAACTTGGCCAGGCTGACCGCCAGCATCGTCACTGTGCCGCCATACAGCGCACCGGCCGCCACCACATGGTCGCCCGCTTGCAGCAGCGTGATCAGCGCCATCGCCTCGGCCGCCATGCCGCTGGCCGAGGCCACTGCGGCGCGGCCGCCCTCCAGTGCGGCCACCCGCTCCTCCAACGCGGCCACTGTCGGGTTGGACAGGCGCGAGTAGACATTGCCAAAGGTCTGCAGGTTGAACAGGCTGGCCGCGTGGTCGGCGCTGTCAAAGACAAAGCTGGTGGTCTGGTAGATCGGCAGCGCGCGGGCGCCGGTGGCAGCGTCGGGGATCTGGCCAGCGTGGATGGCCAGGGTTTCGGGCTGGAATTGGCGGTCGGTCATGGGCACGTTCTTGTGTCAGGGGTCAGGCCAGACGCCGGGCCGAGATCACGCCGGTGTTGACGCCCGCCCAATGCAGGCCACCAAACAGCCGTGCATGCTCAATCTTGACGCAACGGTCCATCACGCTGTGCAGGCCGGCGGCGCGGGCGCGTGCGTCGGCCTGCAGGTTCATCACGCCAATCTGCTGCCACAGGCAACGCGCACCGATGGCGATCGCGCTGTCGGCAATCGGCGCCACGTCCTCGGACTTGCGAAACACATCGACCATCGCCACCGGCTCGGTGATGTCCTCCAGCCGGGCCACGCAAGCCATGCCCAGGATCTGGCTGCCGGCATACCGCGGGTTGACCGGCAGGATACGAAAGCCGTGCTGCTGCAGGTACTTGGCGACAAAGAAGCTGGGCCGGTGCCATTCGGCGGACAGGCCGACGATGGCGACGCTGCGGCAGCTTTGCAGGATGCGGCGCAAGGTGTCGGCGTTGTTGGTGTCTTGGGCCATGGCGGCCTCCGTCCGGATGTTGGGGTGCGTCGACCCACTGTAGCCGCGGGCCGCGACCGGGGCCCGCGCTGCACTGGACGGCAACGCCAACAGACGCCGCTTCACCGGCCCTTCACCGCCCCATCACAACCCCCTTCACCGCCCCATCACCACCCCTTCACGCCGAGGATCAGCGCCACCCCACCAGCCCGTAGGCGTGCGCTGGATCGCCTGCAGGCCGCTGGTCAGGTCGGTTTCGATCACCCGGTGACCCCGCGCCTTCAACGCCTCGATGGTGGCCGCCGGAAAGCGCCCGGCCTCCAGCAACGTCGGGCCGTTGTAGGTGACGAAGTTGGGCAGGTCGATGGCCTGCTGGGCGTTCAGCCCCCAGTCCAGCGTACCGATCAGGGTCTTGGCGGTGAAATGGATGATGGCCGCGCCACCGGGTGAGCCCAGGCTCATCAGCAGGCGGCCGTCGCGTTGGTCGAACACCAGCGTCGGGCTCATGCTGGAGCGCGGCCGCTTGCCGGGCTGCACCCGGTTGGCGACCGGGCGGCCCTGGGCGTCGCTGGGCAACATCGAAAAATCGGTCAGCTCATTGTTCAGTAAAAAGCCGCCGGCCAGGCCGGTGCCGCCGTCCGACATCAGGTGCGCACCAAAGACCGCCTCGATCGTGGTCGTCATGGCCAGCGCCCGGCCTTCGCCATCGACGATGCTGATGTGGCTGGTGCCGTGCTCGGGCTGCTCGGCCTGGGGTGCGGCCGCGCTGCGCTGGCCGCCGGGCGCACCGGGCTGGGCCTGCTGCAGGCTTTTGCCGCCGATGGCAGCGGCGCGCGATTGCAGGTAGGCCGGGTCGAGCAGGCTGGTCCAGCGGCCGGCCGGTGGGTTGACAAAGTCGGGGTCGGCCACGTACATCGCCCGGTCGGCAAAGGCCAGGCGTGCGGCATCGGTGTAGCGGTGCAGCCAGTCCGCACTGGGCAGGCCGGCCTGCAGCGGTGCGCCTGCGGCCGTGGTGGACTCCAGCATGCCCAGGATCTGCATCACCGCCAGGTGGCCGGACGACGGCGGCGGCATGCCGCAAACCCGGTAAACAGCCTTCCAGTCGGTGCAGATCGGCTCGCGCGGCTGGGCCTGGTAGCCGGCCAGGTCGGCCTGGGACAACTGCCCCGGGTTGCTGGCATGGCCCCGCACCCGGCGGACGATGTCGGCCGCCACCGGCCCGGTGTGCAGCGCGTTGCTGCCGTGTGCAGCAATGCGGCGCAACACCTCGGCCAGCGCCGGGTTGCGCAGCAGATGGCCTACCGGATGCGGCTGGCCATCGGCACGGTAGAAATAGGCGGCCGCCTGGGCGTCGCGCAGCAAGTCCTTGCTGTCAGCCAGCTGGGTGTGCAGCCGCGGGCTGACGGCAAAACCTTGTTCGGCCAGCGTGATGGCGGGCTGGATCAGTTGCGCCCACGGCAGCCGGCCCTGGGCCCGGTGCGCCGCCTCCAGCATCCGCACCGCACCCGGTACACCCACCGCCCGGCCGCCGACCAGCGCCTGTTTGAACCCCATCGGCTTGCCGTCGGGAGACACAAAAAGCCGCTCGTTGACGGCCGCGGGCGCGGTCTCGCGGCCGTCCCAGGCCTGCAGCGCCTGGCCATCAAAATGCAGCAAAAATGCGCCGCCGCCGATACCACTGGATTGCGGCTCGACCAGCGACAGCACCATCTGCACCGCCACCGCCGCGTCCACGGCGGTACCGCCGGCCTGCAGCACCTCAAAGCCGGCCGCTGTGGCCAGCGGGTTGGCCGCCGCCACGGCAAACCGGGCCACCGCCCAGCCGGGCTTGGCGACCAGGCCGGACGGCCCCTCGGGCATGGCCGGCAGGGCCGGGTCCGTCGGGGGCGCGGCGCAACCGGCCAGGCACAACGCCAGCAGCAGCGGCAACAGCCGTGCCCGCCGGGCCGTCGGGGCCTGGGGCCCACGGCGCGGCAAAGAGTTCTGGAACATCGGTGGAGGCACCCGCGGGTGGGTTGAAGCGGCCGTGGAGATCGGTTGGCAGGCAGCCTGCGACCGGTCGAAAAGACCATCCTATTGCAGCGGGCTGCTACACTGGAATTGACCAGGAGAGAGCTTCATCCGAAGCCGCCGAAGGCGCAGGGCAACCGCCCAAACGCTCAGGCAAAAGGACTGGTCAGCGCCGTGCGCAACGCGGCGTTCCTCGTCTGGAGAGAGGCGGGCCAGTCCCTTTGGGACCCGTGTCCGTCCACCGAAGGGGCAAGCGGTTTGGGCATCCCCCGGCCGTCAATCTCTCAGGTAAAGCGGACAGCGAGGGCATCCCCCCACCGGTGGTGGGGCTTGGTACTGCCCTCGAAAGGTCTCCGTCATGTCCGCTGATCCCACCCCACAGGCCACCGCCCCGCTGCTGACCACGCCGCTGCACGGGTTGCACCTTGAGCTGGGCGCCCGCATGGTGCCGTTTGCCGGCTACGCGATGCCGGTGCAGTACCCCGCTGGCATCCTGGCCGAGCACCGCTGGTGCCGGGACAGCGCCGCGCTGTTCGATGTCTCGCACATGGGCCAGTTGCAGCTGCGGGGCACGGACGCCGCCGCCGCACTGGAGTCGCTGGTGCCGCAGGACGTGGTCGACCTGCCGGTGGACAAGCAGCGCTACGCGTTTTTCACCAACCCCCAGGGCGGGCTGCTGGACGACCTGATGGTGACGCGCCGCGCGAACCACCTGTTCCTGATCGTCAACGCCGGCTGCAAGCAAGACGACATCCGCCACCTGATCACCCATATCGGCCACCGCTGCAGCGTGGTGCCCATGCCCGATCACGCGCTGCTGGCGCTGCAAGGCCCGCAGGCCGCAACCGCACTTGCCCGGCTCAACCCCGGCGTGGCGGCGCTGGCGTTCATGACGGGCGGCGACTTCACGCTGGCCGGTGCGGATTGTTTTGTCACCCGGTCCGGCTACACCGGCGAGGACGGCTTCGAGATCTCGGTGCCGGCAGCCCAGGCCGAAGCCCTGGCCCGCGCCCTGCTGGCCGAGCCCGAGGTCAAACCTGCCGGCCTGGGCGCACGGGACACCCTGCGGCTGGAAGCCGGCCTGTGCCTGTACGGCCATGACATCGACACCCGAACCACCCCGATCGAAGCCGGCCTGTCCTGGGCGATCCAGAAGGTGCGGCGCCCCGGCGGCGCCCGCGCCGGCCATTACCCTGGCGCCAAGGTGATCGAGGGCCAGCTGGCCACCGGGCCGCTGCTCAAGCGGGTCGGCCTGATCGGTCTGGAGCGGGTGCCGGTGCGCGAGGGCACGGCCCTGGTCGACAGCCACGGCCGTCCGCTGGGCCGGGTCACCAGCGGCACGCTGGGCCCCACCGTGCACGAGCCGGTGGCGATGGCTTACCTGGCGATTGACCATGCCGGCATCCAGCACGAGGTCTATGCCGAGGTGCGTGGCAAGCGCCTGCCGATGCGGGTCACGACGATGCCGTTCACCCCGCACCGTTACCGTCGCTGACACCTGCCGTGCTGCCTTGCAGCCGGCCGCCCCCAAGCCAGCGGCCTGGCTTGTTCAAATCCCTGCGTAATTCCACCAAAACCATCCCGCCCAAGGACTGCCCATGACCACCAAGTTCACCACCGACCACGAATGGATCAACATCGAAGACCATGAGGCCGCCGTTGTCGGCATCACGCTGCATGCCCAGGACGCACTCGGCGACGTGGTGTTCGTGGAGCTGCCCGAACTGGGCCGCAGTTACACGCAAGGCGACATCGCCGGCGTGGTCGAGTCGGTCAAGGCGGCGGCCGACATCTACATGCCGGTCAGCGGCGAGGTGGTCGAGGTCAACGAGGCGCTGCGCAGCGACCCGGCGCTGGCCAACACCGACCCGATGGGCAACGGCTGGTTCTTCAAGGTCAAGGTGTCGGACATGGCGCAGTTTGACCAGCTGATGGACCCGCCCGGCTACGACGCGCTGCTCAAGACGCTGTAAGCCCCATCCCGTCCGCCCGCCCGCCCAATCCCGCGCCATCCCGCCACATCCAGCCCTGCGCCTGACCGCGCCCACCACCATGCTCAAGCCCGCCAACCCGCCCCTGGCCGACCTGGAAAACGACAGTGAATTTGTTGCCCGCCACATCGGCCCGGACGACGCCGACCAGGCCCACATGCTGAGCGTGATCAGCCGGAGCGGTGCGGGCAGCGTGCCGTTTACCCGCCGGGCGCTGATCGAGGCCATCGTGCCGCGCAGCATCGCGCGCGCCGCTGCGATGAACCTGCCCGCGCCACTGACCGAGGCCCAGGCGCTGGCCGAGTTGCGCACGATCGCGGCCAAAAATCAGGTGCTCAAGAGCTTTATTGGCCAGGGCTACCACGGCTGCCACACGCCCGGGGTCATCCTGCGCAACATCCTGGAGAACCCGGCCTGGTACACCGCCTACACGCCCTACCAGGCCGAGATCTCGCAAGGCCGGATGGAGGCGCTGATCAACTTCCAGACGATGGTCTGTGACCTGACCGGCATGGCGATGGCCAACGCCAGCATGCTGGACGAGGCCACCGCCGCCGCCGAGGCGATGACGCTGGCCAAGCGCAGCGTGCGCAGCAAGAGCGAGGTGGTGATCGTTGCCGCCGACTGCCACCCGCAAACCATCGAGGTGATCCAGACCCGCGCCGCGCCACTGGGCTTGAGCGTTCTGGTCGGCGACGTGGCCGCCTTGCTGGCCGCCCACGACTGCTTTGCGGTGATCGCGCAGTACCCCGGCAGCAGCGGCGCCTTGCCCGACCTGCAACCGGTGGCGGATGCGGTGCATGCCAAGCACGGCGCGCTGATCGTTGCCGCTGACCTGCTGGCGCTGACGCTGATCAAGCCACCCGGCGAGTTTGGCGCCGATATTGCCGTGGGCAACACCCAGCGTTTTGGCGTGCCGATGGGCAACGGCGGCCCGCACGCGGCCTATCTGGCCTGCCGCGACGCGTACAAGCGCTCGATGCCGGGCCGGCTGGTGGGCGTCAGCATCGATGCCCACGGCGCACCCGCTTACCGGCTGGCGTTGCAGACCCGCGAGCAGCACATCCGGCGTGAAAAAGCCACCTCCAACATCTGTACCGCCCAGGTGCTGCTGGCAGTGATGGCCAGCATGTACGCGGTCTACCACGGGCCGGACGGCTTGAAGCGCATCGCCAGGCGCGTGGCCAGCTTTACCGCCATCCTGGCGCAAGGCCTGACCGAGCTGGGCATCGCCATCGGCAACCCGCAGGCCTTCGACACCCTGGCGCTGGACACCGGCGCTGCGACCGACACCATCCTGGCGCGTGCGCTGGCCGGTGGCGCCAACTTGCGCCGGCTGTCCGCCACGCAGCTGGGCGTGACGCTGGACGAAACCACCACCCGCGACGACCTGGCGGCGCTGTGGTCGTGGTTTGCCGCTCCGGGCCAGGCGCTGCCCACCGTGGCCGCATTCGAGGCCGGCATCGCGCCGCTGATCCCGCCGGCGCTGCGCCGCAGCAGCCCGTTCTTGACGCACCCGGTGTTCAACACCCACCACAGCGAAACCGAGATGCTGCGCTACATCCGCAGCCTGTCGGACAAGGACCTGGCGCTGGACCGCAGCATGATCCCGCTGGGCTCCTGCACGATGAAGCTCAACGCCACCAGCGAGATGATCCCGATCACCTGGCCCGAGTTTGCGCAGATCCACCCGTTTTCCCCGGCCAATCAGCGCGCAGGTTATGCCGAGCTGGACCAGCAGCTGTGCGCCTGGCTGAGTCAGGCCACCGGTTACGCCGGCATCAGCCTGCAGCCCAATGCCGGGTCCCAAGGTGAATACGCCGGCCTGCTGGCGATCCGCGGCTGGCATGCGTCGCGCGGCGAGGCCCACCGCACGGTCTGCCTGATCCCTGAATCGGCACACGGCACCAACCCGGCGTCGGCCCAGATGGCCGGCATGTCGGTGGTGGTGGTCAAGTGCGACGCCCAGGGCAACGTCGATCTGGTGGACCTTGAGGCCAAGTGCAGCCAGCACGCCGACAAGCTGGCCGCCATCATGATCACCTACCCCAGCACCTACGGCGTGTTCGACACCCAGGTCAAGGCACTGTGCGCGATGGTGCATGCCCATGGCGGCCGGGTCTATGTGGACGGCGCCAACATGAACGCGCTGGTCGGCGTGGCCGCACCGGGCGAGTTTGGCGGCGATGTCAGCCACCTCAACTTGCACAAGACTTTTTGTATCCCGCACGGCGGTGGCGGGCCGGGCGTGGGGCCGGTCTGCGTGGTCGCGGACCTGGTGCCGTTTTTGCCGGCGCACCACACCGGCGGCGTGGCCGGTGGTGTCGGCGCAGTCTCGGCCGCGCCCTTGGGCAACGCCGCGGTATTGCCGATCAGCTGGATGTATGTGCGCATGATGGGCAGCGAGGGCCTGACCGCCGCCACTGAGGTGGCCATCCTGTCGGCCAACTACGTGGCGGCCCGCCTGGCCGGCCACTACGACATCCACTACTCCGGCGGCCATCCGGGCATCGAAGGTGGCGGTGTGGCGCATGAATGCATCCTGGACCTGCGGCCGCTGAAGGACAGCTCGGGCGTCAGCGCCGAGGACGTCGCCAAGCGGCTGATCGACTACGGCTTTCATGCGCCCACGCTGAGCTTTCCGGTGGCCGGCACGCTGATGGTCGAGCCGACCGAGAGCGAGCCACTGGTCGAGCTGGACCGCTTCTGCGACGCGATGATCGCGATCCGCGCCGAAATCGCCCGGGTCGAGGCCGGGCCGGACGCGGGTGGCTGGCCACGCGACGACCACCCGCTCAAGCACGCGCCGCACACCGCCGAGGCTGTCAGCGCCGACGACTGGCCGCACGCCTACCGGCGCAGCGAGGCCGCCTACCCCGTGCCGGCGCTCAAACGCGGCAAATACTGGTCGCCGGTGGGCCGGGTGGACAACGTCTGGGGCGACCGCAACCTGTTCTGCAGTTGCCTGCCGCTGTCGGACTACGCCGACCCCGCCTGATCCGCCGCCACACCCGGCCAGCGCCACAAAGCCACCCGCGCATTACCCATGGCCGTCTCGGTCTTTGACCTCTTCAAGATCGGCATCGGGCCGAGCAGCTCGCACACCGTGGGGCCGATGCGGGCCGCGCTGCTGTTTGTGCACCGGCTGTCGGCCGAGGCGCAGCTGGCCAGCACGGCGCGGCTGCGCTGCGACCTGTACGGCTCGCTCGGTGCCACCGGCAAAGGCCACGGCAGTGATACCGCCGTGCTGCTGGGCCTGCTGGGCCATGCACCCGACACGGTCGAGGTGCGGGACATCCCAAATCTGCTGGCCGGCGTGCGCAACACCCAGGCGCTGGTGCTGGACGGCGGCCCGTGCATACCTTTCAACGAAAAAACCGACCTGTTGTTTCACCGCCGCGAGACCCTGCCCTTCCATGCCAATGGCATGCGTTTCTCGGCCTTCGACGCGGCCGGGCAACTGCTGACCGAGCGCTGCTACTACTCGGTAGGCGGCGGTTTTGTCGTCAGCGACGAGGTGGCCGCCGATGGCGAGCGCCTCAAGCGCATCGCACCCGACACCACCGTGCTGGCCCACCCCTTCCACAGTGGCGACGAATTGATGGCCTTGTGCGGCACGCTGGGCCTGAGCATCGCCCAACTGATGCGCCGCAATGAGCGCCACTGGCGCACAGACGCCGAGATCGACGCCGGCCTGCTGCGCATCTGGCAGGTGATGCAAGACTGCGTGCAGCGCGGCTGCAGCACCGACGGCGTGCTGCCGGGCGGCTTCAAGGTGCGGCGCCGTGCCGCCGCCCTGCACCGCACGCTGACCGCCCCGGCCGCTGCCGCGACGGCCGGCGCTGTCGGTCCGGCCTTTGGCGGGCCGGACGATCCGCTGCAGGTGCTGGACTGGATCAACCTCTACGCGCTGGCCGTCAACGAGGAAAACGCCGCCGGTGGCCGGGTCGTGACCGCCCCCACCAATGGCGCGGCCGGCATCGTGCCGGCGGTGCTGCATTACTACCGTCACCACCTGCACGGCGCCACCGATGCGGGCGTGGTCGACTTTTTGCTCACTGCCGCCGCCATCGGCCTGCTCTACAAGGAAAACGCCAGCATCAGCGGCGCCGAGGTAGGCTGCCAGGGCGAGGTGGGCGTGGCCTGCAGCATGGCCGCGGGTGCACTGTGCGCGGTGCTGGGCGGAAGCACGGCCCAGGTTGAAAACGCCGCCGAGATCGGCATGGAGCACCACCTCGGCCTGACCTGCGACCCGGTGGGCGGGCTGGTGCAGATCCCCTGCATCGAGCGCAATGCCATCGCCTCGGTCAAGGCCATCAACGCCGCCCGCATGGCACTGCACGGCGATGGCAGCCATAACGTCTCGCTCGACCAGGTCATCAAGACCATGCGCGAGACCGGTGCCGACATGCTGACCAAGTACAAGGAAACCGCCCGCGGCGGTCTGGCCGTCAATATCGTGGAGTGTTGACAGCAGCAAGCCGTGCTGGTGGCGCCGGATGTCCGCGCGTCGGAAATTGGCTCTTCGCTGTTTTTCCCCTGGCGGGGTGCAGTCGTTGGACATACGGCGCAAGGCAGCCAAGGCCGCGCCAGCTCCATCGGTTCGGCGCTCACCGGCTTGTCACCAGCAGCCTGGAGTACACCCTTCTCGGAAGCTCAAACCCAGTTGCTCAACGTCGCCTTTGGCACCCCAACATCCGGGCCGTCACCGACACCTCCGCCCCCGCCTTCACCCGCCGGACGGTCTCCAGCTTGAACTTCAGCGTGTACCACGCCCGGTGCTTTGCATCCTCTTTCTGGGTCATCACTCATCCTCGATAACTGCTTCCTGAACAACAGCCACGGACTACGTTTTTAAGGGGCAGGGTCAGTATTTGAAGGCGACATCTCGCGCCGCAGTCTGCGCACGGCCCAATGGGCCAGCACACCAGCGGCGACGCCTGTGGCAGCCACCGTGACGAGCGTGGCGACCGGGGCGCCGGCCGCCCCTGCCCTGACCGACACCGGGGCGCCAACGGCTTTCGCCAGCGCGGCGGATTCTTCCGCCGCGCGCACCGGGTCAGCACTCGGCTCGCCCGTCGGGGAATCCGTGGCGGGTGTGAGCGCCGCTGTCTTCGGCACGTCGTCTTCGGCGAGGTGCCGCATCGAGCCGAAGGTCTTGGCGTAGACCCAGGTGAATTCGGCCCCGATGAGGAAGATCTGCGCCGAGTAGTAGACCCAGACGAATACCACGATCAACGAGCCCGCCGCCCCGAATGTCGAAGCCACACCACTCTTGCCGATGTAGGTGCCGATAAGCAGTCGCCCGAAGTTGAACAGCAGCGCAGTGACGACAGCACCGACCCAGACGTCGCGCCACTGCACCTGCACCCGCGGCATGATTTTGTAGATCATCGCGAACACGCCGGTCGTCAGAACGAAACCGATCGTCAGGTTGAGCCCCTGCGCCAGCAGTTCCCAGTCCGCGAACGCGCCAGACCACCACTTGTCCAGCGCGGACACGGCCGCCCCCATCACGAGCGAGACCATCAGCAGGAAAGCGATGCCCAGCACCATGCCGAAGGACAGCAGCCGCGCGCGCACCAAGCCCCACAGGCCGCCAGCCTGGTTGCGCACGGGCGCACGCCAGATGCGGTCCAGCGCGTCCTGAAGTTCGCCGAACACCGAGGTCGCGCCGATCAGCAACACCGCAAGACCGATGACGGTCGCCAGCACACCCTGCGCCGGCTTGTCGCTGACGCTGGCCAAGATGTCCTGCACGGCCTTGGCCGCATCGGCACCGAGCAAAGATTGAAGCTGCCCGAAGACCTCGCCGCGCACGGCGTCCTCGCCGAAAATCAGCCCGGCAATCGAGATCACCACCAACAGCAAGGGCGCCATCGAAAAGACGCTGTAGTAGGACAGTGCTGCGCCCATGCTCGGCGCGTAGTCAGCCACCCATGCACTTGCTGCGGCCTTGACCAATTTCGGCCACGACGGTCGGGATTCCTTCAAAGGTTCCAGCCTGACCGGCTCACCGATCGCGGCGCTCATTGAAGCCCCTCCGCCGTGACGGGCGTCCTGCCCTGCTGACGGCGCCTCGCTGCACGCGACATGTTCAACATCGGAAAACTCCTGACACAGTCAAAAAACGTGGACTCAGGTCCAAAGTCTGATGGCTCAGCGACGCATGCGCGTGGCCACCTGGCCCAGCGCTATGGCCAGCGCTGCGCCACCCAGCACCTTGACCACTTCCGGGTGTTCGGCATAAAAGGCGCCCACACGATCGAGCACGCCGGGGTCTTGGCGCTGCGCTTCGGTGGCGAGTTCGCGCACCTGGTCCGGGGTCAGCTTGGAGAGGTCGCTTGCCGCGATCTGCGTTGCGTCGGGCACACCACCGCTGGCGCCTGCCGAGCCTTGGAACATGCGGCCGAGTGCGCCGCCTGCGACGCTGCTGAGCAGAGCCGGGCCCACGGATTTGATGAGTTGTCCGAGCAGGCCTGCCTGTTGCTGACCGTTCGAGCCACCGAACAGGCTGGCGGCCATCTGGCCAAAGTCAGGCGTCTTGTCAGACCGGAAGGCATCGGCAAGTCCGCCCCCCAGCGCCGAGGAGGGCACCTGGCGCGCAACTTCGTCGAAGTCCTGTTGCGTGTCGGTGGGCCGGTCGAGATACAGCTTCAATATGTCCATGGCGTTCATGGTTTTCTCCAATGTGGACGGGTAAATGAGAAGGCCCTCGTACAACAGAGGGCCTGCTTCTGGAACTGCGGAGGACTTACCGTGCGCTGCCCCGACGGACGAGGTTCACGATGGCCAGCAGCACGATGGCGCCGAGCAGCGACACCCCCAAACCGGCCAGGCTGAAGTCGTTGCTGTTGATGCTGCCGGTGCCGAACAGCGGCGCAAGGAACCAGCCACCGAGCATTGCGCCGATGATGCCGACGACGACGTTCAAGATCATCCCTTGCTGCGCATCGGTCTTCATGACCACGCTCGCGACCCAGCCAATCAGGCCACCGACGACCAGCCAAATGATGAAGTTCATGGTTCCCTCTGCGTTCAAGCCAGTGTGCCCACACGCTAATCAACCAGCGCCAGATGTCACGTCGGAAAATGGCGCGTTCGCGTGTCAGACGACCGGGCGTCGAAATTCAAACGTCATAGGCACAGCTCAGCCGACCTGTCCATGTCCAGCAAAGTTTTTCGGCCAGAGTCAGGCCGGAAACTTCACGCGCATCGGACGGGACGACGGCAAGGCGCGGGTGCGAGCCTGCGAGCGGTTCAAGTCGACCCTGAGCCGGCATCCGCGGCCTTGAGTTCGCTGCCCCGAAGCGGACGCTTTGATCTGAGCTGGATCCCGGGGGAGGACGTCCGCCAGCAATGGGCACACGCACGGCAGCGGCGGGCTGGCCGATTGAGGCGCAGCGCTCGGCTGGATACGGCGGGTGCGTCGGGCGTCGCCTGAAAAGCGCTGCCGCTGTTCGGGCTGCGCAATCGTCGCAAAACCTGGCTACTCACGCACCGTTGTGCCCGCCGCAGGGCCGGCGATCACAACCCGACCGTCGTCCAGCACAGCAGCCAAGGCTGTCGAATCCCGCAATGCGGTCGTCAAGATGACGCGGGCGGGCAGGTCGACCGCGCCGAGTTCAGCCCAGTTTGCTGCAGGGTTCAACACCCGCAGCCGCCGGCCGTCTTGGCTGGGCAGTACCAGCTGTCCGCGCCACCACACCGAGAGATCAAGCTCGCGGCTGCCGATGCGATGCGTGCTGACATCGTCGATCAGCCGGCGCCGGGTAAGACGTTGGCCGTCTTGCTGGTAAACATGCAGGACGCCGCCGATGTGCGGTGTGTGCACCGCCACCATCTGCCGGCCGTCGGTGCTGGGCGCCAGCCAGCGGTGAAAGCCGCCCACGGTGTCGCCGAGTGCGACCAGCTGCAGTGCCCGCGGCTCAGCGGGATCGGTCGTCACGAGCGCCAGTTGACCGCCCTCAGGCCCAGACCTCACGGTCAGCAGGCCGTAGCGCCCTGACGCGCCTGGCAGCAGCACCGGCCTGGGCGCGATGTCCTCGAAGACATGCGGTTCGGGCAGGCTGAACGCGCGCATCACGTCCAGCCCGTGGCGCTCTAGCCACAGCAGGCGCGTGGCTTCGATCCCATCGCCCAGCACGCCGTGGTCATAGCGACGAGCGTCGGGCCCGGCCAGCACGGCAATGTGGCCGCCCTCACCGCGGCCGTCCAGGTCGACCTGCACAGGCCGCGCGTCAGGCAGCACGGGGTCAGAAGAGCGGGCAACTTCGCGCCATCGCCCGGCGCTGTCGGCCTCGAACCGGGCGACGTGGTGGCTGACCGGATGGGCCTCACGCGAGCCCGCGTTCACGACCGCCACCACAGCCAGCGGCAGGATCAGCAAGCCGGCATTCGCCGCAAGCTGGGCCGACGGCAAAGTGAACACACGGCCGTCTTCCCAGACCCACAAGCCGCCGCCGGCTGTTCGCGCTGCAATGCGGCCATGACCAGTCGCCAGCGGCGTCGCAGCATCCAGTCCGTCGGCCAGCTGGCGCGGCGTCTGCGCTGTCAGTGACAAGGCCCACAGGCTGCCGCTGGCGCCTGTGCCGAGCAGGCCCGAGGGGCCGCCGGCATGCAACTGGCGCATCGCCTCACGGGCTGCCAGCGTGCGGACCCGCCACGGCGTCGGCGCCGCCACTGCGCTGGCGCGCAGGCTTGCGACACCCAGGGCCGCCAGCAATGCACGCCTGCGGGAGCGTCTGAACGTCTTGCTGATCACGCTCAAACAGGGCCGCTGTATTCGCCGCGCGCCGGGTAGTTCCTGTCCAGCGCAAAGTCCAGCGCCGCCACCAGTTCGTCGAAACGGGGCCGCGCAAACGGCATGGTCTGCACCGCGCCGTAGTAGAGCGTGCCGTCGGGCCGCACGATGAAGACGCCGGGCTCGGAGAACAGCGCCGGCTCTTCGATGCCGATGGAGGTGGTGCCGCGCGAGGAGCTGATGAACAGGCCCCATTCCCGCGCCTTGGACAGCGTCAGGTCGTAGCCCATGCGCAGTGCAGGGGCCTTCAGCTTGCCGGCCATGGCCTGCGTGCGATCGCGCCCGTCGCTCGAGATCGCGACTACCTTCACGCCGCGCTTGTCGAACTCGGGCTGCAACCGGCCGAGCTCCAGCAGGTACTTCAGGCAGATCGGGCAGTGCAGACCACGATAGAACACGACCAGGGTGAAATTCGCGGCGGCGTCTTGCGCCAGGGAGAAGCTGCCGTGGTCCAGCGTCGGCACCTGCAGGGACGGTACAGCCTGACGCGGGATCAACGTGGACGGTAGCGACGGGTTCGACATGTCATGTCTCCAAATGAGAGATTGACAGCAATGTAGCGCCTTGGATGAGAGGGTCGGAATCGGATCGTCTACTTCCTTGCACCATTCATCTCACGCCGGCCGATCATGTCCGATCGTTTGTCAGCCTTGGCTTGCTCCGTTTTCTGCCGGCGCCAACAGTCCTGCCTCACTGCGCAAGGGCCTTGCATGTTCGCCGCAGGCGCTGCTCAGCATCCTTCGCAATAGCCTGCACCTCTGGCTTGTTGACCATCTCCATCATCACCAGTGGATCGATGAATGCCACGGTCACATGGCCTTCGGCTTCTTGGCGCACGACCACGTTGCACGGCAGCAGCAAGCCGATATCGGGTTCGGCCTGCAAGGCCTTGTGCGCCAGCGGCGGATTGCAGGCGCCCAGGATGCGGTAAGGCGGCATGTCGACGCCGAGTTTTTCCTTCATCGCACCCTGCACGTCGATATCGCTGAGAACACCGAAGCCCTCCTGCTTGAGCGCAGCCATGACGCGCTCCAGGGCTGCGTCGAACGGAAGCTCAAGTGTCGCGTTGAATCCGTACATCGTGTTTCTCCTGAAGGGTTGATGGGCCTGCCGCTAGCGTTCGCTGAGGTGGCGAACGAGACCCGACTGAGTCATTCGTCATTGATTGGTTCCTGCCGATGCCTCGGGATTCAGGGCGTTGCGCTCGAACAGCAACCCGTCAACTTCGCCAGCGTTCCTCGGCTCTGCCGGTAAACACAGCCGCGCCTCCAGTCCGGCGCCCTGGCGACGCGTCAGGCGCAGCTCGCCGCCATAACGCCTCGCGATGGCATCGACGATGGACAGGCCCAGGCCACTGCCGGCATCGCCATGGACACTGCCGCTTCCACGCCGCCAGAACCGCTGCACTGCTTGCACCAGTTCAGCCGCGTTCATGCCCGGGCCTTCGTCGAGGACACAAAACGCCAACCGGCAGTCCGGCATCCACTCGATCTGCAGCACGACCGACCCCGGCCTGCGCGAATGGCGCAGTGCGTTGTCCAGCAGATTTCGCAATGCCGAGACCAGCAACGCCTCGGGCACTGCGAGACAGGCTGCCGAGGTCTGCGTCTTCAACTCGACATGGGCGCCGGCAGCCGCGCCGTCGTGCGGGAGGGCAGCCGATGCATCGATGATCGCCTGGCGCGCCGCATGCAGCGCATCGACGCGCACCGGCGCGTCCTGGATCACCGGCCCTTCAAGCCTCGCCAGCAACAACAACTGCTCCAGCGTGCGGTGCAGCCGCCCGACGCCGCGCTGCGCATTCGCGAGCGCCTCGCCCGCCGCGCCATGCAGTCCAGCTTCGCCGCACGCCAGGCGCAACACCTGCAGATGCGTCTTGATGGCCGTCAGCGGCGTTCGCAGCTCGTGTGCAGCGTCGTCGGTGAAGCGCCGCTCGCGCTCGATCGCGTCCTGCACGCGCAGCAGCAGGTGGGCGATGGTGTCGATCAGCGGCTGCAACTCGGGCGGCGCGGCGATGGCCGGCAACGGCGCGTCGGCATCCGCACGCCGGTTCAGCAGCGCCGTGCGCACCCGGTCGATCGGTGCGAGGCCGCGCCCGACGCCGACCCACAGCAACGCCAGACTGCCCGCCATCGCGACGGCGAACGGCACCGCAGCCGTGAGCGCAATCTCGCGCAGCAAACCTTCGCGCGCGTCCATGCGGTCGGCGGTGGCGATGCGCACCTCGCCGTCCTGGAGCACGTAAGTGCGCCAGGGTTTGCCGCCGAACACGCGGGTGCTGTAGCCCAGCGCTGCGCCCTCCAGCCCGGGGCTGGTGGCGGTGCGCGCGATCGGCTGGATCGCCACCTCGCTGCGCACCAGACTCACCTCGCACGCCAGGCCGTCGCGTGCGATCACATCCAGCGGCAAGACGGGGGGACCACCGAGCTGCAGTCGCTCGGCCGGAAGACGCGCGACCAAGCCGGCCACCATGCGCGCCGAAGCGGCCAGACGCGCATCCAGGGCGCTGCGCAGTTCCTCGCGCACGTCCATGAACATCCACAACGCGACGACGCTCCAAAGCAGCGTCAGCGAGAGGCCAATGATCGCCACCAACCGCAGGCGAAGCGTCATCGCTGCACCCCATCCGCTGTGCCGGCGGGGCCCAGCCGGTAGCCCAGGCCACGAACCGTTTCGACAATCATGGGGCCGAGCTTGCGGCGCAGGTAGTGGATGTGCACGTTGACGGCGTTGCTGTCCACGTCGGTCTCAAAGCCGTAAAGGCTGGCCTGGAGTTGCTCCAGGCTCAGGATGCGGCCGGGGTTCTGCAGCAGCGCGCGCAACAACGCCAATTCGCGCCGCGACAGCTCGACCGGCACGCGATGCAGCCGAACCTCGCCGCTTGAGGCGCTGAACGAGAGGCTGCCGTGCTCGACCAGGTCGCTGCTGCGGCCAGCGGAACGGCGCACCAGGGCATGCAGCCGGGCCACCAGTTCGTCGAGCTCGAAGGGCTTGAGCAGGTAATCGTCGGCGCCTGCCCGCAGGCCCCCGACGCGATGTTCGAGCGCATCGCGCGCGGTCAGCACCAGGACTGGAATCGCCTGACCCTGGGCCCGCCAGCGCGTCAGCAGCACCATGCCGTCTTCGTCGGGCAGGCCGAGGTCGAGCACGCAGACGTCGAAGTGCGACGCGGCGAGCGCTGCACGCGCTTGTGCCGCGGTGTCGACGTGGTCGACGGTCAGGCCGAGCAAGCGCAGCCCGGCGACGATGCCGCTGGCAACGAGGTGGTCGTCTTCGATCAGCAAGACGTGCACGGCTGACTCCGCTTGGCGGCGCGCGCTACTGCGGCCACCGGTCGAGCGCGCGCAGCACCAGCACCAGCGCAAGGCTCGCCAGCGGCATCGCGAACGCATGCGCCAGCCCGGCGATGATCGGCGCCACCAGGAAGAACGAGCGCAAGCCCCAGCCGTACAGCGAGCCCGCGCGCCGCACATAGTTGATCGCGGTCGGCAGCCGAGCCTCGCGCTGAGGCGACGCCACCGGCAGCGACATCACGAACCCCGCGTGGCTGAAATAGCGCATCGCGGTGGCCGAACATACGAAGGACGCGAACAGGGTCGCGAGCAGCATCAACTCGAGCACCATGGCCGGCGACAAAGGCGTGATGCCGACCAGCCCGAGCCCTCGCGAAGCGCTCGACACAGTCAGTGACAGGGTGCCCACCAGCGCCAGTGCAGCGGTAGACGCGCTGATGGTGGCCGACATCAGCGAGTTGCGCAGTGTCTGCACCGCGATGATCTCCGAGCCGCTCTGGCCCG
>JBKJKU010000245.1:0-2672 GCA_046597355.1 Aquabacterium sp.
CACCAGCTTGACGTCATGCTCGATCAGCAGGATGGTGCGGCCGTCCTTGCGGATGCGGTCGATCAATTCGCGCAGCACCAGCTTCTCGGTTGCGTTCATGCCGGCGGCGGGCTCGTCCAGCGCAATCAGCTTGGGGTCGGTGGCCAGCGCACGGGCGATCTCCAGCCGGCGCTGGTCGCCGTAGCTCAACGTGCGGGCCTTGTACTCGGCATAGCGGCCGATGCCCACATAGTCCAGCAGCTCCTGGGCGCGCTGGGCAATCGCCGCCTCTTCGGCCTTGAAGCCGGGCGTGCGCAGCACCGCGCCGATCAAGCCCGACTTGGTGCGCACATGGCGGCCGACCATGACGTTTTCCAGCGCGGTCATCTCGGCAAACAGCCGGATGTTCTGGAAGGTGCGGGCGATGCCGGCCTTGGCCACCTCGTGCACCGCGGTGGGCTTGTAGGGCTCGCCGCCCAGATCGAACGAGCCCGAATCGGGTGTGTACAGCCCGGTGATGACATTGAAAAACGTCGTCTTGCCGGCGCCGTTGGGCCCGATCAGGCCGTAGACCTGGCCTTTGTTGATCGTGATGCCGACATCCGACAAGGCCTGCAAGCCCCCAAAGCGCTTGGACACGCCCACCACCTTCAGCACAGTTTCGCTCATGGTCTAGTGCCTCCGGTCAGCGTACGGCTTGGGTGGGGCCGGGCTTGGCCAGCGGCTGTGGCGCCGCCTTGCCATGCTCGGGCGACGGCCACAGCCCGCGCGGCCGGGTCAGCATGATCGCGATCATCGCCAGCGCAATCATCAGCTGGCGCAGGATCGCGGCATCGATGCGGCCGTCGGTCAGGCGCTGCAGGTCCAGCTCACCAGCCACCCAGCGCAAGGCCTCGGGCAGTGCGGCCAGCAGCACCGCGCCCAGCACCACGCCGGGAATGTGGCCGATGCCGCCCAGCACCACCATCGCGACGATCATCACGCTCTCTTGCAGCGAGAAGGATTCGGGCGAGACAAAGCCCTGGAAGGTGGCGAACATCACGCCCGACACACCGCCAAAGGTGGCGCCCATGCCAAACGCCAGCAATTTGAGGTTGCGGGTGTTGATGCCCATGGCCTTGGCGGCGATTTCGTCCTCGCGGATGGCCATCCAGGCACGGCCGATGCGGCTTTGCTCCAGCCGGTAGCAGATCACCACGCTGATTACCACCAGCGCCAGGAACAGGTAGTAGTACTTGGTGACCGAGCTGATCGGCATGCCGAACAGGTCACCGGTCTTGCCCAGGTCGATGCCGAAGAACTTGATGCTGTCGATCTGGGTCAGCCCCTTGGGGCCGTTGGTGATGTTGACCGGGCGGTCCAGGTTGTTCATGAACACCCGCACGATTTCACCAAATCCCAGCGTGACGATGGCCAGGTAGTCACCGCGCAGCTTGAGCGTGGGCGCGCCCAGCAGCATGCCGGCAGTGCCCGCCAGCGCCGCGCCCAGCGGGATCACCAGCCAGATCGGCGTGTGCAGGCCGTTCGGAAAGATCGCCTTGACCGCGGCGAAGTTCTCGGCCAGATGCGGTGACGCCATCAGGCCGAACATATAGGCCCCCACGGCGTAGAAGGCGACATAGCCCAGGTCGAGCAAGCCGGCGTAGCCGACCACGATGTTCAGGCCCAGCGCCAGCAGCACGTACAGCAGCGCAAAGTCCAGCATGCGCACCCAGAAGTTGCCCATGTGCTGGGCCAGCAGCGGCAGCACCAGCAAGGCGACTGCGGCGATCAGGAAGACGACGAGTTTGTTTTTCATGGTGTGTCCCCAGGGCTCAGGCGCGGTCTGCAACACGCTCGCCGAGCAGGCCTTGTGGCCGCACGGTGAGCACCAGGATCAGCACCAGGAAGGCGAAGATGTCGGAGTACTGGCTGCCCAGCACACCGCCGGTGAGCGCGCCGATGTAACCCGAGCCGAGTGCCTCGATCAGCCCGAGCAGCACCCCGCCCACCACCGCGCCCGCCAGGTTGCCGATACCGCCAAACACCGCCGCGGTGAAGGCCTTGAGGCCGGGCAAGAAGCCCATCGTGTGCTGCACCGTGCCGTAGTTGGCCGCGTACATCACGCCGGCCAGCGCCGCCAGCACCGCGCCGATGATGAAGGTGGCCGAGATCACATGGTCGGGGCGCACGCCCATCAGCGCGGCCACGCGGGGGTTTTCGGCCGTGGCGCGCATCGCCCGGCCCAGCTTGGTGCGGTTGACCAGGTACATCAGGCCGATCAGCGTGACCGCCGTGGTGCCCAGGATCAGGATTTGCGTCAGGTTGATGACCGCGCCACCGATGAAGATCGGCTCGTTGGGCAGCAGGATCGGGTAAGGCTTGGTGCTGGGCTGCCAGATGATCATCGCCAGGGTCTGCAGCAGCAGGCTCATGCCCATGGCGGTGATCAGCGGGGCCAGGCGCGGTGCGCTGCGCAGCGGCCGGTAAGCGATCTTCTCGATTGCGAAGTTGAGCACCGAGCAGATGACGATCGCGGCGATCAGTCCCAGCAGCAACAGCAGCCAGCCCGGCAGCCCCATGCCGGCGAGCGCGGTGACCACCGTCCAGCTCGTGAGGGCACCGACCATCAGAACCTCGCCGTGCGCGAAGTTGATCAGGTTGATGATGCCGTAGACCATCGTGTATGCGCTGGTCGCGCTCGGCTACACGAT
>JBKJKU010000272.1:0-6200 GCA_046597355.1 Aquabacterium sp.
CAGGTGAACCCAAGATCGCCGCCAAGCCGGGCCAGGTGGACCGCAGCACCCTGCTGCCGCAAAGCGGGCCTCAAGCGGCCGCATCGGCACCGCGCTTGCCGTGACAGGGCGCGCAACCGCGCCGCGCACGCTGACCGGGCCATTGCCGGCCGGCCTGCCCCATCCCCCCACGGCTGCCGACACCCCGAGACTGCTCAGGCGCCTCGCCGCCTTCGTCTATGAGGGCGTGTTGCTTTTTGGCGTGACGATGGCGGCCGGCTATGTCTATGGCATCCTGACCCAGCAGCGTCACGCCTTGCAGGGCAAGACCGGTCTGCAGGCGTTCCTGTTTGTCGTGCTGGCCGTCTATTTCATCTGGTTCTGGTCGCGCAGCGGCCAAACCGTGGCGATGAAAGCCTGGCACATTCGGCTGGTATCGGCGGACGGCACACCGGTGCAGCAATTCCGCGCACTGCTGCGCTTCCTGCTCAGTTGGCTCTGGTTTGTGCCCGCCTGGGCCACGGCCTATGCCTTCAACCTGCAAGGCGTTTCGGCCATCAGCGGTTTGACGGTGCTGGGCGTCTTGGCCTATGCCGGCCTGGTGTGGCTGCGCCCCGACCGGCAGTTCTTTCATGACGTCTTGTGCGGCACCCGCCTGGTGCACTGGCAACCTCAACTTGCCAAAAAGACAACATCTGCGGCCTGAGTCATTTGCTGACGCGCCGCACAACCCCGAAATCGCTGAACTTGATGAACCCGTCCGCCAGTGACACGCCATTGCCCGCCGCCGCATCGTTTTCGGTCTGCGTCTACTGCGGATCCCGGTCAGGTGCCAAGCCTGGCTACGCCGCGCTGGCGCAGGCGCTCGGCACGGCCATCGGCCGGCGGGGCTGGCAACTGGTCTACGGCGGCGGTCGGGCGGGATTGATGGGCATCGTGGCCAATGCCGTACTGGCAGCCGGTGGCCGGGTGGTGGGCGTGATCCCCGAGTCCCTGATGACGCTGGAAGTCGGCCACGCCGGGCTGTCCGAACTGCATGTCGTGAAGACCATGCACGAGCGCAAGCAGATGATGGCCGAGCGCTCCGACGCGTTTGTTGCAATGCCCGGCGGCATCGGCACCTTCGAAGAGCTGTTCGAGGTTTGGACCTGGCGACACCTGGGTTACCACCAGCGGCCGCTGGGTCTGCTCGATGCCGAGGGCTACTGGGCGCCGATGGTGGCCTTCCTGAACCATGCGGTGGCCGAGGGCTTCATGGGCGACGACCAGATGTCGATGCTGCGCGTCGGCGACGACGCCGAGCGGTTGCTGGCCACCTTGCTGGCGGACCGCGGCAATCTGACCGGTGACGATTTCCGCCGCATTTGAGCCGGGTCCTGCAGCCTGCAATACAAAGCGGCCCCTCGGGGCCGCTGGACTTTGTCCCGCCGCGCTGGCACAGGGCCGGACTGGGGCGGTCTGCGGCTCAGACCGCCGATTCGTCGGTCTCGCCGGTGCGGATGCGGACCACCTGCTCGACTGACGTGACAAAGATCTTGCCGTCACCGATCTTGCCAGTCTTGGCGGCCTTGACGATGGCCTCCAGGCAGCGGTCCACGTCACTGTCCTTGACAACCACCTCGACCTTGACCTTGGGCAGAAAGTCGACCACGTACTCGGCACCGCGGTACAGCTCGGTGTGGCCCTTCTGGCGCCCGAAGCCCTTGACCTCGGTCACCGTCAAGCCCGACACGCCCACATCCGCCAGCGCCTCGCGCACCT
Organism: Aquabacterium sp.; assembly: GCA_046597355.1. Classification (GTDB taxonomy): domain Bacteria; phylum Pseudomonadota; class Gammaproteobacteria; order Burkholderiales; family Burkholderiaceae_C; genus Pseudaquabacterium. Next base: position 1,741 of record JBKJKU010000272.1, read on the forward strand.
CTTCGAGCTTGAAGGGTTTGATGATGGCGGTGATCTGTTTCATGGTGGGCTCCGGAGGCGGCTGGACAAGTACATCAATTTAAGCACGGAACTTCGAGGTGATGGGGTAGCGCCAGTCGCGCCCAAAGGCCCGGTGCGTGATGCGGATGCCCACCGGCGACTGGCGCCGTTTGTACTCGTTGATCTTGATCAGCCGGGTGACACGCTCGACGTCGGCGCTGGCAAAGCCCGCGGCCACGATCTGCGAAATCGACTGGTCTTCCTCCATGTAGCGCGCCAGGATCGCGTCGAGCACGGCGTAAGGCGGCAGGCTGTCCTGGTCGGTCTGGTCGGGGCGAAGCTCGGCCGAGGGCGGGCGGGTGATGATGCGTTCGGGGATCACCGGGCCGATGCTGCCGTCGGCACGCCTGCTGGGCTGCTGGTTCTTCCACTCGCACAGCCGGTAGACCAGGGTCTTGGCCACGTCCTTGATCACCGCAAAGCCGCCGGCCATGTCTCCGTACAGCGTGCAGTATCCCGTGGCCATCTCGCTCTTGTTGCCCGTGGTCAGCACGATCGAGCCGAACTTGTTGGACAAGGCCATCAGCAGGGTGCCGCGGATGCGGGCCTGGATGTTTTCTTCGGTGGCGTCCTCGGCCAGCCCGGCAAACTCGGCCGCCAGGCTGGCGCGGAAGGCTTCAAACATCGGCAGGATCGAAATCTCGTCGTAGCGCACGCCCAATCTTTCGGCCATTTCGCGGGCATCGATCCAGGAGATGTCGGCGGTGTAAGGCGACGGCATCATCACCGTGCGCACCCGGTCGGCACCCAGCGCATCGACTGCGATCGCCAGCACCAGGGCTGAGTCCACACCGCCTGACAGGCCCAGGATGATGCCGGGGAAGCCGTTTTTGTTGACGTAGTCACGCACGCCGGTCACCAGCGCAGCCCAGGCCTGGGCTTCAAGCTCGGGCACGGGCTGCACGTTGCCGGTCATCCGGCCGTCGGGCAGCCAGTCCAGCGTCACCAGGCCCTCCTCAAAACACGCACCCCTGGCGGCCACCCGGCCTTGGGCGTCCAGCGCAAACGAGGCGCCGTCAAACACCACCTCGTCCTGGCCGCCGACCAAGTGGGCATACAGCAGCGGCAGGCCTGACGCTGCCACCCGTTGCACCATGCGCGCCTCGCGCTCGCCCCCCTTGTCAAGGTGGAACGGTGAGGCGTTGATCACACACAGCATTTCAGCGCCCGCGGCGCGGGCAGCCTGTGCGGGTTCGTCGAACCAGGCGTCCTCGCAGATCAGCAGGCCAAAACGCCGGCCGCCGGCGGCAAATACCACTGCGCCCTGCCCGGCATCGCGGCCTGAGGCAAAGTAGCGCCGCTCATCGAACACCTGGTAGTTGGGCAATTCACGCTTGCAGTAGGTGGCCACCACTTCGCCGTCTGTCAGCACCGAGGCGGCATTGAAGCGCAATTGCACCGCATGCGACCGAGACCGCACATCGCCGAGATCACCACGCTGGTGCGGATGCCCCACCACCACCGTCAGGCCTGTGAACGGCGCCAGTGCCAACGCCAGATCAGCCAGCGCTGTGGCGCACGCCTGCATGAAGGCCGGCCGCAGCAGCAGGTCCTCGGGCGGGTAGCCGGTGAGCGCCAGTTCGGGCGTGACCAACAAGCACGCGCCGTCGGCATGGGCTTGCTGTGCGCAATCGACAATGCGGCGGCTGTTGCCCGCCAGATCGCCCACCGTGGCATTGAACTGGGCCAGTGCGATGCGCACCGGGCCTGGCTTGGGAGTTGACATATTTTGAGCAATCAGCCGCAGGGCAAACACATGGCCGATGATCTTATCCGGGTCCACGACGACCCCACTGCCCTCGACGGCAAGGCCTGGAATGCGCTGCTGGACCGCCAGTCGCAGCCCACACCGTTCATGCGCTGGGAGTACCTGGCGGCGTTGCATGCGTCAGGCAGCGCGGTACCGGTCACCGGCTGGACACCGCGCTTTGTCACGGTGCATCGGGGCGATGAGCTGATCGCGGCCGCGCCGGCCTACCTCAAGAGCCACTCCTACGGCGAGTACGTCTTCGACTGGGCCTGGGCCGATGCTTATGAGCGCCATGGCCTGCGCTACTACCCCAAGCTGCTGGTGGCGGTGCCATTCACGCCCGTGCCCGGCAGCCGGCTGCTGGCGGCAGACGAGCCCGCTCGCCTGCTGCTGGTGGCCGCGCTGGCGCAACTGGCCCGGCAAGAAAAGGCGTCTTCGTTGCATCTGTTGTTCCACACCGAGGATGAAGCCCCGGCCACCGAGGCCCAACGTTGGCTGGTGCGACAGGGGGTGCAATTTCACTGGACACAGGACGTGGACGCGCCCTGGTCCGACTTCAGCGCCTTTCTGGCCAGCCTGCAGCGCGAAAAGCGCAAGAAGATCCTGCAAGAGCGGCGCAAGGTGACCGAAGCGGGGGTGGTCTTCACGGCACACGTGGGCCGCGACATCACGCCCGGCCTGTGGCAGTTTTTTCACCAGTGCTACACGCTGACCTACCGCGCCCACCACTCCACGCCCTACCTGAGCGCAGCGTTCTTCGAGGCGATGGCACGCGACATGCCGGAAAACTGGCTGATGTTCGTGGCGCACCGCGAGGGCACGCCGGTCGGTGTGTCGCTGGTGGCGCTGGACCCGGGTCGGCGCGAGGCTTACGGCCGCTACTGGGGCTGCACCGAGTTTGTGCCCTGCCTGCACTTCGAGGCTTGCTACTACCAGCCGCTGCAGTGGTGCATCGCCAACGGCTACCGGCGCTTCGAAGGCGGCGCCCAGGGCGAGCACAAGATGGCCCGTGGCCTGCTGCCGGTGGGCACCCGGTCGGCGCACTGGCTGGCGCATCCCCAGTTCTCGGCCGCGGTGGCCGACTTTCTGCAGCGTGAGGGCCAGGGCATCTCGTCGTATGTGGACGAACTGCGCGAACACAGCCCGTTCAAGGCGGTGCCCTGACACAAGGCAAGTCGCACCCAGCCCCCGCAAAACCCACAAATTTTCAGGGTTTGCCCTATGCTCAGCCCAACCATTCAACGGCCCGCCAGCGGGCCGTTTTCACGGACTCGCCATGGACAAGCACTACCTGACCCCGCTGTTCTCGCCCAGCTCGATCGTCGTCTTTGCCGGCGATCCGGCCGAGTCACAAACTTGGACACCACTGGCGCGTGCCGTGCTGGACGGCCTGCGTGGCAAGGGCAGTGCGCCGGGCAAGCCCTTCACGGGACCGATCAGTTACTTTGACATCCACACGACGGGCACGCTGGCCGAACTGGCGCAGGCCCGCGCCGACCTGGCCATCATCGCCCTGCCCCATGCCGAAATCGCGGCCGCACTGGAGGTGGCTGGCCGCATCCGCTGCCGCGCCGCGCTGGTGTTGTCCAGCGGCCTGCCTGCGGTGCAATGTGCCGAGTTGCTGGCCATCGCCAAGCGCCATGGCTTGCACCTGCTCGGCCCCAACACCCTGGGCTTCCAGCGCCCGGCGTTGGGCCTGAACGCCAGTGCTGCCGGCATGCTGGCAGCCCCGGGGCCGCTGGCGCTGGTGTCGCAGTCGGGGGCGCTGACCTCGTCGATCCTGGACTGGGCACAGCGCAATGGCGTGGGCTTTTCTACCGTGATCTCGCTGGGCCCCAACACCGCGGTCGATTTGCCGCAGGCACTGGACTTTTTGGCCAACGACGGCGCCACCCAGTCGATCCTGGTCTACATGGAGGGCATCCGCAACGCCCGCCGCTTCATGAGCGCGCTGCGCGCCGCTGCCCACGCCAAGCCCGTGGTCGTGATGAAGGCCGGGCGCAAGCCTGCGGGGTCCAAGGCCGCGCTGACGCACTCGGCCGCCATCGTTGGCAGCGACGATGTGTTCGAGGCCGCGCTGCGGCGCGCCGGTGCGGTGCGGGTGCGGCTGTTCACCCAGATGTTCTCGGCCGCAAAATGCCTGGCATCCCGCTACAGGCCGGTGGGCAAGCGTTTGGCCATCGTCACCAATGGTGGCGGGCCGGGTGTGCTGGCCGCCGACTGGGCCTGCGAGATCGGGCTGGAAGTGGTCACGCTCAGCGAGACAACCCGCAGCGAGTTGGCCCCGCAGCTGTCGCCCGGCGCCAGCCTGTGCTCGGTGATCGATCTGGGCGAGGACGCCCAACCTGAGCACTACAGCGCCGCGCTGCTGGCCTGTGGCCGCGATCTGGGTTGCGACGGCATGCTGGCGATCTACTCGCCCAAGCCCGATGGCGACCCGGCCGCAGTCGCCAAGGGCGTGACCGAGATGTTCCGCCTGACCGGCAAGCCAGTGCTGGCCTGCTGGATGGGTGATGCGCGCGTGATGGCAGCACGCGAGGTGCTCAACAGCGTGGCGATCCCCAGCTTTCGCACGCCCGAGGCGGCGGTGGATGCCTTTGGCAACATCGCCAGTTTCTACCAAAACCAGCAATTGCTGCAGCAGACACCG
>JBKJKU010000278.1:0-3735 GCA_046597355.1 Aquabacterium sp.
ACACCGGTGTAGAACAGGATGCGCTCGGTCGTCGTCGTCTTGCCGGCGTCGATGTGCGCGGAGATGCCGATGTTGCGGTAGCGCTCGATGGGGGTCTGGCGGGCCATGGTGTTGCTCCAAATACAGGGGCCGCCCGCGGGTTGGTGAAAACCCGGGTGGGGCGGCCGAAAGGCTTGAGGGGGAAAGCTTAGAAGCGGAAGTGCGAGAACGCCTTGTTGGCTTCGGCCATGCGGTGGACTTCGTCGCGCTTCTTCATCGCGCCGCCACGGCCTTCGCTGGCTTCGAGCAACTCGTTGGCCAGACGTGCGGCCATCGACTTCTCGCCGCGCTTGCGGGCCGATTCCTTCAACCAACGCATGGCCAGGGCCATCCGGCGAACGGGGCGAACTTCCACGGGAACTTGGTAGTTCGCACCGCCGACACGGCGTGACTTGACCTCAACCATCGGCTTGACGTTGTTGATGGCGACCATGAAGATCTCCAGCGGATCCTTGCCGGCCTTCTTCTCGACCTGCTCAAGGGCACCATAGATGATGCGCTCGGCGATGGCTTTCTTGCCCGACTCCATGACGACGTTCATGAACTTGGACAGGTCCACTGATCCGAACTTGGGATCAGGCAGGATTTCGCGTTTGGGTACTTCGCGACGACGTGGCATTTCGATTCCTTTAAGAGCTTCAGCGGGTGACCGGGCCGATCAATCGATCGATCCCGCACCGGTTGGGTCACGCAACAAACCCAACGCTTACTCGGCCGCCCTTGGGCGACTTGCCCGGGCTGACCGCAAAAATCACAGTGGCGGTTCGATCCGCCGGCTGCGACAACCGCTTCAAAGACCTGGGATCAGGCCTTCTTGGGGCGCTTGGCGCCGTACTTGGACCGCGACTGGCGACGGTCCTTGACACCTTGCAGGTCCAGCGAACCACGCACGATGTGGTAACGCACACCGGGCAAGTCCTTGACCCGGCCGCCGCGCACCAGCACGACGCTGTGCTCTTGCAGGTTGTGGCCTTCGCCGCCGATGTAAGAAATGATCTCGAAACCGTTGGTCAGGCGCACTTTGGCGACTTTCCGCAGGGCCGAGTTCGGCTTCTTTGGCGTGGTGGTGTAGACGCGGGTGCAGACGCCCCGGCGCTGCGGGCTGTTCTGCATCGCAGGCGATTTGCTCTTGACGACCTCGACCTGGCGGCCGAAGCGTACGAGCTGATTGATGGTTGGCATATAAGTAACTTGTTCCCGTTTGAAGTCACGCTGTTTTCAGCAAGCGCACCACGCTGTCGCTTGAGACCCGCAAGCGGAAGCGCAAAAAGCGCCATGCCTCGCCACAATGCGGGACACGACGCCAAAAGCAGCTTGCGACGCACACCTTGCAACACGCAATGGGTGAATCTCCGCCTAGCTGGGCGCCCGAGCAATGCGGGCGCATGAACTGCCGAAAAGCCCATGAGTATAGACAACCTGGACGATCCCGACAAGAGCGAGGCGCTTTCTGCGCCGGCTGGGCAGGTTTCAGTGCCGCAATCACCGCCCCAATTTGCGGTACTGGACACGAATGTGGTGCTGGATCTGTGGGTGTTCAACGATCCGCGCGTCCAACGGTTGGCGCAGGCTTTGTCCCAAGGGCGTTTGCGATGGGTGGCGACAGACGCCATGCTCGAAGAGCTGGCCGACGTGCTGAGTCGGCCGACGTCAGCCCGCTGGTGCCCCGATCCGCCCGCCGTGCTGGCAGCAGCGCGTGCCTGCTGCCAGGTGATGCCCCTGGCAGCGCCCTCAGGTACCAGTGCCCGTAAGGTACCGACCTGCGCCGACCCCGACGACCAGATTTTCATCGACTTCGCGTGGAATTTGCCAGCAGGTTGGCTGTTCAGCCGCGACAGGGCCTTGCTCGATCTTGCGCGGCCGGCGTTGGCCCATGGGGTGGTGATCACAACGCCTGCGGCATGGGCGGGTGTGACCACCGATCGCGATTGAGGCGCGCTCGGTCGGGATGTCTGGCGGGATCGCCCCATAAAAAAGGCGGCCGAAGCCGCCCTTGAGGCACACAGCGCTTGCGTCAAGGCAAGCGCTGATCCGCTCAGTTGGCCGCGTTGTCTGCGGCGCCCGCTTCGGCAGCCGTATCGACCGCCGCCATCTGCACTGCGGCCAACTCTTCGGCCTCTTGCAGGGCGATGGCACGGCGCTCGGTGTCGTCCATCTCTTCCTTGACCTTGCGCGCCTGGTGGTAAGCCATGCCGGTGCCAGCCGGGATCAGACGACCCACGATGACGTTCTCCTTCAGACCCCGGAGTTCGTCGCGCTTGCCCATGATCGCGGCTTCGGTCAGGACACGGGTCGTTTCCTGGAAGGATGCGGCCGAGATGAACGAGTCGGTGGACAGCGATGCCTTGGTGATGCCCAGCAGCACGTCCACATAGGTGGCCGGCAGCTTGCCTTCACTGCGCAGGCGGTCGTTGGTGTCAAACAACTCCGAACGCTCGATCTGCTCGCCCAGAATGTAGGTCGAGTCGCCCGGGTTGCTGATCTGTACGCGGCGCAGCATCTGGCGAACGATCACCTCGATGTGTTTGTCGTTGATCTTCACGCCCTGCAAGCGGTAGACGTCCTGCACTTCGTCGACGATGTAGCGTGCCAGTTCCTCGATGCCCAGCAGCCGCAGGATGTCCTGCGGGTCGGCCGATCCGTCGACCACCAGTTCACCGCGGTTGACCACCTGGCCTTCGTGCACCAGGATGTTCTTTTCCTTGGGCACCAGCTCTTCATGCTTGTGGCCCTCGGGGTCGGTGATTTCCAGGCGAACCTTGCCCTTGGTCTCCTTGCCGAAGGAAATCGTGCCGGTCTGCTCGGCCAGGATGCCGACATCCTTGGGCGAACGGGCCTCAAACAGCTCGGCCACCCGCGGCAGACCGCCGGTGATGTCGCGCGTCTTCTGGCCTTCGACCGGGATACGCGCCAGCACCTCGCCGGGCGCCAGGTCCAGGCCGTCACGCACCTGGATCAGCGACCCGACCGGGAAGCCAATCGTCACCGAATGGTCGGTGCCCGGGATCTTGACCTCGTGACCCAAGGCGTCCAGCAACTTGACCTGGGGTCGGATGACCTTGGCCACGCCGCGGCGCTTGCTGTCGATCACCACCAGCGTGGACAGGCCGGTGACCTCGTCCACTTGCTTGGCCACCGTCACGCCCTCTTCGACGTTCTCGAAGCGGGCCTTGCCGGCAAACTCGGTGATGATCGGGCGGGTCAGCGGATCCCAGTTGGCCAGCACCACGCCGGCCTTGAGTTGCTGGTCAGCGCGGATGTTGAGGGTCGCGCCGTACGGCACCTTGTGGCGCTCGCGCTCGCGGCCGTGCTGGTCGGAGATGACGATTTCGCCGGAGCGCGAAATCACCACCAGATCGCCCTTGCTGTTGGTCACGTAGCGCATCGTCGGGTTGAAGCCGACGACGCCGTCGCTCTTGGCGTCGACGCTCGAAGCCACCGCCGCGCGCGACGCCGCACCCCCGATGTGGAAGGTGCGCATCGTCAGCTGCGTGCCCGGTTCGCCGATCGACTGCGCCGCGATCACGCCGATCGCTTCGCCGACGTTGATCAGACCACCGCGGCCGAGGTCGCGGCCGTAGCACTTGGCGCAGATGCCGAAGCGCGTGGCGCAGGCCAGCGGCGTGCGGACCTTTACTTCGTCGACGCCGGCGGCCTCGAGGATGTCGAGCGCGTCTTCGTCCAGCATGGTGCCGG
>JBKJKU010000208.1:0-9761 GCA_046597355.1 Aquabacterium sp.
GCGATCTTGGCGCGCGACCCGGCATCCCGGGCGCAACTCTTGATCTCGAGCAGCCCCTGCTCCATCTCGGGCACTTCTTGCGCAAACAGCTCCATCATGAAGCCGGGTGCCGAACGCGACAACATGATCTGCGGCCCGCGGGCGGCGGTATCGATGCCGGCAATGAAAGCCCGCACCCGGTCGCCAATGCGCAGGTTTTCTTTCGGGATCATCTCGCTGCGCTTCAGGCGACCTTCAACCCGACCGCTCTCGACGATGATGTCGCCCTTGTCCAGGCGCTTGACAGTGCCGACGAAAATCTTGTCGCCACGCGACAGGAAGTCATTCAGCAGGGTTTCACGCTCGGCGTCGCGGATTTTTTGCAGGATGACTTGCTTGGCGGCCATCGCACCGATACGGCCGATCGGCACCGAGGCCACCGGCTCTTCGATGAAATCACCCACCTCGATCTCGGCGATGCGGTCCAGCGCGTCCGACAACATCTCCTCGCCGTCCGGGTTTTGCAGGCCAGCCTCGTCGGGCACGACCAGCCAGCGGCGGAAGGTTTCATACTCGCCGGTGTCCCGGTCCACGGCCACGCGGATATCCACCTCGCCGCCGTGCAGCTTCTTGGTGGCTTGCGCCAGCGCGGCCTCGACCGCGCCAAACACGACATCGCGGTCCACGCTCTTCTCGCGCGAGATGGCTTCAACCAACATCAACATTTCGCGGTTCATCAGTCCTGACCTCCGTCTACCTTCTGGTCCTCGGGCACATGCCCCAGGTCCTGCTCCGCATCAACCTCCGGACCCTGACCACGGCGCCCCTTGAAGTCGACCAACGGCACGAGGCGAGCCTCGCGCACCTCATCCAGCACAAAATCCAAAGTCTGAACGGCTGTCGCACCCTCTTCCACCAACCCGGCGGCCGCCGCTTTGGCTGCCCGCTTGGCAGCAGTGCGCGACACCGGTTTGTCCATCGGCAACACCAACCGCCAGGACTGCCCAGCCAAACCCGCAGCGTCGCCGGCCGCCAACTCGCCGCGCCACTTGCGGCGGTTCTGGAAAGGCTCACACAACGTGAGCTCAATCTCGCTGCCCACAAACCGCGACCAGTCAGCCGGCTTTTTCAAGGGCCGGTCCAGCCCGGGCGACGACACCTCGAGGCGGGAATAATCCACCGCCTCGACTTCCAGCAAATACTGCAACTGGCGCGTGACTATTTCGCAATCCTCGACAAGCACCGCCTCACCCAACCCTGTACCGTAGACTTGACCGGGCAGTCGATCAATGGTTACGCGCAGCAAACCGCCCGCCGATCGCTCGACGTCCACCAGGTCGTACCCCAAACCCGTAACGGTGCGCTCCAGCGCCTGCTGCCAACTCATCGTGCCCCGTCAGTCCTTGCCCAAAAATTGCCGGGTCGGATTTATGCAAAATGCATCCATCCCCCTGCCGTGTTTCTGCACCGCCGCCAAGCCGCATGAAATGCGATCGCGCAAAAAAAATGGGCTGGAAAATCCGCCCAAATTTGCCAACTCGTGCTTGCACGGCACCAAACCGTGTTCGTACATCTGTCCGTCCGTACGACCCACCTTGCGACGTTAAACAGGCCTTTCGGCTTGTCAAACAGCGCTGCATTCATTGCTTCTCAGCGAAAGATGGGATTGTAGCCTGACGTCGCCCCACCGGCAATACCCAGGGGCGCCGTGCTGGCAGGTCATGCGAGAATCCAAGGCTCGGATACGGGTCGCTGCGACCTGCCAACCACAGGACTGTCACCCATGGGTTTCCTCGCCGGCAAGCGTCTGCTGATCACGGGCGTGCTGAACAACCGCTCGATTGCCTATGGCATCGCCAAAGCCTGCCACCGTGAGGGTGCTGAGCTGGCATTCAGTTACCAGGGCGAGCGTTTCAAGGACCGCATCACCGAATTTGCCGCCGACTTTGGCTCCAAGCTGGTGTTTGAGTGCGACGTGGCCGACGATGCCCAGATCGCTGCACTGTTTGACCAGCTGGGTGCGCATTGGGACCAGTTCGACGGTTTTGTGCACGCGATCGCCTTCGCCCCCCGTGACGCGATTGCCGGCGATTTTCTCGACGGCATGACCCGCGAGAACTTTCGTATCGCGCACGACATTTCGGCCTACAGCTTCCCGGCGCTGGCCAAGGCCGCCCTGCCGCGGCTGCGCCCGGGCGCTGCGTTGCTGACACTGAGCTACCTGGGCGCCATGCGCTATGTGCCCAACTACAACACCATGGGCCTGGCCAAGGCCTCGCTGGAGGCCAGCGTGCGGTTCCTGGCGCAAAGCCTGGGCGCACGCGGTATTCGCGTCAATGCCATCTCAGCCGGTCCGATCAAGACCTTGGCAGCCACCGGCATCAAGGATTTCGGCAAGTTGCTGAGCGAATTTGCCGCCACCACGCCAATCCGGCGCACCATCACCACCGAGGACGTGGGCAACGCTGCGGCGTTTTTGCTGTCGGACCTGGCCGGCGGTGTCAGCGCCGAGATCATGTACGTGGACGGCGGCTTCAGCCACGTGGCCATCGGCAACCCCGACGCCTGATCCGGCCCGGCCACCCCGCCCGAAAAAAAGCCGGCCCCAGGGGCCGGCTTTTTTGTCGACCGACGCAGCCGGTCAGGCGGTGTCCCGCACGCAGTCCACGTAGTAGCGGCCCTCAGTCCCGCCCTCGTCCGCCACCAAGCCGTGCACGTCCGTGGCAAAACCTGGGAAAGCGCGGTTGAACTCGCGGGTGAACTTCAGGTATTGCACGATCTTGCGGTTGAAGCGCTCCCCCGGAATCAGCAGCGGGATGCCCGGCGGGTAGGGTGTGAGCAGCGCGGTGGTGATGCGGCCTTCCAGGTTGTCGATGTCGACCCGCTCGGTCTCGCGCCGGGCGATGTGGGCAAAGGCGTCGCTGGGCTTCATCGCCGGCTGCAGGTCGGACAGGTACATGTCGGTGGTCAGCCGGGCAATGTCGCCCTTGGCGTAGGCCTCGTGGATGGCCTGGCACAAATCCTTCAGGCCCATCTTCTCGTATCGCGGATTGGCCTGGATGAACTCCGGCAGGATGCGCCACATCGGTGCGTTGCGGTCATAGTCATCCTTGAACTGCTGCAAGGCGGTGAGCAGCGTGTTCCAGCGGCCCTTGGTGATGCCGATGGTGAACAGGATGAAAAACGAGTAGAGACCTGTCTTTTCGACCACCACGCCGTGCTCGGCCAGGAACTTGGTCAACACGCCGGCCGGGATACCTGTCTTGGCAAACTTGCCCGACATGTCCATGCCGGGCGTGATGATGGTGCACTTGATCGGGTCGAGCAGGTTGAAACCCGCCGCCAGATCGCCGAAGCCGTGCCACTTCTCCTTGGTCTTGAGGGTCCAGGCCTCGGCCCGGCCGACGCCCTCTTCGGCCAGCTTGTCGGGGCCCCAGACCTTGAACCACCAATCTTTGCCAAATTCCTTGTCGACCTTGCGCATCGCACGGCGGAATTCCATCGCCTCCTTGATGCTTTCTTCGACCAGCGCGGTGCCGCCGGGCGGCTCCATCATCGCCGCAGCCACATCGCAGCTGGCGATGATGGCGTACTGCGGGCTGGTGCTGGTGTGCATCAGGTAGGCCTCGTTGAACAGGTGCTTGTCCAGGTGCACGGTTTGCGAGTCCTGCACCAGCACCTGGCTGGCCTGGCTCAACCCGGCCAGCAGTTTGTGGGTGGACTGGGTGGCATAGACCATCGCCTGCTTGGGCCGCACCCGGTTCTTGCCCATCGCGTGGAACGAGCCGTAGAACTTGTGGAAGGCGGCGTGCGGCAGCCAGGCCTCGTCGAAGTGCAGGTTGTCGATGTAACCATCGACCATGCCCTTGATCACCTCGGTGTTGTAGAGCACACCGTCGTAGGTGCTCTGGGTCAGCGTCATGATGCGCGGCCGCACGGTCTTGGGATCGACGCCGGCCAGCAGCGGGTTGTTGGCGATCTTGCGTTCGATCGCCTCGCGCGTGAACTCGCTTTGCGGGATCGGGCCGATGATGCCGTAGTGGTTGCGGGTGGGCGTCATGAACACCGGCACCGCACCGGTCATGATGATCGAGTGCAGGATGCTCTTGTGGCAGTTGCGGTCCACCACCACGATGTCACCCGGCGCCACCGTGTGGTGCCAGACCATCTTGTTGCTGGTGGAGGTGCCGTTCGTCACGAAAAAGCAATGGTCGGCGTTGAAGATGCGTGCCGCGTTTTTCTCGCTCGCCGCCACCGGGCCGGTGTGGTCCAGCAACTGGCCCAGTTCTTCCACCGCGTTGCACACGTCGGCGCGCAGCATGTTCTCGCCGAAGAACTGGTGAAACATCTGGCCGACCGGGCTTTTCAAGAAAGCCACGCCGCCTGAATGGCCGGGGCAGTGCCAGGAGTACGAGCCGTCCTGCGCGTAGTCGATCAACGCCTTGAAAAACGGCGGCGCCACGCCGTCGAGGTAACTCTTGGCCTCGCGGATGATGTGCCGGGCCACAAACTCGGGCGTGTCCTCGAACATGTGGATGAAGCCATGCAACTCGCGCAGGATGTCGTTGGGCAGGTGCTGGCTGGTGCGGGTTTCGCCGTACAGGTAGATCGGGATGTCGCTGTTTTTGAAGCGGATCTCCTCGATGAACTTGCGCAGGCTCAACACCGCCGGGTCAAGTTCAGGGCCCGGCGTGAACTCTTCGTCGTCGATCGACAGGATGAAGGCCGAGGCCCGGCTCTGCTGCTGGGCAAACTGGCTCAGGTCGCCGTAGCTGGTGACGCCCAGCACCTCGAAACCCTCTTTCTCGATAGCCTGGGCCAGCGCACGGATGCCCAGGCCCGAGGTGTTCTCGGAGCGGTAGTCCTCGTCGATGATGACGATCGGAAAGCGGAAATGTTGCAATCGGGGCTCCTCGGGAGCGGGCAAGGTTCAGGCGGGGGTCGGACGGGCTTCGGGCGGAACGGGTCATCGGTCCGCAGGTCGCGCCTGACAGACTTTCGCCGCCAGTCCACCACAGGCGAGCCGCGAAGTGTAGGGGCGAACCCAGGTGCGTCGATGACAGGGCGAAAGTCCGGCCTACACTGACTTCATTCCCGCTTTTGGGGTGCAGGGAGTTGACGATGGACTGGACCGCATCCACCGCTTGGTGGCTGGCAGCCGGGGCGCTGGTGGCGGTTGAGCTGGCAACCGGCACCTTCTACCTCTTGATGTTGGCGCTGGGTGCTGCGGGCGGCGCGGTGGCGGCCCACCTGGGCCTGTCGGGCACGGTCCAGACAGCGACGGCCGCCGTGTTGGGCGGCGGCGCAGTGGCGATGTGGCACCTGCGCCGCACGTCGGCAGCGCCCAAGCTGCCCGCCGGCGCCAACCCGGACGTCAACCTCGATATCGGCAGCCTGGTGCAAGTGACCCACTGGCAAGCCGATGGCAGCGCCCGGGTGCACTACCGCGGTAGCGAGTGGGACGCCCGCCATGTCGGCGCCGGCCCGGCCACGGCGGGCGAACATACCATCCGTGCGATCGAAGGCAGCCGCTTGCTGCTGGACCACAGCACCCCCTGAACCGCCGCCAAAACACCGGAAATCGCCATGGAAATCGTTGTCATCCTGCTGGTCATCGCCGTCATCTTCATCGTCCGGTCGGTCAAGGTCGTGCCGCAGCAAAACGCCTGGGTGGTCGAGCGCCTGGGCAAGTACCACGCCACGCTGTCGCCGGGGCTCAACCTGCTGCTGCCCTTCATCGACCGGCTGGCCTACAAGCATTCGCTCAAGGAAATCCCGCTGGATGTGCCCAGCCAGGTCTGCATCACCAAGGACAACACCCAGCTGACGGTGGACGGCATCCTGTACTTCCAGGTCACCGACGCGATGCGTGCCAGCTACGGCTCGTCCAACTACATCGTGGCCATCACGCAGCTGGCGCAAACCACGCTGCGCAGCGTGATCGGCCGCATGGAACTGGACAAGACCTTCGAGGAACGCGCCCAGATCAACACCTCGGTGGTGCTGTCGCTGGACGAAGCGGCATTGAACTGGGGCGTCAAGGTGCTGCGCTACGAGATCAAGGACCTGACGCCGCCGGCCGAAATCCTGCGCAGCATGCAAGCCCAGATCACCGCCGAGCGCGAAAAGCGTGCGCTGATCGCCGCCAGCGAGGGCCGCCGCCAGGAGCAAATCAACATCGCCACCGGCGCGCGTGAAGCATCCATCGCCCGCAGCGAGGGCGACAAGCAGGCCGAGATCAACAAGGCCCAGGGCGAGGCTGCGGCCATCACCGCGGTGGCCACCGCCACCGCTGACGCCATCCGCCAGATTGCCGCGGCCATCGGTCAGCCGGGTGGCGAACAGGCCGTGCAGCTGAAAGTGGCTGAACGCGCCATCGATGCCTACCACGCACTGGCCAAGACCAACAACACCATGATCGTGCCCGGCAACATGACCGAAGTGGCGGGCCTGATCGCCACCGCGATGGCGGTGATGAAGGCGGGCGCCGCAGCACCCGGGGTGCGCCCATGAGCGAAACCGGCCACACCGGCCAGCGCCAGGCGCTGAACGTGCTGGGCAACGCCCTGGTGCCTTGCTCCTACGATCCGGTCACCGGCTGGTACCGGGACGGCTGCTGCCACACCGATGCGATGGACGCTGGCAGCCATGTCATCTGCGCCCGCATGACGATGGTATTTCTGAACTTCCAGTTCGAGCGCGGCAACGACCTGATCACGCCCCGGCCCGAGATGCGCTTTCGCGGCCTCAAACCCGGTGACCGCTGGTGTGTCTGCGCGCTGCGCTGGCGCGAGGCCTACCTCGACGGCTGCGCACCGCCGGTGGTACTGGAATGCACCCACGCCCGGGCCGTGGATTTTGTACCGCTGGACTGGTTGCGCGAAAAGGCGCTGGACGCCGTCGGCTAGAATCATCGGCTGCACCGCGGAGAGATGGATGAGCGGTTTAAGTCGCACGCCTGGAAAGCGTGTGAGGGTTAACAGCCCTCCGAGGGTTCGAATCCCTCTCTCTCCGCCACGTTGCCGCTCGCCGGCACCTGCTCGGTGATCCGCAAAGTCATCTGCGCAGACCTGCAGACAGCCAGGGCCCTCCCTCCGAGGGTCTTTTTTCTTGGCACCGGTCACTTTGCGCTGTTCGGCGTGAAGCTAGGCCGGCGCTACGGACATCGACAGGCCCGGCGGGCTGGACACGTTCAAACCAACCAGGGCCAACGACCATGGACATCGCTTGCTTGTTTGCGCTGGGCCACCGTGTGGGCGACAAGCTCGTCTTGCGCAATGAAACGGTGGCCGTGGCCGAGTCTTCGGCGGGCGGGCTGATATCGGCCGCGCTGCTGGCGCGTGCCGGCGCCTCGGCTTACTACCTGGGCGGGGCGGTGCTCTACACCCGGCGCGCTGGCCGGCTGCTCACCACCCTGACCGCCGACGACACCGCCGGCATGCGGTCGTCCAGCCCGCCCTATGCACAACTGCTGGCGCACCACCAGCGCAGCCGGTTTCGGGCTGATTGGGGTTTGGCCGAAACCGGGGCAGCAGGCCCGGCCGGCAACACCTACGGCGACCCCGCCGGCCACAGCTGTCTGGCGGTCGATGGCCCGGTGCTGCGGGCGCGCGTGTTGCGTACCGGCCGGGCCGAACGCCATCCCAACAT
This sequence comes from Aquabacterium sp., assembly GCA_046597355.1. GTDB lineage: Bacteria > Pseudomonadota > Gammaproteobacteria > Burkholderiales > Burkholderiaceae_C > Pseudaquabacterium. The sequence continues at coordinate 7,630 of JBKJKU010000208.1, forward strand.
GATCGCGTTTGCGCTGGCCGCACTTGAATTGCTGGACGAGGCGCTGGACGCCGCTCCAGCGCCAGAGGCCGGCACCGCGCCGGCCGCGCCAGGCGCTCCGGCATGAGATTTCAAGTTCGCCAGCCCTGCGGCAAGCCGGCACCGTCCGGCAGCGCACCGCCGCCGGGGTCTTGAGTTTCGGTATGGCGCGCGACTTGCCGCGAATCAGTTTCAACAGCTCCACCTTCGTTCGCTTGCTCTCGGAACTGGCCGAGGCGGATGTCGAGGTGTCCCGGCAGCCGTTTGCCGAACGGCTGGGTTTGTGGCTGGACTGGACCGCTGCCATCCCGCTGTCGGCAGCGCTTCATGCCAGCGCGCCAACACCAGCGATGGCGACGGACGCAGCGTCGTCAACCCAGCCAGATCCCTCTGTCGCTGGCGCGGCGGCAGCCGACGCGCTGGCCCGGGTACGGGCGGAGCTTGCGCAGGCCATCGCCACCGACGCGGTGCTGACGGCCCGAGCGCTGGCCAACCCGCCGGACGCATCGGCCCGAGCGTCGGTCAACGTGTCGGCCAGCGCGTCAGGTGGCCGGCTGGCCATGCCGGCGGCCGGCGTGGCCACGGACCATGGCAGCGACTTTTTGCCCTACCGGCGCTGCTACCAGGCGAACCAACGGCTGATGCAGGTCCGCATCGCGGCCTTGCGTGCCCAGGTCCGGGAGGCACTGGCCGAGCAATCCGCGGCCCTGGGCACGCTGGCTGCGCTGGACGGCGTGCTGGACCAGGCGTTGGCGGCACGCGAGCGTAGTTTGCTGGCGACCGTGCCGTCGCTGCTGGAGGCGCGCTTTGTGCGTTTGCAGCAGGCGCACCTGGCGGCGCAGGCGCGCCTGCCCGGGCCTGACAGGCCAGCGCCAGGTCCCGCGCAGCCAGCACCGCCGGACGCCTGGCTGGCGCGTGCCTGCGGCGAGATTCAAACCGTGCTGGTGGCTGAAATGGACATTCGATTGCAACCGGTCGTGGGACTGGTTGATGCACTGAGCAACGGAGTGGCAACGCAGACATGAGCAAGCATCTGGGCATCGCCGCCTTCGGCGTGGGTTTGATCGCCGTGGTCTGGGTGGGCGCAGGCTATGCCGCGTCGCATCCGCTGGCCTTGGCGATGACATCGCTGATCCTGGCGTTCTACCTGATGGGCGCGCTGGAGTTGCGGCGCTTTCACCAGGCCACAGCCACGTTGGCCGCCGCGCTGGCGGCCGTTCCCACGCAGTTGCCCCACCTGGGCGACTGGCTGGTCCAGCTCCATCCCAGCTTGCAAAACCCGGTGCGCCTGCGCATCGAAGGCGAGCGCAGCGGCCTGCCCGGTCCGGCGATGACGCCCTACCTGGTCGGGCTGCTGGTGCTGCTGGGCATGTTGGGCACGTTTCTGGGCATGGTGGTCACCCTCAATGGTGCGGTCATGGCGCTGGAAAGCACCACCGACCTGCAGGCCATCCGTGCCTCGCTGGCCGCACCGGTCAAAGGCCTGGGCCTGGCTTTTGGCACCTCGGTCGCCGGGGTTGCGGCGTCCGCGATGCTGGGCCTGCTGTCGGCCCTGTGCCGGCGCGAACGGCTGCAGGCGGCGCAAGGGCTGGACAGCCGCATTGCCACCGACCTGCGCCCGTTTTCGCTCGCCCACCAGCGCCAGCAGGCCTACCAGGCACTGCAGGTCCAAGCCCAGACGCTGCCGGCCGTGGTTGACCAACTGCAGACGGTGATGCTGCAGATGGCACAGCAGCAGCAGGCGGTGGGCGCGCAAATGCTGACCCGCCAGGACAGTTTTCACCACAACACCCAGCGCGTCTACGCCGACCTGGCCGCGTCGGTTGACTGCAGCCTCAGGCACAGCCTGACCGAAAGCGTCCGCCTGGCCGGTGCGACGATCCAACCCATGGTCGAGGCCACGGTGGCCGGCATGGCACGCGAGACCGCCTCGCTGCAGGCCCGACTGGCCGAGGTGGTGACGCAGCACCTCGACGGGCTTTCTGCCCGCATCGATGGCAGCGTAAGCACCGTGGCGGCCGCCTGGACAACCGCCCTGGGCCAGCACGAACGCACCAGCGATGCGCTGGCTGGCAGCCTGCAGCAATCGCTGCAGGCGTTTACCGAGACTTTCG
>JBKJKU010000247.1:0-23494 GCA_046597355.1 Aquabacterium sp.
CCACCCCCGGCAGCAATGCCTGGCTGGCCCAGGTCCAAGAAGCCGTGATCGACCCGGGCCGGGCCATCATCGACCCGCACCACCACCTGTGGACCGACGCCTTTGGCCGCACGCCCTACCTGCTGGCCGACCTGTGGGCCGATACCGGCGCCGGTCACCACATCGAAAAAACCGTGTTCATCGAATGCCGGGCCAGCTACCGCGAGGACGGCCCGGACCACCTCAAGCCGATCGGCGAGACCGAGTTTGTGGCGCGTATTGCCCGTGCTGCCCGCGACGGTGGCGGTGGCGCGCTGATTGCCGGTTTTGTCGGCCATGCCGACTTGCGCTTGCCCGAGGCCACACTGCGCGAGGTGCTGGCCGCCCACGAGGCCGCAGCCCAAGGCCTGTTTCGCGGCATCCGCCATGCCGGCGCACGGGACGCCAACCCCGAGGCGCTGAGCATCCCCGGCCGCGGCGCCGAAGGCCTGTACGCCGATGCCGACTTCCGCCGGGGTGTGGCACTGCTCGGCACGCTGGGTTACAGCTATGACACCTGGCACTACCATCACCAGAACGCCGCCTTCGCCGACCTGGCGCGTGCCGTGCCCGGCACCACGCTGGTGCTGGACCACTTTGGCACGCCGCTGGGTGTGGGCCGCTACGTGGGCCAGCGCGAGGCCATCTTCGACGCCTGGCGCCATGACATCGCCGCAATAGCCCAGTGCCCCAACGTGGTCGCCAAGCTGGGCGGCCTGGCGATGCCCGACAACGGCTTTGGCTGGAACCTGCGCGACCGCCCGGCCAGCTCAGACGAGTTGGTCGAGGCGCAAGCCCGCTACTACCACCACGCGATCGAGTGTTTTGGTGCGTCGCGCTGCATGTTCGAGAGCAACTTTCCGGTGGACCGGCGCTCGCTGTCGTACACGGTGTACTGGAACGCGATGAAGAAGATTGCGGCGCGCTACTCGGCTGACGAACAACAGGCCATGTTCCACGACACCGCAGCGCGGGTGTACCGGCTGTAGGCCGCAGCTTGCAACCGCCTGGCCTGCGCGACGACGCGGCGGCCAGGCGGGGGCCCGTCACTCAAACGGCGGCTCGTCCCACCACGGAAAAAACGCTGGCATGTCGGTCGACACCTTGTTCGGGTAGACCGGCTGGCGTTTTTCCAGAAACGAGCTGACGCCTTCGCGCGCATCGGCCGACTGGCCACGCGACTGGATTGCCCGGCTGTCGACGCGGTGCGCGGCCATCGGGTGCGCCGCGCCGGCCATGTGCCACAGCAACTGGCGGGTCAGCGCCACCGACACCGGCGCGGTGTTGTCAGCAATCTCGCGGGCCAGCGCACGCGCTGCCGGCAGCAGATCGGCCGGCGCGTGCAGGCTGCGCACCAGGCCGCGGTCCAGCGCCTCTTGGGCGCCGAACACCCTGCCTGTGAAACACCACTCCAGCGCGGTCTGCATGCCCACCAGCTTGGTCAAAAACCACGACGACGCGGCCTCCGGCGTGATGCCTCGCTTGGCAAACACAAAGCCAAAGCGCGCGTCGGTCGAGGCCATGCGGATGTCCATCGGCATCTGCATCGTCACGCCGATGCCCACCGCCGCGCCGTTGATCGCGCCGATCACGGGTTTGAGGCTTTTGAAGATGCGCAGCGTGGTGATGCCGCCGCCGTCGCGGTAGACATCGCCCACCTTGTAGGCGTCGCGGGCCGCCTCGCCCCGGGCCGCGTAGTCGAAGGTCTTGCCCCCCGAGGACAGGTCGGCGCCGGCACAAAACGCCCGGCCGGCGCCGGTGATGATGACCACCCGCACGGCATCGTCGGCGTCGGTCTCGTCAAACACCGCCACCAGTTCGTCGCGCATCTGGGGGGTGAAGGCGTTCATCTTTTCGGGCCGGTTCAGCGTGACCGTCGCGATGCCGTCGTCAACGGCGTAGAGCAGGGTTTGCAGCGGGGGCAGGGCCATCTTGCAGTTCTCCAGGTGAGGGGTTGGGTGGACAGTGGATCGGATGAGGTTGCAGCGGGCGTGTGTGGGGGCCGGGCGCTGTCAGGCGGCCCGCAGCTGCGCCGGGCGGCGCAGCCCGGGCGCCAGGCCGTTGCCCATCAGGTCGATGAAGTTGTCGGCGTAAAAGCGCTGCACGGCGGCCGGCGTGCAGCCTTGCAGCGACTCATCAAAGCGTTTCAACGGGTGCCGGCCGCCCTCCACATGCGGATAGTCGGACGAAAACAGCGCCACATCGGGGCCGGCCTGGGCCACGATCCAGCCGGCGTCCTCATGCGGGTAGGGCGTGACACGCAGCTGGCGTTGCACCAGCTCACTGGGCTTGGCGGACAGTTTTTGCAGCCGGGTCTCGTTGCGCATGAAGGCCGCAGCCGCCGAGTCCATCGCCCGCATCCAGCCCGGCAGCCAGGACGCGCCCAGCTCGATCGCGCCCCACTTCAATCGGGGGAAGCGGTCGAACACGCCGTCGAAGATCAGCGTGGCCAGGGTCTGCATCACCGCCGAGGGGATGGGCATGTAGCTGACCGAGGTGAAGTTGTCGTCACCGCCGTGAAAGTCTGGCACCGCGGGCAGGCCGTTGTGCTTGTAGACCGGGTTGAGTTTGTCCTCACCGCCGACATGGAACAAAACCGGGATGCCAGCTTCTTGCGCCTGGGCCCAGACCGCATCCAGGCCAATGTGGCTGGGGGCGTGCTGGCGTGGGCAACTGGACGGCACCATCAGCGCCTTGGCGCCGAGTTTCAGGGCCTCGGCGGCACAGTGGGCGGCCAGCGCAAAGTCCTCCAACGGCACGTAGGCGGTGGCCAGCAGGCGGCGGTCCACCGCGCAGAAGTCGGTCATCATGCGGTTGTGCGCCTGGGCTGCGGCATAGGTCAGCGCCAAGTCGTCCCCGGCATCCAGCCCGAAGTTGCCCAGGCAAAAGGTGGTGAAAACCAACTGGCTGGCAAAGCCCATCAAGTCCAGTGCATGGGGCCGGTCGGCCGGGATGAAGGCGCCGTGGGCTTCGTAGTTCTTGCGCAGCATCAGGTTGGCATCAACGCCGGCGCGAAAGGCCGGGTCGGCATGGGCCTCGCGCGACCGTCCGGGGCGCAGCTTGCGCGCCAGTGCGGCCCGGTAGCCGGGGCTGGCGTGGAAGCGGGCCAGCAGGGTGGCGTCGAAATACGGGTCCAGGCAGTCGTCCAGCTCCATCAAATGGCTGTCGGCGTCATGGATCAAGCGGCCTTGGGCGTAGGTCATGGGACAGGTCTCCTTGCTTCAGGGGCCAGGTCAGGGTAAGTGTCCGGGTCTGGGTCCGGGCTGGCGCAAACCACCGCGCCGCTGTTGCGCAGTTGGCGGATCTGGTCATCGCTGTAGCCCGCTTCCCGCAACACCGCGCTGCTGTGCTGGCCCAAGCCAGGCGCCGGCCCGGGTGCGCGGGGACGAACATCCGCCAGTTGCACCGGGCTGGCAACCGTCCAGCCCGCGCCGTGGGCCGACGGCACCAAGGCCCCTGCGGCTTGCATTTGCGCATCGCCCGGGATGTCGGCCAGCGTGGCGATCAGCCCGAAGGTGATGCCGGCCGCATCCAGTTTTGCCCGCCAGTGCGGCAGATCAAACGCCGCAAAACAATGGTCGAACAAATGCACCAGTTGCGCGCTGTGCGCCGCACGCAGCGCCACCGTGGCAAAGCGGCTGTCATCCACCAGATCCGCATGGCCCAGCACCTGCATCAGCGCCGGCCATTGGCGGGTCTCGTTCAGCACGATCAGGTTGAGCCAGCGGCCGTCCTGGCAGCGGTAGATGTTGTTCATCGCGTTGGGCGCGCGCTCACGCGGCGGGCGCGGCGGGTAGACCACGCCACTGAGTTGGGCCTGCACCTGGATGCTGTTGGCCCACAGGCCGTTGCCCAGCAGCGACGTGCCGACCAGGCCGCCCCGGCCGGTGCGCTCGCGCCGGTACAGCGCGGTGGTGATGGCGGCAAACAGCGTTACCGCGCTGGGGTGGTCGCCCATGCCGGCGACCGGGCGCGACGGCGCTGAGGTCTCGTCCGACCGCACCAGGTCCATCAGGCCGGACCGGGCCCAGTAGGCGGTGACATCAAACCCGGCCTTGTCGGCCTCGGGTCCGGTCTCGCCGTAGGCGGTGAGCGACGCGTAGACCAGGCGCGGGTTGAGCGGCAGCAGCGTGTCATGGTCCAGCGCCAGCCGGCGGCGCACCTGCAGCGGCAGGTTGGTGATGAACACATCGGCCTGCGCCACCAGCTTGTGCAGCACGGCCTGGGCCTCGGGCTGCTTCAGGTCGAGCACCAGGCTGCGCTTGTCGCGCGAATCCAGCTCCCAGGGGTAGTTGCGATCGGCCGGTGGTGTGCCCGGCAGCTGGTACATCACGCGCAGCGGATCGCCGCTGGGCGGTTCGACCTTGATCACCTCGGCGCCAAAGTCCGACAGCATCGTCGCGGCGGCCGGGCCGGCGATGTAGCTGGCGCAGTCGATCACTTTCAGGCCATCGAAGGGATGGGGGTCAGCGGACATGGGTCTCCTGGCCTGTGGGCAGGCACTGCCGGGCCGGCGCGGGCCGATCCGGCGGGTTCAAGCCCGTCATCATGCGGCGGGCCGCCGAATCGGGTTGGCATGCGCGGGACACTGTCGCCCGAACGACTGCGCTGCCGGGCCACCCAGGCCACAGTCTGCGCTTGCCCTACCCCATCCCCCGGAGACCGACCATGACCCAGCCCGCCAACGCCAAGACCGCGTCTGCCTTTGCCCTGAGCCCGAACGACCCGCTCAACGACCTGCGCATGTCCGAGAAGGCTATGCCGCTGTACGAGCACGTCAAGCGCTTCATCAAGGAAACCGTCGAGCCGATGAGCGTCAAGTACGAGGCGCTGGGCGAGGGCCGCAGCGGCGCTGACCGCTGGACCTACGCCCCCGGCCAGCTCGATGTGCTGAACGGCGCCAAGGAGCAGGCCAAGAAAGAAGGCCTGTGGAACTTCTTCTTGCCCGACGCCAACACCGGCGAGGGCCTGTCCAACCTGGACTACGCCTACATCGCGGTCGAGCTGGGCAAGAACCCGCTGGCCAGCGAGAGCATGAACTGCTCGGCGCCCGACACCGGCAACATGGAGGTGCTGGAGCGTGTCGGCACCCCGGCGCAAAAAGAGCGCTGGCTCAAGCCCTTGCTGAACGGCGAGATCCGCTCGGCCTACGCGATGACCGAGGTGCACCATGCCTCGTCCGACGCCAAGAACATCGCCACCACCGCGGTGCTGGACGGTGACGAATGGGTCATCAACGGCGAGAAGCACTACATCTCGGGCGCCGGCAGCCCGCGCTGCAAGATCCTGATCACGATGGTGCGCTCCAGCCCCGACGCAGCGCCCCACAAGCAGCAGTCGATGATCCTGGTGCCCAAGGACACCCCGGGCGTCATCATCGAAGGCGCAATGCACGTGTTTGGCGAGGACCACGCGCCGCACGGCCACATGCACATCCGCTTTGACAACGTGCGCGTGCCCAAAGAAAACATGCTGCTGGGCGAGGGCCGCGGCTTCGAGATCTCGCAAGTCCGGCTTGGCCCGGGCCGCATCCACCACTGCATGCGCTCGATCGGCCAGGCCGAGAAGGCGCTGGACCTGATGGTGGCGCGTGGCCTGTCGCGCGAGGCCTTTGGCAAGAAGCTGGTCTGGCTGGGTGGCAATGTCGAGATCATCTCGCGCGCCCGCATCGAGATCGAGGCGATGCGCCTGATGGTGCTCAAGGCCGCCAAGGCGATGGACGTGCTGGGCAACCGTGAGGCCCGCATCTGGGTGCACATGGTCAAGGCGCTGGTGCCCGAGCAGGTGTGCAAGATCATCGACCAGGCGATCCAGATGCACGGCGCGCTGGGCGTGTCGCAAAAAACCCCGCTGGCCCGGATGTACTCGACCCAGCGCACGCTGCGCCTGGCCGATGGCCCGGACGAGGTGCACCACCTGGTGGTGGGCCGCAACGAGATCCGGATGATGGAAGGCAGCGAAGAGGACGTCAGCATGCCGGTCGTCTTCCGCCACTGATCGGGCGGCGCGGTGAATCCGGCGGGATCAAGCCCCTTGGTGGCGGGTGAGGCGCAACACGCTGACCTGGCCGGCGGCTGGCTGTTGCCCGAGCCCGCGCCGCGCGAGGCGATATGCACCCGCAGCATCGTCTGCCGCAGCTTCAGGCGGGATGACGGCCTGATCGATATCGACGGCCGCTTCGTCGACACCCGGCCATTTGAGTACGACAGCGACTTTCGCGGTCCGTGCCCGGCCGGCTCAGCGCTACACCACATGCAGTTGCGGCTGTCGGTGGACCGGTCGCGCAACATCCAGGCGTTGGCGTCCGCCATGCCGGCCACGCCCTACGAGGGCTGCGCCGAGGTCAACCCCAACTTCCAGCGGGTGGTGGGTTTGTCGATCGGGCGCGGGTTTCGCAAGGCACTGCGCGAGCGGCTGGGCGGGGTGGAGGGCTGCACCCATGTGCTGGCGCTGCTAGACGTGATGGCCGCCGCGGCAGTGCAGGCCTTTGCGTCAGGCAATTACGCACCCCGCCGGCCCGGCCAGCCCGAGCCGGTGCGGGTCTGGAAGCTGGAGGCGCTGGTCGACACCTGCCACTCCTACCGCACAGGGGGCGAGGTGATGCAGCGGTTGCTGGCCAAAAGGTGAATTTGGCTTGGGCGGCCATGCAGATGTGAAACGCCTGCATCGCGACCGCGCCCAGCGCCGCCGGATGACGCAGCTGCGGCTAGCGGGAAAGCCCCCGACTCGATCGGAAGTACTTGCGTCGAGCCCCTGAAGCCAGGCCTGCCGTTGCCGCAAAAGGGAAGCCTGGCGTCTGAGAATCCCCGCGCCAGGTTCGATGCCGTCGCCGCGAAAAGGCCAACGGCGCCCATCGCCCCTGCTTGGCGGTGGCAGCCCGCCTGCCTACGCCAGGTTGCAGCCCGCCGGACGGGCCCAGGTGCTGGCAGCGCGCGTGTTGCGCAAGTCGGCCGGCAACGCCGGCGCGCTCACGCGGTCTGCGCCCACGGCTTGCTCCAACTCGGTCACGCTGACCAGGTAGTGGTCCAAGGCATTCAACATGACGTTGTTGGGAATGAGCCATGCAATGGCACGCAGGCTGCCCGTGGCGGGGTCGGAGCTGATGACGAGCTTCCAGAAGATGTCGGGCGTTCGCACGCCGTGACTGGCGACGAAGTAGTCGTTGCTGGGGTCGTTGTAGACCAAGCCGCCGATGACGCGCACGGGCGCCAGGTCGCGGTAGCACTCGGCCACGTTCTCGACGTCCAGCCACAGGCCTTGATTGAAGCTGGACACCTGCGGCGCGACGTTGCTCATGTGATTGGCTGCGGCGAGCCATGCCGCGTTGCCGTCCATGTGGTTGGAGGTGACCAGGTGGCCGCGGTCATACCCGGCGTGCACGCTGCTGTAGCTGGCGGTATTGGTTTGCGCGGCGCAGCCAGTGGGCAGCAGTGGCTCTACCGTGAAGGCGTCCGGCCGGGGCAGGGTGCCGGTGTCGGTGGTGAGCGTGTAGTCATACCGCACGCTGTTGCGTTCTGCACAGTCGTAAACCAGCTTGAAGCCGCCATGATCGACCAGCACCTGGCCTGCGGACAAGATGTAGCTAGGGTCGCCCAGGCCACTGTTGGTGGTGGTGTTGTCGCCGACAGGGTCGCCGCCACCGCAGCCGGCCATTGACCAGGCGGCAAGCCATGCCCACGCCACCGCACGGCGGCGCCTGGGGTGGCAGGCGCGCTGCGCATGCCCAGCGATTCGGGTGCCGTCCGGCGCCTCGGCAGCCGCGGCCCATCTGCGCAGAAAATTCACCATCACCATGACCGGCCTCCGCTTGCGGCAGCGGGCGAATCCGGAGGGGTCCGCCCCGAGAGCGTGAAGTTTCGCAGAACAGCCAACGGTGCATTTGGCGCTGCGACTTGGCGCGACGGACCGGCCCCGCGCAGCGAAGGGCCCGGGCTGATCCAGCGCGTTTTCTACCGTTGCCTGAATCAAGGCCCGAGCGGCCCGAGCGGCAGCGGCGAGCGGCGGCTACAGCGGTTTGATCTGCACCTTGCGCCACTTGATCGGGCCGCCCGTCACGCCCTTGACGCCCGCGCCGTATTGCAGCGCAAACGGGCCGCTGGCGAACTTGCTGTTGTTCATCGTGACGGTGACTGTGCCGTTGAACTTGACCGTCACCACGGGGCCCCGGGCCTCGATCTCGAAGGTGTTCCAGCGGCCGCCAGCCTTGTAGATCGTCGGTACTGGCACGGCGGCAAAGTTGACGATGCCGCCGGTGGCGTAGATCGGGTCGGGCCGGATGTCCCAGATATTGACTTCGTAGGCGTTGTCGGCCGTGATGACGGCGGGGTCGCTGGCACGCAGAAAAATGCCGCTGTTGGTGTCGGTCTCGGCCCAGAACTCGGCGTACAGCGCAAAGTCCTTGTAGCTGTTCTTGGACACCAGGAACCCGCCCTTGCCCTTGTCGGCCACGATCAGCCCGCCTTCGGCACGCCAGTTGGCGTCGCCGGTGCGGTTCCAGTTGTCCAGGCCTTTGTCGCCGTCGATCAGCGTGACCCAGCCAGGACCAAAGGGTGCAGTGGCGCAGCCGGTCAAGGCGCTGACGGTGGCCAGTGTGGCCAGCAGTGCTGCATGCAGGGCGGTACGGCGTTTCATGGGTGTCTCCTCGGGTTGGACGGACAGGTGGCGCTGGCCCGGTGCCAGCAGTGTGTTCGACACCCGCACCCTGCAGGATCCATCGCTTGATCGCTTTCCCGCAGAGGGACAACCCTGGCGCCGGCGCGGCCGGCCCGCTGTCAGGCCTGTCGTTGCAGCCGTTCCACAGCCGCTTCGGCCTGCGTCAGCGCATGCAGGATCGACTGCTTCAGGCCGTCCAGGTCCACGCCGACGGTGCTCTTTTTGCCCTCCAGGTAGCGGGCGTAGACGCCGTGCACGATGGCGGCCGATTTCCAGCGGTTGAAGCCGATGTAGAAGTCGAGCATGGACTTGTCGCGGCCGGTGCGCTGGGCATACCGATCAGCCAGCGCGCGGCGTGGCGGGAAACCCGGCAAGGCGGTGGGGCGATCACCGCGCGCCGACGGCGGGTCGCCCGGCTCGGCCCACTGGTTCAGCGCATAGGCCAGGTCGGCCAGCGGGTCGCCCAGGGTCGAGATCTCCCAGTCCACCACGGCGGCGATGTGGCCGTCAGCGCCGATCAGCGTGTTGTGCAGGCCGTAGTCGCCGTGTACGATACGGGCCGGGCCTTGCTCGGGCGTGTGGGCCAGAAAGTACTGCTGCAGCGCATGGGCGCGTGGGTCGTCGAGCTGGGCGCCGGCGATCGACGCGTTCCACGACCGGTACCAGGTCTTGAGCTGGCGGCCGATGTAGTCGTCTTTCTTGCCCAGGTCGCCCAGGCCGACCGCGTCGGGGTCCACCCCGTGCAGGTCGGCCAGCACGTCGATGAACGAATCGGCCAGCGTCTGGCGCAGCGGCTCGGGCACCCAGCGGCGGGCGTCGTCAGCGGTGTAGAGCGGATGGCCGTCGACATGGCCCATCAGGTAGAACGGCGCGCCGGTCACCAAAGGGTCGGCGCAAAAGCCCAGCGCCTGCGGCACCGGCACCTTTGTGGCGCCCAGTGCGCTGATCAGCGCCCATTCGCGCGCCATGTCGTGCGCCTTGGGCAGCAACTCGCCCATCGGTGGGCGGCGGATCACGGCAAGCCGGCCTTCGACGTCCTCAACCTGGTAGGTCAGGTTGGAGTGGCCGCCCTCCAGCCGTGTCCACGTCAGGGGGGTGCGCAGCGCGGGCACCTGCTGGTCGATCCAGGCCTCCACAGTGGCGGTGTTGTAGCCCACCGGTTGGGCCGCAGCGGGGGATTGGCTCATCTCAGGCTCCCTTGAACACTGGCTTGCGGCGTGCCAGAAAGGCCTGCCCGCCCTCGGCGGCATCGGCGCTGTCGGCTGCCAGGCCCTGGTGAATGGCTTCAGTGGCCATTGCGTCCTCGTAGCTTTGCGACAGCGCCAACGCCAGGCCGCGCCGCATCAGGCCCAGCGCCAGCGTCGGGCCGTTGGCCAAGCGCTCGGCCAGGGCCAGCGACTGGGACATCAGCTCGGCGTCGTCCACCGCGCGGTAGATCAGGCCCCATTGCTCGGCACGTTCGGCCGGGATGCGCTCGCCCAGCATGATCATCTCGGTGGCGCGGGCCTTGCCGATCTGGCGCGCCAGCATCCAGGTGGCGCCGCCGTCGGGTACCAGGCCGATGTTGACAAAGGCCTCCAGAAAGTAGGCCGAGCGCGCCGCCAGCGTGAAGTCGGCCGCCAGCGCCAGCGAGCAGCCGATGCCCGCCGCCACGCCGTTGACCGCCGCCAGCACCGGGATCGCCAATTGCGACAGCGCCAGCATCACCGGGCTGTAGACCTCGGCCAGCACCTTGCGCGTGTTGTCGCCCCGCGAGCCGGTGGCCGCACCCATGTTCTGCACGTCGGCGCCGCTGCAAAAGGCGCGGCCTTCGCCGGTGATCAGCAGCGCCCGGGCGCCCAGCGCGGGCAGGGCGCGCAGGGCGTCGTGGATCTCGGTAAACATTTGCGGCGGTGCAGCATTCAGGCGCTGCGGCCGGTTCAGCGTCAACACGGCCACGCTGCCGCGCAGGTCCAGGCGGATGGTCTCAAAGTGCGGCAGGCTGTTTTCGGGCATGGGGTCTCCTCGTTGTGGCCGGGGGCGCTGGTGGCGGCGCTGGTGGCGGTGTTGGTAGCGGCGCTGGTAGCGGTGTCGGTGTCGGTGGCGGTGGCAGTTTTGGCGGCAGCGTGGTGCTGCACGGTGCAACGGCCAGCGTAGCGGCCGCCGCAGGTGCCCACTGTCACCCGCCGGACTGTGCCGCGCAACAGCGGCGCCCCACAATCCGCTGATTGCTCACCGCCCCCTGGAGATTGGCCATGACCGACGCCCTGATCATCGACGCCTGCCGCACCCCGCGTGGCATTGGCAAAGTGGGCAAAGGCGCCCTGGCCGACATGCACCCGCAGCACCTGGGCGCCACGGTGCTGAAAGCGCTGGCCGAGCGCAACCACCTGAACACGGCCGAGATCGACGACATCATCTGGGGCACCAGCACCCAGCGCGGCACCCAGGCCGGTGACCTGGGCCGCATGTCGGCACTGGACGCCGGCTACGACGTGCGGTCCAGCGGCATGACGCTCGACCGCTTCTGCGGCTCGGGCATCACCACCGTCAACCTGGCGGCGGCGTCGATCATGTCGGGCATGGAAGACCTGATGGTGGCCGGCGGCTGCGAAATGATGTCGATGACCGCCACGCTGCGGGACGGAGTCGGCCTGATGGACAGCGGCAACTTGCGCCTGCGCGAGCGCCACCCGCAGCCGCACCAGGGCATTTGCGCCGATGCCATTGCCACGCTGGAGGGCATCAGCCGCAGCGACCTGGACGCGCTCGCGCTCGTCAGCCAGCCGCGTGCCGCGGCGGCCATCGCGGGTGGCCACTTCAGCAAGAGCCTGGTGCCGGTTTACCGGGCTGACGGCACGCTGGCGCTGGACAAGGAGGAGTTTCCGCGCCCGCAGACCACCGCCGAGGGTCTGGCCAGTCTGAAGCCGGCCTTTGCCACGCTGGCCGACCAGGCGCTGGACGAGCGCGGCACCACTTTCCGCAAGCTGATCGCGGCCAAGTACCCCGACCTGGACATCAACTTTGTGCACCACGCCGGCAACTCGTCGGGGGTGGTCGACGGCTCGGGCGCGCTGCTGCTGGCCTCGCCCAGCTACGCCAAGAAGCACGGCATGAAAGCGCGTGCCCGGGTGGTGGCCTATGCCAACGTCGGTGACTCGCCCACGCTGATGCTCAACGCGCCGGTGCCGGCCGCCCGCAAGGTGCTGGCCAAGGCCGGCCTGACGGCAGACGACATCGACCTGTGGGAGATCAACGAGGCATTTGCCGTGGTGGCCGAGAAGTTCATCCGTGACATGAAGCTCAACCGCGACAAGGTCAACGTCAACGGCGGCGCGATGGCGCTGGGCCACCCGATCGGCGCCACCGGGTCGATCCTGATCGGCACGCTGCTGGACGAGTTGGAGCGGCGTGACCTGAAACGCGGCCTGGTGACGATGTGCGCCGCCGGCGGCATGGCGCCGGCCATCATCATCGAGCGGCTGTAAAGCCCCAGCCTCAACTTAATCCACACCGAGAGCGACCATGGACCTGAGCTATTCGACTGAAGAACTGGCCTTCCGCAACGGGGTGCGCGGCTGGCTGGCCGACAACCTGCCTGCCGACATCCGCGACAAGGTGGTGGGCTACCACGGCCTGTCCAAGGACGACTTCATCCGCTGGCACAAGATATTGGCGGCCAAGGGCTGGGCCGTGCCGCATTGGCCGGTGGAGTGGGGTGGCACCGGCTGGGACATCACCCAGCGCTACATCTACGACGAGGAGTTCGGCCTGGCCGGTGCGCCCGGACTGCCGCCGTTCGGCCCGGCGATGTGTGCGTCGGTGCTGCACCGCTTTGGCACGCCCGAGCAAAAGGCGCGCTTTTTGCCGCGCATCCGCGAGGGCGACGATTTCTGGGTGCAGGGATATTCTGAGCCGGGCGCCGGGTCGGACCTGGCCGCGCTGAAGTGCCGCGCCGACCGGGACGGTGATCACTATGTGGTCAATGGCCAGAAGATCTGGACCACGCTGGGCCACTACGGCGACTGGATCTTTTGCCTGGTGCGCACCAACCCGGCAGCCGAAAAGCGGCAAGAGGGCATCAGCTTTTTGCTGATCGACATGGCCACCCCCGGCATCACCGTGCGCCCGCTGATCCTGATGGACGGTGGCCATGAGGTCAACGAGATCTTCTTCGACAACGTGTCGGTGCCGGTGGAGAACCTGGTGTTCGAGGAGAACAAGGGCTGGACGGTGGCCAAGTACCTGCTGGGCCACGAGCGCATGGGCTCGGGCAATGTGGGCGCGTCCAAGCGGGAGCTTGCGGCGCTCAAGGCGCTGGCCACGCGCGAGCAAAAGGACGGCAAGCCGCTGATGCAGGACCCGCGCTTTCGCGACAAGCTGACCCGGGTCGAGGTCGAACTGGACGCGCTGGAGATCACCTCGATGCGTTTTTTGGACAAGATGCGCCGCACCGGCCAGCCGCCGGGCGCGGACGTGTCGATGCTCAAGATCCGCGGCACCGAGGTGCAGCAGATGATCACCGAGCTGATGATGGTGGCGGTCGGCCCGCTGGCCCAGCCCTTCAAGGCGGTGGACTCGGGCGCCATCGACCACTTCACCTCGCGCCTGGCGCCGCGCTACTTCAACTACCGCAAGGCCAGCATCTACGCCGGGTCCAACGAGATACAGCGCAACATCATCGCCAAGATGTCGCTCGGTCTGTAGCAGCCAACGCGAGACAAACATGAACTTCGACTACAGCGACGAGCAACAACAACTGGCCGACTCGGTGCGCAAATACCTGGGCAATGCCTACGACTTCGACAAGCGCAAAGCCATCCTCCATTCGGCCAGCGGTTTCAGCGAGCCGGTCTGGGCCGCGTTTGCCGAGATGGGCCTGAACGCCATTGCACTGCCCGAGGACGATGGCGGTTTTGGCGGTGGCGCGGTCGACCTGATGGCGGTGATGGAGGCCTGCGGCGAAGCCCTGGTGGTCGAGCCCCTGCTGGATGTCGTGGGCCTGGCCAGCCGGCTGGTGGCACGCGCCGGGTCGGCCGCGCAGCGGGCAGCGTTGTTGCCCGGCGTGATCGACGGCACGATGCGGCTGGCCTTTGCCAGCACCGAGGCGGGTGGGCGCTACGGCCTGGCGCCGGCCCTCACCACGGCCCGCGCTGCGGCTGACGGCTGGGTGCTGGACGGCGACAAACGTGTGGTGGTGGGCGCGGCGTCGGCGCAGCGGCTGATCGTGTCGGCCCGCACCAGTGGTGCCGCTGGCGAGACCCTGGGCGTCAGCCTGTTCATCGTCGATCCGCAGGCGGCAGGCGTCAGCCTGAACCCCAGCCGCACGGTGGACGGGATGCGGGTGGCCGATGTGCGCTTGGCCGGCGTGGTGCTGGGCGCCGACGCGCTGCTCGGCCCGCTGGGCGGCGCCATGCCGCACATCGAGGAGGCC
Source organism: Aquabacterium sp. (assembly GCA_046597355.1). Lineage (GTDB taxonomy): Bacteria > Pseudomonadota > Gammaproteobacteria > Burkholderiales > Burkholderiaceae_C > Pseudaquabacterium. The sequence goes on from JBKJKU010000247.1 coordinate 14,084, forward strand.
ACCGACTTTGCCACCGCGCTGCTCTGCGCCGACGCCATCGGTGCGATGAAAAGCGCCAACGACGCCACACTGGATTACATGAAGCAGCGCAAGCAGTTTGGCGTGCCGATCGCGTCGTTCCAGGTGCTGCAGCACCGCATGGTGGAGATGGTTATCGCCACCGAGCAGGCCCGGTCAATGGCCATCCTGGCGGCCAGCACGGTAGACGCCGGGGGTGATGCCGCGGCGCGGGCGCGTGCGGTGTCGGCCGCCAAGATCAAGATCGCCGATGCGGCACGCCAGGTCAGCCAGGAGTCGGTGCAGCTGCACGGCGGCATGGGCATGACCGAAGAGTTGAAGGTCTCGCACACCTTCCGCAGGCTGACGATGATCGCCCAGCGCTTTGGCGATGTGGACCACCACCTCGAGCGCTATGCGGCTTTGGGCTGAGCTCGGCACCTGCCCGATCACGCCCGATCACGCCATCACGCTGCACCAGGAGAAGAAATGTCCCAGAGTCTCGAAGGCAAGGTCGCCATCATCACCGGCGCCGGCTCGGGCATAGGCCGCGCCACCGCGCTGTTGTTTGCCCGTGAGGGCGCGCGCCTGGTGTTGGGCGACAAGACCGACGCCGTGTTCGACACCGCGCGCAGCGTGGTCGAGGCCGGCGGCGTGGCCACCGCCTTGCAGGGCGATGCCGGGGTCGAAGCCGATGTCGCCAGCCTGGTGGCCACGGCGCTGTCCAGCCATGGCCGGCTCGACGTGGCGTTTGCCAATGCCGGTGTGTCCGGCGGCACGGCCGGCATTTTCGATTTGACGCCCGAGCACTTTGCCGAGGTGCTGCGCGTCAACCTGATCGGGCCGTGGCTGATGGTCAAACATGCCGGCAAGGTGATGGCCGACGCCGGCCAGGGCGGCTCGATCATCTGCACCGCGTCGGTGGCCGGCATCCGGTCGGGTGCTGGCGGGCCGGCGTACTCGGCGTCCAAGGCGGGTGTGATCAACCTGGTGATGGTGTCGGCCCAGCAGTTGTGCGAGTCCGGCGTGCGGGTCAACGCCCTCTGCCCGGGCCTGACCGAAACCGGCATGACCCGCCCCACCTTTGATTACGCCAAGGACAAGGGCGTGACCCACAAGCTGGGCCGCCTGAACCCGCTGCGCCGGGCCGCGCAGCCCGACGAGTTGGCCAATGTGGCGCTGTTCCTGGCGTCAAGCCAGTCCAGCTACGTCAACGGCCAGGCGATTGCCGTGGACGGCGGCTTGTCGAGCTCTCATCCGGTGACACGGCAATTGCCGGGCCAGACAGCGGTTTGAATCCTGGCCCGCAGACGGGCCTGAACCAGGAGTTTTCATGGGCATGAACATCACCAAATCCGCCATCGATCTGGGCATCGTCACCACCAACGGCCCAGCGATGCTGGCCTTCTACCAGCAGGTGCTGGGGCTGAAGTTGCAGGGCGAGATGCCGATGCCGGGCGGCACCGGCGTGATGCACCGCCTGCTGTGCGGCGACAGCCTGATCAAGCTGGTGGTGCTGCCGGCCGTGCCGGCCACGGCGCCGCCCGGTGGTATCCAGGGCGCGGCGGGCTACCGCTACTGGACGATCACGATCGACAACCTGCCCGAGATGGTCGCCGCCTGCGCTGACGCCGGCCACAAGGTGGTGATGGGCGCCCGCGAGATCCGGCCCGGCGTGCGCATCGCCATCGTGGCCGATCCGGATGGCAACTGGGTCGAATTCCTGCAACTCGGCTGACCTGGCGGGCCTGGGCGCGGGATGGGCTGCTTGCGGTGTACCTTGCGGCGGCTGGGCGGGTTGTTCAGCCTGCTGCTGCTGTGCGCGGCCCCCGCGCAAGCCAACGACCGGCCGTTCCAGATCGCCCGTACCGCGGTGATGGAGGACGACGAGCAGGTGTGGTCGTTCGAGTCCTGGGCCGAACGCCGGGGCACGCTGCGCGGCTTGTCGGTGGAGTCGGAGTACACGTTCGGTGGTGGCAACTCGCTGCAACTGCAGTTGTCGCGTTTCGTGGACCGCCAGGCGGTGTTGACCGGCAACGAGACCGAGCTGGAGTTCAAACACGTCTTCAACCACATCGGTCGCGACGGCTGGGGCGTGGCGGTCACCGGTGCGCTGGGTTGGGCGCGCAGCCCGGGTGAGGCCAGCGTGCGCACCGCCGGTCTGAAGCTGCCGGTGTCGGTCACGCTGGGCGAGGGCTACGCCACCTTGCACCTGGACCTGGGCCTGAACAAATCCAGTGGCACGCGCTGGACCTGGACCCGCGCGGTGGCGATTGATCGCGAGGTCTTCAAACGCACCACGGCGTTTGCCGAACTGGCCCAGGAGGGCACGCTGCGGCTGGCCCAGGTCGGCGCACGGCATTGGCTGCGCCGGGACAAGTTGGCGATCGACATTGCCTGGCAACAGCAGCAGCGCAGTGGAGAAGCCCGCGCCAGCGGCCTGACGCTGGGGCTGGGCTGGTACGACTTGTGAGCCGCTGCGGCTTTGACGGCCCGCCGGAAGCGGCTCAGGCCGCGGTGGCCAGGCGCAACAAGCGCAGGTAGCCGGGCTGGGTCACCATCCGCCCGCTTGCGGGCTGCTGCTGCAACAAGGCATGCGCCTCGGTCAGGTTCCAGCAGGGGATCTGGGTGAACAGGTGGTGCTCGGCGTGGTAGTTGACCCAGTAGGGTGCAATCAGCGCCCGCTCGACCCAGCTGGCCAGGGTGGTGCGGGCCTGGCGCAGCGGGTCGGCCTCGTCCTGGGGCACCAGCGCGTGCTCGGCAATGTTGCGGATGCGGCTGACCAGCGGCAGCCAGGTGGCCATCGGCAGCAACCACATCAGCAGCCACACCCAACCCACGCCCGCCGCAGCAAACACCGCAAGGCCCAAGGCATTGCCCAGCAGGAAGCGGCCATCCCGGCCCAGCTCACGGCCCAGCTCGGGCAGCGTGGTTGCCGTGCCGCCGGCAACCCGTTGCCTGAGACGCTGCACGACCGGGCCGAAACGCTGCTTGACGAAGGTCTGGCCGCTCAGGTCGCGCCAGACTTTGCGGGCGAAGGACGCACGGCTGATCGGGAACGGCGCCGACAGCACCAGGTCCGGGTCCTCGGCCTGCTGCACATAGCGGTGGTGCTGCAGGTGGTAGGGGCGGTACGCCCGCAGCGTGGACGAGCACAGCCAGGTCGCCACCCCGTCGTTGATCCGCCGGTTGCGGTGCAGGGCGCCGTGCGCCGCGTCGTGCATCAGTATGAACAAGCCCAGTTGGCGCGCACCGATCACCACCACCGCCAGTGGGATCAGTACCGGCCAGGTTGCGCCGGCCCACATCGCCGCGCCGATCACGGCCCAGCAGTGCGCCACCAACCACAGCCCGCGCCAAGACGACCGTGCACTCAGGTGCTGCCACTGCACGGGGGTGAAGTGGTCCAGCGGTTCGGCTCGCGGGGCAACGGCCATGTTGGTGTCCTGTTGTCGGTGGGGTGCGCGGCAGGGCCGCCACCGGCCTGCCCGGCGCCGAGTTGGCGACAAGCTTTGGGCGCACAGTATGACCGGCCAATGCCGGCAAATGCCAGCAAATGCCAGCCAGCGCGCGGCCGGCGCGCCGCCGTCAGCCTGGGTCAAACGGTATCGGGTCGGTCGGGTGGGTCGCCCGACCACAGCGCGGCCATCGCCTGGACAAAGTCGCGCTGGATGGCATCGCCCCGGGCGTGCCTGCCGCCACGCAGCACCCACTGCCCCGCCACCATCACGTCCTGCCAGGGTGCGGCGGGGCTGGAGAACACCAGCGCGTCGATCAGGCGGTCGCCCGGGATGCCGAGCAGGTGGGCGCTGGCGCAGTCAAGCTGCAGCGCATCGGCGCGGGCGCCGGGCAACAAGCCCCAGCGCCGCTGGCCCATCGCCGCGCCACCGCCGGCCAGCGCGCGTGAAAACAACCGGTGCGCGGTGGACGGCTGGCCCGCGGCCGGCGCAGCAGCAACATTGCGTTGCCGCAGTTGCAGGCGTGCGCCGTAGTCCAGCCAGCGCAGCTCTTCGCGCCAGTCGCGGGTGACGTGGCTGTCCGAGCCGATGGCCAGCGGCACGCCAGCGTCCAGCCAGCCGCGCAGGTCACACATCCCATCGCCCAGGTTGGCTTCGGTGCTGGGGCAGATCACCACGCCGGCGCCGCTGCGCGCGACCGCCTCGATCTCCGCTGTGACGCTGTGGGTGGCGTGCACCAGTTGCCAGCGGGCGTCCAGCAGCCCGGCCTGCGCCAGCCAGGCGATCGGCCGGGCACCGGTTGCGGCCAGGCAATCGTCGACCTCGGCCGTTTGTTCGGCCACATGGATGTGCACCGGCCCGGCAAAATTGGCGGCCAGCGCGCGCAGCGCCTGGACAGAGCCCGGTGCTGCGGCCCGCAGCGAGTGGATCACCAGGCCAGCGTCCAGGCCGGGCCGCCGGGCCGCCGCGATGCGCTGGGCCATGGCCCAGACGCTGGCGGCATCGGTGCCGAAGCGCCGCTGGTCGTCGCGCAAGTGCGGCTGCTGAAAGCCGGCGCGCTCGTACAGCGCGGGCATCAGCGTCAGGCCCAGGCCAACGTCCTGCGCCGCGTCGGCCAGCGCCCAGCCCAGCGTCAAGGGGTCCGGATAGGGCTGGCCGGCCGGGTCGTGCTGCAGGTAGTGGAACTCGCAGACCTGGGTGTAGCCGCCTTGCAGCAGCTCCAGGTAAAGCTGGGCAGCGATGGCGCGCAGCTGCGGCGGGCTGACGCGCAGTGCCACCTGGTACATGCGTTGGCGCCAGGACCAGAAGTCGTCCGCCTCGGCCTCGCGCTGTTCGGCCAGCCCGGCAAAGGCGCGCTGGAAGGCGTGGCTGTGGGCATTGACCAGGCCGGGCAGCAGTGGGCCGGGCAGCACGGTGGCGGCCTCGGGTGCCTGGCTGACCCCGGCTTGCACCTCGGCCCAGCAGCCGTTGGCGTCAATGCGCAGCAGCACCTGCGGCTGCCAGCCGCCGGGCAGCCAGGCACTGGGCGCCCACAGCAGCCGGGGGTCAGACACCGGGCCGCCAGTCCAGCATGGTTTGCAGCAGCGTGCGCAGCACCGGCTCAAGCGCCTGGCAGCGCTGGGGTGCCAGCTGCCAGGGAGGGGCCTCGTTGTCCATGTAGCAGGACCAGCACATCTCCAGCTGCACCGCATGCACGCCGTCTTGCGGCCGGCCGTAGTGGCGGGTGATGTAGCCGCCCTTGAAGCGGCCGTCGGTGACATGGCTGAAAGCGTTTTGCCGGTCGAGCACCTGCATCAAGGCGTTGCGCAGCGAGGGCGCGCAGCTGGCGCCACTGGCGGTGCCCATGTTCAGGTCGGGCAACCGGCCGTCGAACAGCCAGGGCAGCTGCGAGCAGATGCTGTGGCCATCCCACAGCAGCGCGTGGCCATGGGCCGACTTCAGGCGCGCCAGCTCGGCTGCCAGCGCGTCGTGGTAGGGCTGCCAGTGGCTGTCGCGGCGCTGCTGCACCGCGGCGGGGTCGGGCGCCTGGCCCCCGCGGTAGAGCGGCTCACCGGTGAAGAAGCGGGTCGGGCACAGCTCGGTGTTGTTGCTGCCGGCATACATCGGCGTGTTTTCGGGCGGCCGGTTCAGGTCGATGACGTAGCGCGAGTGGCGCGGCACGATCAGGCTGGCGCCCAGGCTGCGGGCAAACTGGTACAGCGTATCCAGGTGCCAGTCGGTGTCCTCCATCAGCAGGGCACGGTCCACCAGCAGCGGCTTCAGTGTGTCAGTGATCAGCGTGCCCACGTGCGGTAGGCTGACGAGCAGCGGTGAGTTGCCGCGGTACATGGTGTAGACCGGGGTGGTTTCCGGAGCATCGCCGGGTGTCGGCGCCGCGGGGTTGGGGATGGAATTCATGACAGGCGCTCCTGCCCGCCGACGATGCTGCGGGCGCAAAGGCGCTGGCCAAACCCATAGGCCAGCGCGTTGGGATGGTCAACCGGCCAGGCGACAAAGTCAGCCCGTTGGCCGGCGGCGAGTTGGCCTCGGTCGTGCAGGCCCAGCGCCCGTGCGCCGTTGACGGTCAAACCGCGCAGCGCTTCTTCGGGCGTCAGGCGAAACAGCGTGCACGCCATGTTGAGCATCAGCAGCGGCGACAAGGTGGGCGATGAGCCGGGGTTGTGGTCGGTGGCGATGGCTATCGGCACACCCGCGGCGCGCAGCGCAGCCACCGGCGGCGCTTGGGTCTCGCGCAAGAAGTAGTAGGCGCCCGGCAGCAGCACCGCCACCGTGCCGGCGCTGGCCATCGCCTGGATGCCGGCCGGGCTGAGGAACTCCAGGTGGTCGCAGGACAGCGCGCCGAACTCGGCCGCCAGCTGGGCGCCGCCCTGGTCGCTGAGCTGTTCGGCATGCAGCTTGACCGGCAGCCCGAGAACCCGTGCCACCTCAAAGACCCGGCGGGTCTGCGCCGGGCTGAAGGCAATGTGCTCGCAGAACGCATCGACCGCATCGACCAGGCCTTGCGCATGCAGCCCGGGCAGCCAGGCGCAGACGGCGTCGATGTATTGATCGGCGCGGCCGTCGAACTCGGGCGGCAGTGCGTGCGCCGACAGGCAGGTGGTGCGCACCGTCAACGCCAGTTCGTGGCCCAGCAGGCGGGCAATGCGCAGGCAGCGGGCCTCGTGTTCGGCGCTCAGGCCGTAGCCGGACTTGATCTCCAGCGTGGTCACGCCCTCGGCCATCAGGGCCTGGGCGCGGCCCAGCGCGGCGTGGTAGAGCTCACCGTCCTGTGCCGCCCGGGTGGCGGCCACGGTGGACCGGATGCCGCCGCCCGCCTGCGCAATCTGTGCGTAGCTGGCGCCTTGCAGGCGCAGCTCGAACTCGGCCGCGCGCTGGCCGCCGTAGACCAGGTGGGTGTGGCAATCGACCAGGCCGGGCGTGACCAGCGCGCCCGCCAGATCGTGCTCGGCGTCGGGCTGCAGGCCAGCGGGCAGGGCGGCATCGGCGCCAACCCAGCGCAGCGTGTCGCCGTCGGTCAAAAGCGCACCGTGGGCGATAGTGCCCCAGCCGCTGCTACCGGCCAGTGTGGTGAGGTGGGCATTGCGCCACAGCGTGATCATGGCAGGCGGGTTTCGGGTTCAGGGTTTGTGTGGCCGTCCAGGTGGGCCCAGATCCACCAGGCGCGGGCCTGGGCTGCACCGTCGCAGGCAAAGGTCAAGGGGCCGGGCGGATGGTCGAACCACAACAGCGACAGGGCCGGCACGGCGCAGTGCCGGCCTTGCACCCGGCACTGGCCAGGCCCGGTCGTGAACAGGCCGCAGGCGACGTTGCCGCCGGACCAGGCCTGGCCCGGCACCACGGTGACCAGACCGCCCGCGCAGCCGCGCAGCATCAGGTTGAGGTCGCGGGTCGGACCGTCGGTGAGCCAGCAGTCGGTGGCCGCATCGCCGGAAAAACGCAGCGGCGGGCTGTCGGGCGTCAGGTGATGCGACTGCCCGGCTGTGTGCAGCCTGACACCGGCACCGTCCAGCACGACAAACCAGCGTTGCACTCCCTCGAATACTGAAAAAGGCCCGTCGGCCTGGATGTCGGCCACGCTCAGGCGCAGGCGCCACGCTGCACCGGGCGGCCAGGTCAGCAGCTCGCGGGTTTGGCCACCGCCGTTGCGCCAGGGTTGTGGTGACACCGCTGCACAGCGGACCCGGCGAGGGTCGGCCAGTGGCGCTGAGTCCGGCGTTTTCATCGGCTGAACTGCCCTTCAAGCTGGTAGCGACCGCCCGGGTGCACCAGCCGCGCCAGCGTCACCGGCACACCCTGGCTGGTGGTGCGACGCACCAGCACCAGGCAGGGCGCATCGGCAGCTATGCCCAGCAGGTTGGCCTCTTGCTCGGTGGGTGTGCTGGCCTCGATCGTGTACTGCGCGTCCCACCAGGGCGCCACCTCCAACAGATGCTGGGTGGGGGTGATGCGGCTGAAGTCGACGCTGAGGTAGTGCGGTGACCAGGCCGGATTGACATAGCGGTCCTCGCACTGCAACGATTGGCCGTTGTCGTGGTGCACGATCAGCGAGTGGTAGACCGGCGCGCCTTCGGCCAGCCCAAGTTGCTGCGCCAACGCCAGCGGTGCGTGCTCCTCACGCAGCAGGTGCACCACGGCATGGTGGTGGTGGCCACGCGCTTCGATCTCTTCGTGCAGGTCCCGCACTGTGAGGGTGGACGACATCCGGTGCGACTGCGCCGCAAAGGTGCCCACGCCCTGCACCCGGTCGATGAAGCCTTCGGACTGCAACTCGCGCAGCGCCCGGTTGACCGTCATGCGGCTGACGCCGAATTGCGCGACCAGCACGGCCTCGGACGGCATCAGCGTGCCGGGCGGCCAGCGGCCTTGCGACAGCTCGCCCATCAGGTGCTGCTTGACCAGGGCAAACGGCGCCAGGGCAGTCTTGCGGCGCGGACCGGAGCTAGAACTCATGGCGGAATGGTACTTGCGAGCGCCTGTCTAGACAAGTTGTGCTGCGGGTGCTGGCGCTCAGTGCAAACCCCGATACTGCGGTGCTTGTCTGCGCTTGTCTAGACAAGTAAAGTCCACCACCGTAGCTCGACCTTGACGAGGCCCCCATGACCGATCTGTCCCAACCGCCGCAGTCCGCCGCAGCCAGCCCCGCCAGCCCCGCCAGCCCCGCCAGCCCCGCCCAGCCTCGGGTGGTGCGTGCGCCACGCGGCGCGGCGATCAGCTGCCGCAGCTGGTTGACCGAAGCCGCCTACCGCATGCTGCAAAACAACCTCGACCCCGAGGTCGCCGAGAACCCCGAGGCGCTGGTGGTCTACGGCGGTATCGGCAAGGCCGCCCGCAACTGGGACTGCTTCGAGGCCATCCTGGCCAGCCTGAAGACGCTGGGCGATGACGAGACGCTGCTGGTGCAGTCAGGCAAGCCGGTGGGCGTGTTCCGCACCCATGCCGATGCCCCACGGGTGTTGATCGCCAACTCCAATCTGGTGCCCAAGTGGGCCACCTGGGAGCATTTCGACGAGCTCGACCGCAAGGGCCTGATGATGTACGGCCAGATGACGGCCGGCAGCTGGATCTACATCGGCAGCCAGGGCATCGTGCAGGGCACCTACGAGACCTTCGTCGAGGCCGGCCGCCAGCATTACGGTGGTGACCTGGCCGGCCGCTGGTTCTTGACCGCCGGGCTGGGCGGCATGGGTGGTGCGCAACCGTTGGCAGCCAGCTTTGCCGGCGCCTGCTCGCTCAACATCGAGTGCCAGCAAAGCCGCATCGATATGCGCCTGAAGACCCGTTACGTCGACGAGCAGGCGACCGACCTTGACGACGCGCTGGCTCGCATCGCGAAGGTCACAGAAACCGGTGAGGCAAAATCGATTGCCCTGCTGGGCAACGCGGCCGAACTATTGCCGGAGATGGTGAGGCGCGGCGTGCGTCCGGACGCGGTGACCGATCAGACCAGCGCCCACGA
>JBKJKU010000285.1:0-21377 GCA_046597355.1 Aquabacterium sp.
CAACTGATCGGCAAGAACTCCAACGAAATCGCCCGGGCCGGCATCGCGTTCTGCCCGGAGGAGCGGGGCATCTTCGCGAGCCTCACCGTCGAGGAGAATCTTCTGCTGCCGCCCGAGGTGAAGAAGGGCGGCCTGTCGCTCGAAACGATCTTCGAACTGTTCCCGAACCTGAAAGAACGGCTCGGATCGAGCCAGGGCACCAAGCTCTCCGGCGGCGAGCAGCAGATGCTGGCCATCGCGCGCATTCTGCGCACCGGAGCCCGGCTTCTGTTGCTCGATGAGCCGACCGAGGGCCTGGCGCCCGTCATCATCCAGCAGATCGGTAAGACCATCCGCACCTTGAAGCAGCAAGGCTTCACGATCCTGCTGGTGGAACAGAACTTTCGGTTCGCCTCGACCGTCGCCGACCGCTACTATGTGATGGAGAACGGCCGCGTGGTCGAGGGGTTCGCGAGTTCCGAATTGAACACCAATCTCGACAAGCTGCACGACTATCTCGGAGTGTAAATAAACGCGCCGGTTCGCGGCGCATTCGTAAGCAAGGAGGAATGCAATGAAGCATCTCGTAAGTCTGTCCGCGTTCGCGGCCCTGCTGATGGCAGGCACCGCTCAGGCCCAGCAGGTCAGCGTGAAGATCGGCGTGATGAGCGACATGTCGAGTCTCTACGCCGACATCGGCGGGCCTGGTTCGACCGCGGCCGCGAAGCTCGCGATCGCCGACTTCGCCAAGACCAATCCGAACATCAAGGTCGAACTGGTCAGCGCCGACCACCAGAACAAGGCTGACGTTGGCTCCGGCGTCGTCAACAAATGGTACGACACCGAGAACGTCGACATGGTGATCGACGTGCCGAACTCGGGTGTGGCGCTCGCGGTAAGCCAGATCGCGGCCTCCAAGAACAAGGTGTTCATCGTCTCGGGCGCCGCAGCCTCCGACCTGACCGGTCCGAAGTGCAACGCCAACACGGTGCACTGGACCTATGACACCTGGATGCTCGCCAACGGCACCGGCAAGGCGCTGGTCAAATCCGGCGGCGACAGCTGGTTCTTCCTGACCGCCGACTACGCCTTCGGCACCAACCTGGAAAAAGACACCACCGAGGTCATCAAGGCCGAGGGCGGACGGGTGATCGGCTCGGTACGGCACCCGTTGAACACGGCGGACTTTTCATCCTTCCTGCTGCAGGCGCAGTCGTCCAAGGCCAAGATCATCGGCCTGGCGAACGCCGGTGGCGACATGATCAACTCGATCAAGGCGGCCAACGAGTTCGGCATCACCAAGAACCAAAAGCTGGCCGCGCTGCTGGTGTTCATCAACGACATCCACTCGCTGGGACTGCCGGTGGCCCAGGGCATGCTGCTGACCGAGGCCTTTTACTGGGATGCCAACGAAGAATCCCGCAAATGGAGCCGGCGCTTCTTCGAGAAGCACAAGCGCATGCCCAACATGGCGCAGGCCGGGGTGTACTCGGGCATCAACCACTACCTGAAGGCCGTGGCCGCCACCGGCACCGACGACACAGCCACGGTGATGGCCAAGATGCGCGAGATGCCGGTCAACGACTTCATGACCAAAAACGGCACGATCCGCGCAGACGGCCGGCTGATCCGCGACATGTACGTGTTCGAGGTGAAAAAGCCGTCGGAGTCCAACTACCCCTGGGACTACTACAAGCTCAAAGCCACGATCCCTGCCGAACAGGCCTTCCTGCCGCTGGCGCGCAGCGTTTGCCCGCTGGTCAAGAAGTAGGCAACCCTCAAACGGCAGCAGGGCCTGGCGGCGAGACGCTGCAGGCCCTGGACAAGCGGGCTCAGGCTTGACCCCGTGCATTCATCACGAATAGGTCAAATGCCTATGAAAATACCCCCGCGAATAGGGGGATCACCCCCCCGGCATGCGGGGAGTCCAAGCCTTGAGACGGTCACGCAACAGGCCGATACTTCTCAACATGGAAAATTTTCCGACACACCGCCCTTACCGGGTTTTGCCCTGGGCCGCGAATGTCTGCACACTGGTGGTGATGGTTGGCGTTACCTGGTGGTCAAGCGAGCAGCGCCCCGCCTCCGTCACGCCGGATCTCTCTGCGGCTGCAATCACGGCCGCCACAGAAAAACAGAAGCAAATTTCACGCCAGCCCATGGCCGCACCGGCGCCGGTGGCGACGCAAGCCACCTGGCCGGCACAGACCAGCTCGGTGCAGACCGAGGCGGTCAAGACCGTCGGCTACACCGCGCCAGTGTTGCGCTGAGCAGCGCAGGTCAGATCGCGCAACTCACCGGTTTTGCGCCCAGCACGCTGGCCAGCACGTCTGGCGGCAGTTCCAGCAGGTAGCCGCGCCGCCCGCCGTTGATCAACAGCGCGGGCAAAGCCAGCACAGTGGCCTCCACGTAAACCGGCAGCGCTTTGCGGGTACCAAACGGCGAAGTGCCCCCCACCTGGTAGCCGCTGTGGCGCTGCGCCACCTCGGGCTTGCAAGGCTCGATGCTCTTGGCACCGATGGCACGCGCCAGGTTCTTGGTGCTGACCTGCTTGTCGCCGTGCATCAGCACGATCAGCGGCTCAGCGCGCTCGTTTTGCATCACCAGCGTCTTGACCACGGCGTGCTCGGGCCAGCCCAGCGCCCGCGCTGATTCGGCCGTGCCACCATGCTCGACGTAGTCGTAGACATGTTCGACAAAAGCCACGCCCGCCGCCCGCAAAGCCTGGGTGGCCGGGGTTTCGCTGACATGTTTGTCCTTCTTGGCCATGCCCGCCTCACTGCGCCGGGTCGCGCAGCTCCCAGCGGATGCGGTCGATCGCGGCCAGCAGCTCCGGTGGCAGCGGCGTGCCCCAGGCCGCCAGGTTGTCGTCAAGCTGGGCCATCGTGGTCACGCCGATGATGGTGCTGGCCACCCGCCAGCTGCCATAGCAGAAGGCCAGCGCCAGCTGGGTGGGCGTCAGGCCGTGTTCACGCGCCAGTGCGTTGTAGCGCCTGGCGGCCGCCAGGGTCTCGGGCCGCGCCCAGCGCTGCTTGCGCATGCTGTCGAAACGCGCCAAGCGACCCAGCGTGGGCTGCGCCGGGTCAAGGCCGGTCGAGTCGTACTTGCCGGTCAGCGCGCCAAAAGCCAACGGGCTGTAGGCCAGCAAGGACACGCCGGTGCGCAGCAAGGTCTCGTCCAGCCCGTTGTCGACGATGCGGTTGACCAGCGCGTAGGGGTTCTGCACCGAGACCACTTGCGGCAGGTCGTGCAGCCCGGCCTGCCGCAGGAACTCACCCACGCCCCAGGGCGTCTCGTTGGACAGGCCGATGTAGCGCACCTTGCCCGCCTTGACCAGGCCGGCCAGGGCCTCGAGCTGCACCTGGATCGAAGTGAACGCGCGGTCCTTGGCCGGGTCGAGGTAGACCACGCCAAATGCCGGCACATTGCGGTTGGGCCAGTGGATCTGGTACAGGTCGATCACGTCCGTCTGCAGGCGGCGCAGGCTGTCGTCGCAGGCCTGTTGAATATCGGCCGCGGTCAGGTTGTCGGCACCGTCGCGCACCCAGTCCATGCCACGCGCCGGTCCCGCCACCTTGGTCGCCAACACGATGCGGGACCGCATGCCAGGGCGTGCCGCCAGCCAGCGGCCGATGATTGCCTCGGTGGCGCCGTAGGTCTCGCGCCGTGCGGGCACCGCATACATCTCCGCGGTGTCGATAAAGTTGATGCCGCTGGCCACGGCGTGGTCCATCAGCGCAAACGCGGTGGTTTCGTCCACCTGTTCGCCAAAGGTCATGGTGCCCAGGCAGATGCGGCTGACCTGCAGGTCGCTGTGACCGAGGGTGGTGGTGGGTATCGAAGTGGGGATCATGGTGTGGGGCGCGGGCTGTGGAGGCCCAAGTGTGCCGCAGCGCCCCCAGGCAGAGGGACGCCGGGGTGACGCCGGACCCCGCTGGCAATGTTGCGGTCAGCGGTCAGCGGTCAGCCGTCATTCGTCATCCGTCAGCCGTCAGCCGTTAGCCGTCGCCTGTCAGCCGCCCGTCGCCACCGGCGCCGAGGGCTGTGCGCACCATTCGCTCCAGGATCCGGGGTACAGCGCAGCGCCGCCCAGCCCGGCCGATTCCAGCGCCAGCAGGTTGTGGCAGGCGGTCACGCCCGAGCCGCACTGCATCACCAGGTCGGCGGGGCTGCGGCCCGCCATCACGCCGGACCATTGCAGACGCAAGGCCTCGGGCGACTGGAAACCGCCGTCAGGCCTGAGGTTGTCCCGGAAGCACCGGTTGACGGCGCCGGGGATGTGGCCGCCAACCGGGTCCAGGGTTTCGTTCTCGCCGCGGAAGCGGTCCGGGGCACGCGCATCGACGATCAGCCGGCTGCCGCGGCCCAGCCCGGCCAGCACCTCGGCAAAGTCCACCGTCCGGGTCAGCGCCGGCCCGAGCGTGAAGCGGCCGCGCGGCCGCGCCGGTACCGCGCCACCTTGCAACGCGCCACCCGCGGCGTCCCAGGCCGCCAGGCCACCGTCCAGCACCTGGACGGCCGCATGCCCCGCCCAGCGCAGCATCCACCACAGCCGCGCGGCATACATGCCACCGGCGCCGTCATAGGCCACCACCGGCAGGTCGTCCTGGAAGCCCAGCGCAGCCAGCCGCTCGGCAAACGCTTCGCGGCCGGGCAGCGGGTGTCGGCCCTGGCCCGGCTGTGCGGCGGATTTGGCGACGGACAGGTCGTCGTCGAGGTTCAGGTAGATCGCACCGGGCAAGTGGCGCAGCGCGTGCGCGCGCGCACCGGCGCTGGGGTCGGCCAGGTCGAAGCTGCAGTCACACAGCAGCAGCGGCGATCCGCTGGCCAGCAAGGCCCGCAACGAGGCAGCAGTGATCAGGGGTTGGCTCATGAGGGTCGGGGTTGGGCGGTTTTGGGTTTGAGGGGTGGCTGGGGCCAGGTGTCTGGCCGACTGGCAGCCGGACGGGCGCGCAGACTGGCAGGCCGGCTGGAAAACGCACTGGCAAGTCGGCTCAAACGGGACGCTCGGCGTCTCGGGCCTGTGCACGCGCTTGCTCTTGCAGGCGCAGCAGCCGGCGCTGCACCTTGCCGGTGGTGGTCATTGGCAGGGCGTCGATGAACTCGATCTCCTTGGGGTATTCGTAGGGCGCCAGGCGCTCGCGCACATGGGCCTGCAGCGCCGCGACCAGGGTGTCGTCACCGGCAAAACCGGGTGCCAGCACAACATAGGCCTTGACCAGCGCACCCCGCGCGGCGTCGGGCTTGGGCACCACCGCTGCATTGGCCACGGCCGGGTGCTTGACCAGGCAGTTTTCGACCTCGCTGGGGCCAATACGGTAACCAGCGGCCTTGAACACATCATCGCTGCGGCCCTGGTACCAGAGGTAGCCGTCGTCATCCATCACCGCGGTGTCGCCGGTGCGGCACCAGCTGTCAGCGGGATCGCCGGTGAACTTGGCGCGGGTGGCTGCCTCGGCCTGCCAGTAGCCCAGAAAAAACACCGGGTCGGGCTGGCCGTGCACGTCCCGCCGGTGCAGGGCCACATCGCCGGGCGTGCCACGTGGGCATTCCTGGCCGTCGTCGTCGATCACCGCCACCCGGTGACCGGGATAGGCCCGGCCCATGCTGCCCGGTCTGGCTGGCCAGCCGGCGATCGGGTGGCCGTGCCCATCACGCAGCCGGCCGCAGTTGCCGACGATGTAGTTGATCTCGGTCTGGCCGAACATTTCGTTGACGCTGACGCCCAGCGCGTCGCGGCACCAGTCGAACACCGCATCGCCCACCGCTTCACCGGCGCTCATCACCGCGTGCAGGTGCAGGCGGTAGTGTTGGCGGGGCTGGGGCACCGCCTTCATCATCGCTTTGAGCGCGGTCGGGAACAAGAAGGTGTGGGTGACCCGGCAACCCTGCAGCAGCTCAAATGCCGTCTCGGGCGAAAACCGGCCGCGCCAGGCCACGATCTCGCGGCCAAAGTACAGCGTGGGCAGCAGCGCGTCCATCAGCCCGCCGGTCCAGGCCCAATCTGCCGGGCTCCAGAACACGCTGCGGGCGTGCGGGTGCCCAGCAGGCTGCCAGCCACCAGGCGGCGCAGGCGGGTCGTCCCCCGCCGAGAAGGGCTGCGTGCCGAGCAGGTCGGGAAAGCCGTTCTGGCTGCAGACAAAACCGCTGAGGTTGCCGATCAACGCCCGGTGCGGGATCAGCGCGCCCTTGGCTGGCCCGGTGGTGCCACTGGTGTAGATCAGCACGGCCGGGTCGTCGGCCCGGGTGGCGACAGGCGTGAAGCGGTCGGCCTCGGCGGCCAACGCGTCGTCCCAGTCGAGATCACCCTGGCCGGCCGCATCGCCGACGGCGATGACCGTGCGCAAACCCGGGCAATCGGCACGTGCAGCCCGCAGGTTGGCGATGGCGCTGTCGTCGGCGATGGCCAGCGCCGCACCGCTGTCTTGCAGGCGGTAGGCCAGCGCGTCGGGCCCGAACAGCATGGCCAGCGGCATCGCCACCGCCCCGAGCTGGTACACCGCCATGTGGGCGATGGCGGTCTCAAAGCGCTGCGGCATCACGATCGCCACGCGGTCGCCACGCTGCACGCCCAGGCGGCGCAGCGCGTGCGACAACCGGTTTGCCTGGCGCTGCAACGCACGGTAGCTGAGCGCGACCTGCTGGCCGCTGTCCAGCACGGCGCGTACCGCCACCGCCCTGGGCGTCTGGCGCGACCAGCGGGCGCAGCAGACCTCGGCGATGTTGAAGTGTTCGGGCACCTGCCATAAAAAACCAGCGTGCAGGGCGGGGTGGTGGTCGCGCCCACCGTGCACGGCACTCGGCCGGAGATGGCCAGGTTTGACAGGCTTGACAGGGTTGACAGGAAGGCGGCGCGGCATAGCCCGCAGCTTAGGCCCAGACAAGGCCGGCGAAGACCCGTCGAAACCCACCCCGAGATCCAGATCTTCCCTCAAGTCCAGACCTGCCGGCCCGATATGCTGGCAGGCGGCCCGACAGAGGCTGCCGCCAGGACAGGCCAGAACCACGGAGCATCCATGCAGTTCACCCCACTCACTGTCGTCCAGCACCGCGTCGAGATCGGCGCGCCCCTGCCCTTCAATGTGCGGGACAACGACGGCACGCTGCTGCTGGCCCGCGGCCAATGGTTGAAGACGGCAGACCAGCGTGAGGCCCTGTTCAAACGGGGCGCCCTGGTCGACATCGCCGAGCTGCGCAGCGCCGCACAGAACATCGCGCTGGCCAGCCCGAACGAACTGCCCGGCCTGTGGACACGCTGCATGGACGAGCTGGGTCAGACCTTGCGCAATTCGTCCCAGGACGGCTTTCTTTCAGCGCTGGACGACGCCGCCGCGCCGGTGCTGGCCCTGGTGGAGCGCGACAAGGACCTGGCGATCTTCCAGGTGCTGCGCCAAAACGGCAATGCCAACGTGCAGTACGGCGTGAACCATGCGATGCATGCCGCCATCACCGGCTGCCTGGTGGCCCAACGCCTGGGCTGGACCGAGGTCGACGCGCAGCGCGTGTTCAAGGCCGCGCTGACCATGAACATCTCGATGCTGGAACTGCAGGGCCAGCTGGCAGTGCAGACCAACCCGCCCACACCGGAACAGCGTGAGGCCATCCTGGCCCACCCCGGGTTCAGCCGCCAGATGCTGGAGATCTCGGGCGTGACCGATGTCGATTGGCTGGCGGCCGTCGAGCAGCACCATGAAAACAACGACGGCACCGGCTACCCGCGCGGCCTGCGCGAACCCAGCGACATTGCCGCGCTGGTTCGGCGCGCTGACATCTACACCGCCAAGCTCAGCCCACGCATCGGGCGCGAATCGATCACTGCCGACAAGGCGGGCCGCATGATGTTCATGCAGGAACCCGGCCACCCGATGACCGCAGCGCTGATCAAGGAGTTTGGCGTCTACCCACCGGGCTGCTTCGTGCGGCTGATGTCGGGCGAGACCGGGCTGGTGGTGCGGCGCGGCGGCACGGTGATGACGCCCATCGTCGCCGTGCTGACCTCACCCTACGGCAGCAGCCTGTCCACTCCCCTGCGTCGCGATACCGCGCTGCGCGAGTACGCGGTGCATTCGGTGCTGGGCCACCACAGCGTCGGCTTGAAGGTCACGCCTGAAGCGCTTCTGGCAGTGGCGGCGGCTTGATCCGGCGTTGGCCGGGCAGGCCAACCGGCGGTCAATCCGGTGTGGCGGGCGCCGCAAAACCCTGCAGCGTGCTGCCGGCAACACGGCAGATGCGCCATTCGGGCATCACCGTGGCGCCCATCTTTTCGTAGAAACGGATGGCGTTTTCGTTCCAGTCCAGCACGCTCCACTCAAAACGGCCGTAGTTGCGCGCCACCGCCAGGGCGCCAAGGTGGCTCAGCAAGGCCTTGCCGATGCCGGCGCCGCGAAAAGCCGGTTGCACGTACAGGTCTTCAAGGTACAACCCCGGCCGCGCCAGAAAGGTGGAGAAGTTGGTGAAGAACAACGCAAAGCCCACCACCACGCCGGCGGATTCGGCCACCACTGATTCCACCACTGGCCGCTCGCCAAAAAGGTGAGGCGTCAGCGAGTCCGGCGTGAGCCGCAGCAGGTGCGCCAGCTGCTCGAACTCGGCCAGCTCGGTGATCAGGCCGACGATGGCAGGCACATCGCGGGGCTCGGCAGGGCGAAGCTGGTAGGGGATCATGCGCTGATTCTCGCCTGTTCCCCCGCGCGGCCCGGCAAGGTTTGCCGCGGTTGGCCGCAGCGCTGCCGCAGGTCGCGGCGCCGGCGCGACAGCCACCGGCCCGCACTGCCCCTAAAGTGCAGCCATGACCCTGCCCTACGCTGCCCGCCGCGCTGCCCACCACCACCTGCTGCCGGTGCGGGGCCTGAGCTACCACATCACCCAGTGGGGCGACCCTGTGCCGGGCCAGCCTCTGCTGGTGATGATGCACGGCTACATGGACGTGGGCGCGTCGTTCCAGTTTGTGGTCGATCAGCTTGTCGACGGACCCGCTGGCCCGCGCTGCATCGTGGCACCCGACTGGCGTGGCTTTGGCCGCACCCAGTCACCACCCACCGACTGCTACTGGTTCGCCGACTACGTGGGCGACCTGGACGCGCTGATCGACACACTGTCGCCCGACAAACCGGTCGACCTGGTCGGCCACAGCATGGGCGGCAACGTGGTGATGACCTATGCCGGCGTGCGGCCGCACCGGGTGCGGCGGCTGGTCAACCTGGAGGGTTTTGGCCTGCCCGACCTGCCCGCCGCCGACGCGCCCAAACGCCTGGTCACCTGGCTGGACGAGTTGAAGGTGCCACAGCGGCTCAAGCCCTACGCCAGCCTGGCTGACGTGGCCCAGCGCCTGTGCAAGAACAACCCGCGCCTGCCCAGCGACAAGGCGCTCTGGCTGGCCGCGCACTGGGCCGAGGCCGGCGCCGACGGCCAATGGCGCTTGTTGGCCGACGCCGCCCACAAGCGCATCAACCCGGTGCCCTACCGGGCGGCAGATGCGATCGCGACCTGGTCTGCCATCACCGCGCCGCTGCTGTGGGTGCAGGCCCGCGACAGCCGGGTGGACGCACACTGGGGTGGCCGCTACAGCCAGGCCGAATTCCAGTCACGCCTGGCGCATGTGACTGACGTGCGGCAGTTGCAACTCGACGATGCCGGCCACATGCTGCACCACGACCAGCCGGCCGCATTGGCGGCAGCGCTGGCAGCTTTTCTCGACTGACTGTCCCCGGATCAGCGCAAGTCGCCCGCCAAACTGGCCAGAGTCTCGGGCACGATCTGCACATGCGACGGGTAGTGCGCATGGTCGCAGCCCAACTTGACTGCCGCGCCCGCCCGCACCGCCTCACGCGCCAGCGGGCCGAACTCGAAACGCACGAAGTGCACTGCCGAAGTTTTTTCAGCGTTTTCGCGGTCCAGGTCCTCGTCGGCGATGGCATAGACCCGGGCGTGGCCCTCGACCTCGACAAACAGCCGGTCTTCGACCCCGATCAGCCGCGCCAGCTCGCGCTTGCGCTCATGCGGATCGGGGTACTCGATCATCACCGTGGCCTTCCAGTTGTGGCCGTCCGGCACCAGCGGCGCATAGGCCTCGATCTCGCTCAGGATGCCCTCCTCCTCGAAGATCTTCTCGATGCGCAGCATCTCCTGGATCTGGTAGCGGATCGTCCGCTCGTCCTCGAACTGCAGGTTGATGTGCTCACCCAGGTGCACGCTGCGGCGTCTGCGGTGGGCGATGATTTCAGGCTTCAAGGTCTTGCGAGCCTTGGTGTAGGCCTCCAGCGACATCAGGCTGGCGGGGGTGATGGGGGGGTTGATGGGGGACATTTCAATTACTCCAATCCGTAGGCGTAGCGCACCAGCGTCAGCGGGTGGGACAGTGACTTTGCCGGCGTGCCGGCCTGGCCCATGCCCTGGGCGATATGGTGGCCGGCCATCGGGCAGTCGCTGGCGATGTGGTCGGGGGTTTCCTTGGCCATCAGCTTGAACACCGGCTTGCCGATCTTCATCGCCACGGGAAAGGTCGCCGTCTTGACACCGTAGGTGCCGGCATGGCCTGAGCAGCGCTCGACGGTGTTGAGCGTGACCTTCACGCTCTGGCCGATCAGCTTGAACATCTCCTCGGTCTTGCGGCCGATCTTCTGCACTCGGCCATGGCACGGAATGTGGTAGCTGACCCGGCCCAGATCGCGCTTGAAGTCTGTCTTGAGCAGACCGTCCTTCTGGCGCGCCATCAGGTACTCGAAGGGGTCGAACATCGCGCCCTTGACGAGCTGCACCTCGGCCTCGTCTGGAAACATCAGCGGCAGCTCCTGCTTGAACATCAGTGTGCAACTGGGCACAGCGCTGAGGATGGCGTAACCCTCGCGGGCATAGCGCGCCAGCACCGGGATGTTGGCGTCCTTGTGCTTCTCCACGCCCAACAGGTCGCCGAGTTCCAGCTTGGGCATGCCGCAGCACGACTCTTTCTCGACGATGACGTAGGGGATCTGGTTGTGCTCCAGCAGCTTGACCAGGTCATGGCCGATGCCCGGTTCGTTGTAATTGACATAGCAGGTGGCAAAGATAGCCACCTTGCCGGGGGCGCGTGCGCCGTCGATCACCTGCACGGCGCTGCCCGCCTTGGCCGCGCTCCAGCGGAATCGCTGGGTGGCAAAGTCGGGCATCCAGGCGTCAGGGTGCACGCCCAGTGCGGTGCCCATCGCGCTGCGGGCCAGCCGGGTCTTGTTCACAGCGTTGACCACCTGCACCACCACCGGGATGCCGGCAAAGCTGCCGTGCACATCGGTGGACGCCAGCAACTGCTCGGCCGGGCCGACCAAACCGGCCTTGAACTTGATCGCCTTGGCGCGCAGCATCAGGTGCGGAAAATCCAGCTGCCAGGGGTGCGGCGGCACGTACGGGCACTTGACGACGTAGCAGAGGTCGCAGAGGTAGCACTGGTCGACCACGCTCCAGTAGGCCTCCTTCTTGACGCCGTGTACCTCGCCGTCGGTGGTGGCATCGACCAGGTCGAACAGCGTAGGAAAGGCCTGGCACAGGCTGACGCAGCGGCGGCAGCCGTGGCAGATGTCGAACACCCGCTCCATCTCGGTAAAGCAGGCGTCTTTGTCGTGGAAGGCCGGGGACTTCCAGTCCAGCGCATGGCGGGTGGGGGCTTCGAGGTTGCCTTCGCGGGTGCTCATGGTCTGCGGCTTGGTGGGGGTGGACTGTCTTGGAAGGGGGCGGAGGGCCGTCGCCTGAAACGAACAAGGGGCCGCTCGGGACCCCTTGTATGCAGCAAGCTCAGCGCCAAAGGCGGCAGCTCAATCGACCAGCGCGTCCAGGGCCTTCTGGTAGCGGTTGGCGTGTGAGCGCTCGGCCTTGGCCAAGGTCTCGAACCAGTCGGCGATCTCATCGAAACCTTCGTCGCGCGCGGTCTTGGACATGCCCGGGTACATATCGGTGTACTCGTGCGTCTCGCCGGCCACGGCGGCGGCAAGGTTCTGGCGGCTGCTACCGATCGGCAGGCCGGTCGCCGGATCCCCGGTTTCCTCCAGAAACTCGAGGTGGCCGTGGGCGTGGCCGGTCTCGCCTTCTGCGGTCGAGCGGAACAGCGCGGCTACATCGTTCTGGCCCTCGATATCGGCTTTGTTTGCAAAATACAGGTAGCGGCGGTTGGCCTGGGACTCGCCGGCAAAGGCGTCCTTCAGGTGCTGCTCGGTCTTGGAACCCTTCAAGCTCATGTCGTGCTCCTCTCAGATGACGGGGGCGTCCACCCCCTGGTCAGAGAGTGGCTCGATAGCACGCTACCAAAGCCAGGGCTGACCTGCCAATACAAAGCATCAATCCGAAGAATAGATTTGCGCTATTCAATGGAAAACCCTGATAGCAGATTCACTGCCCTGACTCAGGCGGCCGACAGGCCCAACAGGCGCAGCGCGTGACGGTGCGCACCCCCCGCTGGGTCGACCAGGTCATGCAGCACGCTGAAATGGTTGTGCCCCGGCAAGGCTTGGCAGACCGGCACTGCGCCAGCGCCCCAGCGCTCGCGGATCAAGCGGTTCTGGCGCACGAACTCAGCACTCTCGTCGCCGCCCACCAGCGCCACCAGCGGACCGCGCGGGCGCGGAAACCCGGCCGGGCTGAGCCGCCGCACCGATGCGTCGTCCAGCGCCAGATCGGCCTGCAGAAATGGCGCATGGCGCAGCGGCTCTAAATCGAAGACGCCCGACACTGACATGGCACCGGCCAGCAACCGCCCAGGCAGGTCGGGTGCCACCGTCTTCCAGTGGCAGCACAGCAGCATGGCCGCCAAGTGCCCACCCGCCGAATGGCCGATCACATGGATGCGCGATGGATCACCGCCATATTGCGCCGCGTGGCGCCAGGCCCAGGCCAGCGCGCGTGCGGTTTGCAGCGCAATCGACTCGATTGAAACCGCTGGGCACAGCGCGTAGTTTGGCACCACCACCATCGCGCCGGCCTGCACAAACGACGGGGCGATAAACGAATGGTCAGACTTGTCCAGCGCCCGCCAGTAGCCGCCATGGATGTAGACCAGCACCGGGGCACCCGAGGCGCGGGCCGGAAACACGTCCAGCGACTCGCCGGGCTCATCGCCGTACGGCACATCGAGCTCACAAGTCATGCGCGATCGCGCCAGCGCGGACGCTTGCGCCCAGCGCGCCAGGATCTCCGGCGTATCGCTCACCCGCGCCCGGTTGTTGTATTGCGCCTCGAACCAGGCGGCATCGTGCTGCACCATGCGTGCTCCATGAAGGGGTTGTGAGGACAGCGTTTTGCGTCCAACCCCGCACCATAGCGGCCGTACCGGTGCTGCTAGAATTCTTTTTGTTAGTGGGGGCGTAGCTCAGCTGGGAGAGCGCTGCGTTCGCAATGCAGAGGTCAGGAGTTCGATCCTCCTCGTCTCCACCAACTTTCTTATAAGCCGTTGTTCTACAACGGCTTTTTCTTTTGCGGCGACGGTTGCGCGGAAGTGATCCATCCAAGTGATCCAACTTCAGTTGCCCATGCCACGCCTGCCCCACCCCCACAGCCTGCACTTGTGCCGCTCCCGGCACGGCATCTGGTACGTTCGCTATGTCGTTCCATCCGACATTCGAGCGCAACATCCGCACTTACCCAAGGAAATCCGGCGATCAACCGGTACCTCGGCCACGCGCTTGGCCAGGAGGCTGGCGCGAGACTTCCTCGGTCGATTCGTGCGCGGATTGGCCGCCACTGGACTGGACATGCCCGATTCAAACGACGACCGTCTCGACAACATCCTCAGGGGACTGATGCCGGGTGGCAATGTCACGCGGCAAAGGGCCGCCGGCCATCCACAGGTTGCGCCGATGGTGATCGACGTGGATCCCAAGACCGGGGGCATCACGCGCATCGAATCCCAGCCGCACGATTCTCCGCAAGCCATCGAGATGATCACCAAGCTGTTGCGAGAGCAGCGCGACACAACATCCGCTGCATTGGCGGCCGGCCAAGTTGGCATTGCGGCGACACCGCGATCACCGGCCGAGGGCATCAACATCATGCCCACCCAGCAACCCTTGCCGCCTGGGCGGTGGCTGAGCGAGGCGACGGCAGACTACCTGGCGCAGTTGCTGAAGAAGGGCAAGCACAACGCCCAAACACTGACCTACGCCCACGAGCCTTCTCTACGAATTTTCCGTGAACTCATCAGCGACAAGCGACGCTTGTTCGGCAATCCCGGGCAAGCGGGCACCTGGGATATCCGAATCAACCTGCTAACGCCGGATCACATGGACCGGTTCATCGCCGATCTGTGGAATCTCCCTGCCCAGCAAGGCAAACGGCCCCAGGCCAACGATGCCAAGTCGATACTGGCCGCAGGCGGACCCAAACAATCCCGGGGCAACGTCGTCAAGCGATTGCGTCATGTTCTGCCTCTGGTTGAATGGCTGGACAAGCGCTCCGAACTGCAAAAAGACCTTCTCGGGCGGGTCCAGTCGAGCTTGAACGGCATCGTCAACGAGCGCGTGGACGAAGCAGCGCAACCGCTCGACTTCGATGAGGAGTCAGACGGCGAGGAGGAAGGCGGCTACATTGCGTTTTCGGCAGCAGACCTGCAGCGTCTGTTTCACCCGGCCGTGTACGAGGCACATGCAGCAGGTAGCGCCGCACGCTACTGGATCCCACTTCTGGGCCGCTACACGGGTTGTCGGTTGAACGAGATCGCTCAGGCCGGCGTGCGCGACGTGCGCAAGCTGGGCGACATCCCATGCCTGTGCATCACGTCGATCGAGAAGGACGCGAACGGCAACATCGTGCCATTGGCGCAGCGCCGCAAGCGGCTGAAGACCAAGGCAGGCCGGCGCTCAATTCCGCTGCATCCTGAACTGTTGCGCCTGGGGTTCATGGAATACGCCGAGGACCGCCACAAAGAGGGCAAGGCACTGCTTTTCGACCTGCCTTGGTTCAAGAAGGATGCCTACGGCAAGTATCCGGGACGGGACTTCAGGCGCCTATCCGAGGCCGTCGGCGTCTGGGAAAAGAAGCGTCGGGTCTTCCATTCGTTTCGGGCAACGATCAGCCAACAACTCGACGTGGCTGGGCTGGACAGCACTTTGGTCGACCGATTTCTCGGACACCGGGTCAACACGGTGCGTGCCAGGCACTATGGCCGGAATCGTGAAGGGATCAGCATGCCGCTGCAGCGGGTTCTCGATGCGCTGATACAGATTCCTGCGGACACGCCGGTGCCGACCTGGCAGGAGACCCGCAAAGCCCGGGGACGCCAGCTCAAGAAGCTGTGCATCGAGCTCGGCCTCGCTCCTGTTGATGGCGAAGAGCCGCCGAGCGTGTGACGATGCGGGCGACCTGAACCGACAGATAGTGTGTTCGCCTACTTGGGAAAGTAGCCCGTAAGATCACGCCATGTGGCTCAAGGACGTGGTCCATTGACCGTTTACCCTTGTCTTCGTATCCGTCCGGCCAAGTAGTCTTGAATCACCCGCCTGATCTGGGAAGGATCGTGTCCACGTATGAATAGATGGACACGGTCCTTGCTGACCTGGTCGCGGGATTCAAGATGACTTTGCCGGACGCATACTCCGCATCGACTCACTGTGGCTCGCGGTCGAGCCCATGGACATGCGCGCCGGCGCCGAGCGACTGCTGGCCGGCGTCGTGCAAGTCTTCGGCAGCGCCCAGGCCCGCCACGGCTACCTGTTCGCCAACACGCGGGCCACCCGCATCAAGCTGTTGGTGCGCGACGGCTTTGGCGTGTGGTGCGCCGCGCGGCGTTTGAACGCAGGGCGCTTCGCGTGGCCGCGCGAGGTTGGCGTCGGGGCAGCACCGATGACCTTGACGCAGCAGCAGTTCGACGCCCTGGTGCTGGGCTTGCCGTGGCAGCGGTTGACGCAAATGCAGGTCATCACGCGCATGTGATCTTGGGCGTGATGAGCTTGCTGTCATTCGACATCGCAAGGCCCGCGCAGGGCAATTGGCGCATGTCCGAATAGTCTCATCGCGGGGGTCTGGGCACACTGTGCACATGCTCGATGTGCGCGCCCTCAAAGCCCAAGACCTGCAGGGTCTGAGCCCCGATGCATTAGCCGCTGCGGCCGAGCAAATGCTCCAGCGCATCGCTGAGCAGAGCAAGTAACTCGACGAGCGTGACAAACACATCGGCGAGCAAAGCAAGCGCATCGACGCGCAGGCTCAGGCCATCAAGTGGCGCGACGCCAAGGTAAGCGGTAAGCAGCCGGAGTTCTTGCCTACGAGGCCGGCCCGTGCAAGTCGGAGCGCATGGGGTTGTTGGCGAACAGCGCCTTCCATTGGCTTGGCGTCAGCTCGGCAACGCGGGCAGCCGGATGCTGGCCGACCCGCTGCAACACGTCGATGAGGTACGTGTACGGGTCGATGCCTTGCAGCCGGCAGGTGGCGATCAGGCTTTGCACGATGCCAGCGTGCTTGGCGCCAACTTCGGTCCAACAGAAAAGCCATTTTTTGCGGCCTGTGGGGATCGGGCGCAGAGCGCGCTCGATGTGGTTTGTGTCGATGGCTACCTCGGGGTCGTCGAGAAAAACGCTCAGCCCCGCACGACGCTCGTGCACGTAGGCCAGCGCCTTCGTCAACGGATTGCTCGGCAGCAAACCCAGTTGCTCGAATTGCTTGTCGACCCAGTCGAAGAACTGGTCGACAAGTGGCTTGCTGTGCATCAATCGGTGCAGCCGTTTGGCTTCCGCGTTGAGCTTGCGTTCTCGGATTTGCTCTTCGACCTTGTAGAGCGCCGCGATCTGCCCGAGCGCCTGGGCTGCGGCTTGTGGTTCGACGTCCTTGGCCTCGAAGATGCCGCGCCTGGAGTGGGCCCAGCATTGAGCGTTGGTGATGCCGGTCTTCCTGGCGTAAGCGTCGTAGGCCCCATACCCGTCGGACAGCAGCACCGTGCCGGGCGCGAGTTTGGTTCCTAGCACTTGCGCTACGTGTTCGTGTCGACGCGATTCGAAGTGCGGGAAGCACACCTCGTCCTGGTCGCCGTAGACGGGCCAGAAGTAGGTCGCTTTCATCTTGCCGTTGCCGGCCTGCCCAGCCTTGACGGGAACCTCGTCCATCGTGATGACGTGGCCCGAGCAGATCGAGGCCAGCTGGGCGTCGAAGATGGGTTCGAGCAGCTGCGATCCCTGCTGCACGAGTTGCGTCAACCAAGGCCGGCTGAGCGTGAATCCCGTATCGAGCAAGCGCTGGTGTTGGCAGTACAGCGGCAGGTGATAGCGGAACTTGTCGACCAGCAGCCCGACGCTGAAGCTCACATCGGCGCGGCTGCCCTCGATGACGCCCACCGGCGCCGGTGCGCAGTGCAGGGTCTGGGTGTCGCGGCGCTTGATGACGGGGCGCACATACTTGAGGACGACGAAGCTGCCCGGGCGCTGCGCCAGCCGGTGGCTGACCTTCTCGCCGATGACCTCGTACTGCTCGGGCGCAAGACCCTGTGCCTCGGGGTTGGGCACCGTGATGGTCTGCACCGGCACCTTGGATGCGTCGAAGAACGGCGCGTCGCGGCCCTCGTCGGCGAAGTCGCGGCTGGGCTTGCGGCGCGTGTGCGTTGGCACGGTGCTGCCCGCTTGGGGTTGCTCGGTGGGCGCGAGAACTTCGTCCAGTAGCTGCCCGAGGTGCATTTGCTGCGGATCGGGTTCGGGGGCGAAACGCTCGCTCTTCTTGCCGAACAACTGACGCTTGAACCAGTCGAGCTGGTGCTGCAGCGTGGCGATGGTCGCAGCCTTGGACTGCAGCAGCTGCGCGACGTGCTGCGGCGACATCGAGGCCACCGCTTGCTCGGTGAAAACCTGTTGTGCATTGGCCGCCGACATGTCGGTATCTTGCCCGCCAATGACGCCCATTAAAACGGTAGTTAGCCCAATTGAAATTCATCTCCGTTACCCCGTTGAATTGAGCCGGTAGCGTTTGAATTGGCGCCCCACTTCAATGCCTTCAAGCATCAGCTTGAGCGCGGTGCAGTCGATCTCCCCATGGCGTGTGTCAAGCCAATTGCGCACGAACCGGCCAGCCTCCAATCTCTTGCCCCAAATGCACCAGCCGCTGCGGTCGAAATACAGCACCTTGATCTGCGTGGCGCGACGGTTGGCGAACACGAACAGGTGGCCGGCCAGCGGATCGGTGTCGAAGCCCTGGCGGGCCAGCGCGTACAGCCCGTCGTAGGATTTGCGCATGTCGGCGGGCTGGCCGTAGAGGAACACGCGGATGCGGCTCTCGGGGAAGAACATCAGCGGCGCACCAGGTGCAGGCTGAGCCCGCCGCCCAATTCGATGTACAGATTCAGCCCGGCGTGCTCAGCTGCAGCAGGTGTGGCGCCGCCCAGCAGGCCCAGATCCACGAACGACGGCTTGGACGGGAGCGCTGCTGACTTGGCAGCCGATTTGGCCCCTGCAGGTGCAGGCGTGCACTGCGGGTCGGCCCGCAGCCGCGAGCGCCAGAGGAAGAAACTGCTCCGCGTCAAACCCTCACGCAGACAGAATTCCTTCACCGTCATCGCCGCGCCGTCAAACCTCTCCAGCAGGACCCGCCAGGAATGCTCATCCAACCGTCGACGAATCTGCCGGGGCTTGCCCTCTTCCATGATTCGCGCTCCTCATGCTGTGTTGATGAGGAGCATTCTTCGGGCATCGCCAGCTGTTGGGAAGAACGCCGCAGGCTTACCGCTTACGTTGCGCAGGTTGTACAGGTGGGCCGCCGAGATGTCGCCCAGGCGCTCAAAGCCTGGCGCCTTGAACACCTCGCGCTGGCGTCCCAGCACGCAGGCCGTGGCCGGACCCGACAGCGTGCCCATGGCCCGATCCACCGAGGCCAGCAGCGCCACGTCGCCCGCCGTGTAGCGCCGCGCAAACGCGTGTTCCGGGCTGCGGTAGTTCTTCACCAGCGGCAAGGCCTGCACCCAGCGCGAGACCAGGCGCGTGACCTGCGCGCGGCTGTAGCCGCTCAGCCGCTGCAGGTAGGCCAGCAAGACGCCCTTGTCGGCGCGGCCCAACTGCCGGTAGCCGAAGCGGCACAGCACCTGCTCGATCCACGCATAGCGGCCCTCGTCATCTTCGGCCTGCCTGAACTCCAGCGCCTGCGTCCCAGCCACCACCTGCCGCACTTGCTCCAGCGTGCACACCTGTGCCTCGTTCATGTCGATCACCATCGCATCGATGATCGACACCCCGCGCTGGCCGGCTCCCATCGAGCCCGCCATTCCTCAGCCTCAGACCTCCTCCAGGCTCACTCCTCATTGGAATCTCGCCCTGGCCTTCAGGCTCATACCTCGTTGGACAAGACTCAGCATTGCCAAGCGGCGTCGGGTGCGGTCTACTCAGCACAGCGCCAGTGCCCGGAGTGTCGCCATGTCCGATCGCCAGAGACCGCAGATCATCGACCCGCTAAGTGCCATTGGTGGCGGCGAGGTCGGACCTTACCCCTTCGACCTGTATGAGCGTCAGTGCCTTGCACAGGGCGATTCGTGGTTTTCCATCGGCGCGCTGCCGCCGACCAAGACGACGCGCATCCTGTCCGAACTCGCCCTGCTGAAGTCGACCGTGATCGTCAACTGTGCCTACCCCGGCGCGAAGCTGCGGCGCATGGTCGACAGCATGCAGTCGCCGTACTTCCGTCGGTTCCTGGCCGGCAAGTTGGCCATGAAATGGCATGCGATCCTGTTTTCGGGTGGCGGCAATGACCTCATCGAGGCTGTGGGCGCACCGCCGTCGTCGTCGCCCGAACAGCGGCTATTGCGCACTGCCGCCGAGCGCGGCGCGGGCCCCCTGACCCCGGCGGACTACATCAGCGTTCCCGGCTGGGCGACTTTCGTCGACCATATTGGCGCAGTCTTCAACCAGTTGATTGACATTCGCGACAGTGGCGTTAACCGCACCACGCCCTTGGTCTGGCACAACTACGCACGCGTCATGCCGCGGCCGGCGCCGGCGGGGCTCGGCTTCGGACCCTGGCTGCTCCCGTCGTTGATCAACTATGCCGTGCCGTCGGTGGACCACCTCGCCGTTGCCGACGAACTGCTGGCGCGCCTGCGGGTTCTCATCGACGAGCTCGTCGTGTCCCGCCAAGCGAAGGATGCGCAATGCGCGGTCTATGTCACCGACTCGATGAGCGCCGGCATTACCCTTGCCGAACCCGACACCACCAGCGTTTCGGGCGACTGGGTCAACGAGATCCACCTGACGCGTGGCGGATACCAGAAGTGCGCCGGCGCATGGCAGAAGGTGCTTGACCCGCTGTTGGCGTGAGAAGTTCTGTAGCGTCCAATGCGCCAGCCTTGTTGGGTGGGGGTCCGCTGTCCTGAGACACGTTTAGCGTTGCGAAGCACCGGTCCGCGACGGTATGAACTCGAAGAGGCTGAGTGTTTCCTGCCGGGGAGTTACTGCTACAAGTGGCTGACTGGAAGCCACTGTTTGAGCATGAGCACCAATCTTGATGGAGAAGTGCCACTGGGCGATCACGTTGGCTGATGCTCTGGGGCAACTCGCCATCATCGAACGTGCTCAAAATTTCCCGAGGGAATTCAATGTGTTAGACGCGACGGCGTGGCACGCTTTGTGCAGAACCGCGCGCCAGTCGTAGTGCTCGTTCCCCTCAAGAGCGGTATTGGGCCCTTCTGGGGCATCTCGCTGCCGCAAGCATGGGACCGTGAACCATCACCGAACTTGATCATCAGTCCATCGAATTGGCTGATCACACTCAGTTCACGTTCGCCGGGGCGCGGCCATGAAGGGAAGGACGAGAGCGTCTCGACGAGCGTTGGCGATATGACAGCTGGCAGTCTTTCGCTGATAGGTTCTGGCCGGCAGGCATCGACCCAAACCAGCCGGCCGCGCTTCTCTAAAGCTGCCCGACGCTCAGGCCGGCCGCTTCCAGGTTTCGCGTCTACGAAGCAACCGTTCGTGACCACCGGGACCCGGCCATCAGCTGACCGTCGCCGGCACGGCCCGAGCACCCGCTTGAGACTGGTTGCAGTCGGTCGGTTCGGACTGGTGAATGTCGGCGGCGGCATAAAGCTGCCATCAAGACTTCGGCGAAGCGAGCGACCGGTCCACTCCGGAAATTGACGCTGGCAGGCGCTGTCGTGCGATTGACCGTCAAGTCGAAGAGGCGCACGGGTTTGCCATCGAGGCGACGGTGACGCCGCCGGCCGAATGACTGCACCCGAAAGCAGCGAACTCACCCTTTCGACCCAATCCCGACCCTCAGGTCTCTCCAAAGCTGCCCGACGGGCAACCCCGGCAATTTCGCGATTCGACTCCACGAAGCGGCCGTTCGTGGCCACCACCACCCGGCCACTTCCGGTCACTCAATCATCATGACGTTTCCGTCTTCAACGGCCGGTTGCTGGGAACAGCCGACATTGCCCGCTGCCGCTGCGAAGTGAGCAGACCTCCAAGACGGGCGCG
>JBKJKU010000184.1:0-12462 GCA_046597355.1 Aquabacterium sp.
GCGGTGGCAATGGAAGTGTCCTCGCACGCGCTGGACCAGGGCCGCGTGGACGGTGTGCATTTCGATGTCGCCGTATTCACAAATCTCACCCGCGACCACCTCGACTACCACGGCGACATGGCCGCCTACTGGGCGGCCAAGCGGGCGTTGTTTGGGTGGCCCGGGCTGCAGGCTGCGGTGATCAACATCGACGATGCCCACGGTGCCGCGCTGGCGCTGGAGTTGGCCCAAGCGCGCGGCGCCACCGGCATCGACCTGTGGACCACCTCGGTCGCCGGCCCGGCGCGTTTGCAAGCCGTGGACCTGGGCTACACCGGCGCTGGCTTGGCCTTCACCTTGGTTGAGGGCGCCGCCCACGTGCCTGTGCGCAGTGGCCTGATCGGCGACTACAACGCCAGCAACCTGCTGGCAGTGCTGGGCGCGCTGCGGGCCCTGGGTGTGCCGTTGGCGCAGGCCGCCGCCGTGGTGCCGGGGCTGACCCCCGTGCCCGGCCGGATGGACCGCGTGCCGGCCCTGCCCGGTGCCGCGCCCCAACCCGAACTGGTGGTGGACTATGCCCACACGCCTGACGCACTGGACAAGGCGTTGGCCGCGCTGCGGCCATTGGCCGCCGCACGCGGTGGCCGGCTGTGGTGTGTATTTGGCTGCGGTGGCAACCGTGACGCCACCAAGCGCCCGCTGATGGGCGCCATTGCCCGCCGCAGTGCCGACCACCTGGTGCTGACCAGCGACAACCCGCGCGACGAAGCCCCCGCGGTGATCCTGGCGCAGATCCTGGCCGGTATCGCCGGTGCAGTGCAAGCCGGTGTGCAGGTGATCGAAGATCGCCGCGCCGCCATCCACCATGCCGTGCTGCAGGCCGATGCCCGCGACGTCGTGCTGCTGGCCGGCAAGGGCCATGAGGACACGCAAGAGATCGGCGGCATCAAGCGGCCGTTTTTGGACCGCACCGTGGCCGCTGAAGCGCTGGCGCAGCGGGGTGCGCTGTGAGTACCCCCAACAGCAGCGCGGCACTGATGACCCTGGCCCAGGCCCACGCCTTGCTGCCCGGTTCGGTGCTGGTGGGTGACGGCGCCACGCCGGTCTTGCGGGTGCACAGCGACAGCCGCAGCCTGCAGCCCGGAGATCTGTTCGTCGCGTTGCGCGGTGAGCGTTTTGACGCCCACGACTACCTGCCGCAGGCCCGCGCCGCCGGTGCTGCCGCCGCGCTGGCCGAACGGGGCTTGACGGAATCCGGCCTGCCGGGGCTGCTGGTGCCCGACGCGCTGCTGGCCCTGCAACAGCTGGCCACCGCCTGGCGTGCCAGGCTGGATTTGCCGGTGATTGCGGTCACTGGCAGCAACGGCAAGACCACCGTCACCCAGATGGTCGCGGCCATCCTGCGCGCCTGGCTGGGCGACGCCGCGCTGGCGACTGCCGGCAACTACAACAACCACATCGGCGTGCCGCTGACCGTGCTGCGCCTGCGTCAAGACGCTTGCTGCCAGCACCGCGCCGCGGTGCTGGAGCTGGGCATGAACCACCCTGGCGAGATCGCGCTGCTGGCCAGGATCGCCCAGCCGACCGTGGCCCTGGTCAACAACGCCCAGCGTGAGCACCAGGAGTTCATGGCCAGCGTGCAGGCCGTGGCCGAGGAAAACGGCGCGGTCATCAGCGCGCTGCCGGCCAACGGCACGGCGGTGTACCCGGCCGACGACGGGCACGCGCCGGTCTGGCAGGCACTGGCTGGCAGGCGTGCGCAGCTGCGCTTTGGCGCGCAGGCGCCAGCGGATGTTTTTGGCGGTGCGCAGTGGCGGGACAGCGCCGATCTGGACGCCGATCCGGCCGGAGACCTGGGCCTGGACGCGGCGCGAGACGGCGCGCACTGGGCGCTGCAACTGCACACCCCCGCCGGCGAGCTGGCGTGCAAGCTCTTTGCCGCCGGCGCCCACAACGTGCACAACGCGCTGGCCGCGGCCGCCGCCGCGCTGGCGGCGGGTGCGCCGCTGGCTGCTGTTGGCGCCGGGCTGCAGGCCTTCCGCCCGGTGGCGGGCCGCTCGCAAACCAGCCGCTTGGTGCTGGACGGCCAGCCGGTGACCCTGGTCAACGACAGCTACAACGCCAACCCCGACTCGGTGCGCGCGGCGATCTCGCTGCTGCTCACGCTGCCAGCGCCGCGCGGCCTGATCTTGGGCGACATGGGCGAGGTGGGCGACCAGGGCCCGGCCTTCCATGCCGAGGTGGGCGCGTTTGCGCGTGCCTCGGGCGTCGACCTGCTCTGGACCACCGGTGCGCAGTGCATCGATGCCGCCCAAGCCTACGGCGCCGGCGCGCGCCACTTTGCGCAGCCCACGGATCTGATCGCGGCGCTGCCTGCGTTGCCGGCCTGCGCCTCGCTGTTGGTCAAAGGCTCACGCTTCATGCGCATGGAGTCGGTGGTGGCCGCGCTGCAACAGCGCAGCGCTGCACAAAAGACGGGGGCGCCCCATGCTGCTTAGCCTGTCGCAGTGGCTGCTGGTCCAGTTCCCCGAATGGGGCTTCCTGCGCGTCTTCCAGTACCTGACCTTCCGCGCGGTGATGTCGGCGATGACCGCGTTGCTGATCGGCCTGTCGATGGGGCCGTGGGTGATCAGGAAGCTCACCGAGCTCAAGATCGGCCAGCCGATCCGCGACTACGGCCTGCAATCGCACCTGGTCAAGCGGGGCACGCCGACGATGGGTGGGGTGCTGATCCTGCTCGGTATCGGTGTGGCCACGCTGTTGTGGTTCGACTGGAGCAACCGCTTTGTCTGGGTCGTCATGTTGGTGACGTTCGGCTTTGGCGCGGTGGGCTGGATCGACGACTGGCGCAAGGTCGTCAACAAGGACCCCGAGGGCATGCGGTCGCGCGAGAAGTTCTTCTGGCAGTCGCTGATTGGCCTGGTGGCCGCCGTCTACCTGGCGTTTTCGGTGTCAGAGACAACCAATCTGCGGGTGCTCGAGCTGTTTTTGCGCTGGGTGCAAAGTGGTTTCTCCAACGACCTGCCGCCCAAGGCCGACCTGATGCTGCCGTTCTTCAAGACGGTGAGCTATCCGCTCGGTGTGTTCGGCTTCATCACGCTGAGCTATTTCGTGATCGTCGGCGCCAGCAATGCCGTCAACTTCACCGACGGGCTGGACGGCCTGGCGATCATGCCGGTGGTGCTGGTGGGGTCGGCCCTGGGCATCTTTGCCTATGTCGTGGGCAATGCGGTCTACAGCAAGTACCTGCTGTTCCCGCACATCCCGGGCGCCGGTGAGGTACTGATCTTCTGCGGTGCGCTGGCCGGCGCGGGCTTGGCGTTTTTGTGGTTCAACGCGCACCCGGCGCAAGTGTTCATGGGCGACGTGGGCGCGCTGTCCCTGGGCGGCGGCCTGGGCACGGTGGCGGTGATCACCCGGCAAGAAATCGTGCTCGGCATCATGGGCGGCGTGTTTGTCGCCGAGGTGCTGTCGGTGATGCTGCAGGTGAGCTGGTTCAAGTACACCAAGAAGAAATACGGCGTGGGCCGGCGCATCTTCAAGATGTCGCCGCTGCACCACCACTTCGAGAAAAGCGGCTGGACTGAAACCCAGGTCGTGATCCGGTTCTGGATCATCACGATGCTGCTGTGCCTGGTCGGGCTGGCCAGCCTGAAGCTCCGGTAATGGCCGCCACGCTCATGCCGTTCGATGCACCCCAAGGGGGCGCGCAGCCCGCTGGCGGCCCGGCGCTGGCTGCATCCCCGTACCAAGACCTCCCGGTGCTGGTGCTGGGCCTGGGTGAATCCGGTCTGGCGATGGCGCGCTGGTGTGCACGCTGGGGCGCGCAGGTCCAGGTGTGGGATTCGCGGGACAACCCACCCCAGGCGTCGGCGTTGCGCGAGTCGGTGCCGCAGGCTGTGCTGCACACGGGTGCGCTGACGGTCGGGCACCTGGCCGGCGTGCAGTTGCTGCTCAAGAGCCCGGGCCTGGCGCCAGGGGATGCGCGCATCGCGCCGGTGCTGGACGCCGCCCACGCCGCCGGCGTCAAGGTGGCCGGTGAACTTGAGCTGTTCGCCCGGGCGCTGGCGGACCTGAAGGCCGAGCGCGGTTACGCGCCCAAGGTCCTGGCCATCACTGGCACCAACGGCAAGACCACCACCACCGCGATGTGCGCGCTGCTGGTGTCACGCTGCGGCCTGCGGGTGGCGGCAGCCGGCAACATCGGCCCGACGATGCTGGCCACACTGGCCGATGCGCTGGACCGCGAGCCGGCGGCGCATCAGGCGCCCACCGACACCGCGCCGGCTGACAGCCCTGCCGACCCGCTGGCCGCGGCCGAAGCCCGGCCAATGCCCAGCGATGCCGGGCCAGATCCGTTGGATCTGGCAGCAGACGCCGCTGCTGATGCCGCGGCCGACGACACCCCGCTGCAAATCGCCCCACCGCCCGCGGCAGCGCCGATATTCACGGCGCTGCCCGAGGTCTGGGTGCTTGAGTTGTCCAGCTTCCAGCTCGACGGTGTGCAGGGCTTTGAGCCCGATGCGGCGACGGTGCTCAACATCAGCCAGGATCACCTGGACTGGCACGTCACGTTGGACGCCTATGCCGCAGCCAAGGCGCGCATCTTTGGCGCGGCCAGCACGATGGTGGTCAACCGCGACGACCTGCGCTGCGAGGCCATGGTGCCGGCGCCGGTGTTTGCCAAAGGAGGCCGGGGCCGGCCGGCGCGGTCGGTCGGGCCCAAGGTGATCCGGTTTGGTCTGGATGCGCCGCAAAGCCCAGGCGACTTTGGCCTGGTGGTCGAGGCCGGCATGGCCTGGCTGGTGCGGGCGCGTGAGGTGGACGAGACCGTCAAGCTGCGCAAGGGCGAAGTGGATGAAATTTTATTGCAGCGCCTGATGCCGGCCGATGCGCTGCGGGTGCGCGGCCGCCACAACGCCGCCAACGCACTGGCGGCACTGGCCCTGGCCACGGCCATCGGCTGCCCGCTCAACGCCTTGCTGCACGGCCTGCGTGAATACGCGGGCGAGCCGCACCGGGTCGAGTTCATCGCCCGCGTCGGCGAGGTCGATGCCTACGACGACAGCAAGGGCACGAATGTCGGCGCCACCGTGGCCGCACTGCTCGGACTGGGCGCTGACCAGGCCCCATCCAAGCTGGCGGTGATCCTGGGTGGCGACGGCAAGGGCCAGGACTTCTGCCCGCTGGCCAGCCCGGTCGCCCGGTTTGCCCGCGCCGTGGCCTTGATCGGGCGCGACGCCGGTGTCATCGACGCGGTGCTGGCGGCCCACACGGCCGCCGCGGCCGTGCCCCGCCAAACCCATGCCAGTCTTGAGGCCGCTGTGGCCTGGTGCTTTGCCCAGGCCCACGCCGGCGATGCCGTGCTGCTCAGCCCGGCCTGCGCCAGCCTGGACATGTTCCGTAATTACAGCCACCGCGCCGCGGTGTTCGTTGCCGCGGTGCAGGCCCATGCAGCGGATCTCGGCGAGGCCGTGCTGTGAGGACCGCAGCCACTGCTGCCAAAGGTACCGGCCTGGCGGCGCTGTGGGCACGCCTGCGCCCCGCCACCGGTGAGGCTGCCGGCCACCTGCCGATCCGCGACTGGGACGGCGCCGACGCCGGCCAGCCCACCCGCATTGCCGGGTTTGACCAGGCGCTGGTCTGGTGCGTGGTCGCGTTGCTGGCGCTGGGCCTGGTGATGGTCTATTCGGCCAGCGTGGCGCTGCCCGACAGCCCCAAGTACGCCCGCTACTCGCCCACCTTCTTCCTGGGCCGGCATGCGCTGTCGCTTGGCATCTCGTTTGTCGCGGCCTTGCTGGTGGTGCAGGTGCCCATCAGCGCTTGGGAGAAGTGGGCGCCCAAGCTGTTTGTGCTCTCGCTGCTGCTGCTGGCCGTGGTGCTGATCCCGCACGTGGGCAAGGGCGTGAACGGCGCCCGCCGCTGGCTGCCGTTGGGCGTGATGAACTTCCAGCCCAGCGAACTGGCCAAGCTGGCCATTGCGATGTATGCGGCCAGCTACATGGTGCGCAAGATGGAGGTCAAGGAGCGCTTCTTCCAGGCGGTCTGGCCGATGGCGCTGGCGCTGGCCTTCACCGGCGTCCTGCTGTTGGCCGAGCCCGACATGGGCGCGTTTGTCGTCATCGCGGTGGTGGCGCTGGGCATCTTGTTTCTGGGCGGTGTCAACGGCCGCATGTTCTTCCTGAGCGTGGCGGTGCTGCTGGGCGCCTTCGGGTTGATGATCGCCACCAGCCCGTTCCGCCGCGCGCGCATCCTGGCCTTCCTCGACCCCTGGGACCCGATCTACTCCGCCGGCAAGGGCTACCAGTTGACGCATTCGCTGATCGCCTTCGGGCGCGGTGAGGTCACCGGCCAGGGTCTGGGCAGCAGCATCGAAAAATTGCACTACCTGCCCGAGGCGCACACCGACTTCCTGTTGGCCGTGATCGGCGAGGAGCTGGGTTTCATCGGCGTCGCGGCGGTGATCCTGGCGTTTTTCTGGCTGACCCGCCGCATCTTCGTGATCGGCCGCCAGGCGGTGGCACTGGACCGGGTGTTTGCCGGCCTGATGACGCAAGGCATCGGCATCTGGATCGGTGGCCAGACCTTGATCAACATGGGTGTCAACCTGGGCGCACTGCCGACCAAGGGCCTGACCCTGCCGCTGCTGAGCTATGGCGGCTCGGCGATTCTGATGAACCTGATTGCGCTGGCGATCGTGGTGCGGGTGGACATCGAGAACCGAACAATGATGCGCGGAGGCCGCGCGTGAGCGCCATGCAACGCAGGGCGCCGGCGCGCAGCGACGGATGTCGGCTCCGGCGAAGCCAGAACCGAACAATGATGCGCGGAGGCCGTACGTGATGCCGCACCTCGTCATCATGGCGGCCGGCACCGGTGGCCACATCATCCCCGGCATTGCGGTGGCGCGTGAAGTGCAGCGCCGGGGCTGGACCGTGAGCTGGCTGGGCACCCAGGGCGGCATGGAAAACAAGCTGGTGCCACCCACGGGCATCCCGCTCGACACCCTCGCGTTCAGCGGCCTGCGTGGCAAGGGTTGGCTGCACACGCTGACCGGCGGCCTGCGGCTGCTCCAGGCCTTTTGGCATTCGGCCGCCATCCTGCGCCGGCGTGGCGCCGATGCGGTGCTGGGCATGGGCGGTTATGTGTGTTTTCCGGGTGGGCTGATGGCCGGCCTGCTGCGCAAGCCGCTGGTGCTGGTCAACGCCGATGCGGCCTTGCTGCTGTCCAACAAGGCCTTGCTGCGCGTGGCGCAAAGGGTGGCTTTTGGTTTCGACGGCCCGGCTGCGCAGATCAAGCAAGGCGTTGTCACCGGCAACCCGGTGCGTGCCGAAATCGAAGCCCTGCCCGCGCCGGACCAGCGCTTCGCCGGCCGCAGCGGCCCGCTGCGCCTGCTGGTGGTGGGTGGCAGCCTGGGTGCACAGGTGCTCAACACCACCGTGCCCGCCGCGCTGGCGCTGATGCCGGCTGCGGCCCGCCCCAGCGTCGTGCACCAGACCGGCAGCGCCCAGCTTGACGCGGTGCGCAGCGCCTACGCCCAGGCCGGCATCAGCGCCGAGGTGCTGCCCTTCATCGACAACATGGCCCAGCGCCTGGCCGATTGCGACCTGATCGTCTGCCGCGCCGGCGCTGTCACGGTCAGCGAGCTGTGTGCCGCCGGCGTGCCCAGCCTGCTGGTGCCGCTGGTGGTCAGCACGACAGCCCACCAACGCGACAACGCCCAGTACCTGGCCGCACGCGGCGCGGCGCTGCACCTGCCGCAAACCGGGCTGAGCCCGGCGTCGCTGGCCGCGCAACTGCAATCCCTGGGTCGCCCCGCGCTGTTGGCGATGGCCCAAAGCGCCCGCGCCCTGTCCAGGCCCCAAGCCGCAGCCCGCGTCGCGGATGAAATCGACAAGCTGGTGACACCGCGATGAAACACGCCGTCAAACGCATCCACTTCGTTGGCATTGGCGGCGCCGGCATGAGCGGCATCGCCGAGATCCTGCACAACCTGGGCTATGCGGTCTCGGGGTCCGACCTGTCCGACAGTGCCACCTCGCGCCGGCTGGGCGAACTGGGCATCCGGGTCTTCATCGGCCATGCCGCGGTCAACATTGGCGATGCCCAGGCTGTGGTCACCTCCACGGCGGTGCGCGGCGACAACCCCGAGGTGCTGGCGGCCCGTGCCCGGCGCATCCCGCTGGTGCCGCGCGCGGTGATGCTGGCCGAGCTGATGCGGCTCAAGTCCGGCATCGCGATTGCCGGCACCCACGGCAAGACCACCACCACCTCGCTGGTCACCAGCATCCTGGCCGACGCCGGGCTGGACCCCACCTTCGTGATCGGCGGCAAGCTCAACGCGGCGGGCGCCAATTCACGCCTGGGCTCGGGCGACTACATCGTGGTCGAGGCCGACGAGAGCGATGCGTCGTTCCTGAACCTGATGCCGGTGATGAGCGTGGTCACCAACATCGACGCCGACCATATGGACACCTACGGCCACGACTTTGCGCGGCTCAAGGCGGCGTTTGTCGAGTTTGTGCACCGCATGCCGTTTTACGGCGCGGCCATCGTCTGCGGTGACGACCCGGGCGTGCGCTCCATCCTGCCGATGCTGTCGCGCCCGGTGATCACCTACGGCCTGGGCGAGGACGTGCAGGTGCGGGCGGTCAACGTGCAGGCCATGCCGGGCGGGCAGATGCGTTTTGTCTGCCAGCGCCGCAACGGCAGCGTGATGCCCGACCTGGCGATCACGCTGAACCTGCCGGGCGAGCACAACGTGCGCAATGCGCTGGCCGCGATTGCGGTGGCGACTGAACTGGAGCTGCCGGACGGCCCAATAGTTGCCGCACTGGCTGCGTTTGCCGGTGTCGGCCGGCGCTTCCAGCGCTATGGCGACCTGCCGGCATCCGCGCAGAACGGCGGCGGTGATTTCACGCTGATCGACGACTACGGCCACCACCCGGTCGAGATGGCCGCCGTCATCGCAGCCGCACGCGGCGCCTTCCCGGGCCGGCGTCTGGTGTTGGCGTTCCAGCCGCACCGCTACACCCGCACCCGCGATTGCTTCGAGGACTTTGTCAAGGTGATGGGCACGGCCGATGCCGTGCTGCTGACCGAGGTCTATGCCGCCGGTGAGGCGCCCATCGTCGCCGCCGATGGCCGGGCGCTGGCGCGTGCGCTGCGGGTGGCCGGCAAGGTCGATCCGCTGTTCATTGATGACGTGGCCGACCTGCCCGAGGCGATCGTGCAGCAGGCCCGGGGCGGCGACGTGGTGATCGCCATGGGCGCCGGCACCATCGGTGCGGTGCCGGGCAAGGTGCTGGAGAAGTTTCTGGGGGAGATGGCATGAGCTTTGTATTGCCTGCCATCGATGTCTCCGCGCTGGGCAAAGTGGCGGTGCTCATGGGCGGCAGCAGTGCCGAGCGCGAAATATCGCTGATGTCGGGCACCGGCGTGCTGGCCGCGCTGCAGAGCCTGGGGGTCAATGCCCAGGCGTTCGATCCGGCGCAACGCGAGCTGGGCGAGCTCAAGCGCGAGGGCTTTGATCGGGTCTTCATCGCGCTGCATGGCCGCCACGGGGAGGACGGCACGGTGCAGGGCGCGCTGGAGCTGCTGGGCATCCCCTACACCGGCTCGGGCGTGATGGCCTCGGCCATTGCGATGGACAAGACCATGACCAAGCGGGTCTGGCTGGCGTCCAACCTGCCAACGCCCCGCTTTGTGCTGCTCGACGCCGATGACCAATCGCGCGAGCGGGTACGCGCCGTGCCCGATGACCTGGGCCTGCCGCTGATCGTCAAGCCGCCGCGTGAGGGCTCGTCGATCGGCATCACCAAGGTGGCGGGCTACTCCGACGTCGCTGCTGCAGTGCAACTGGCTGCCCGCTATGACCCCGACGTGCTGTGTGAAGAGTTCATCCCCGGCGACGAAGTCACCTGCCCGGTGCTGGGTTTTGGCCCCGGCGCCACCGCCCTGCCGGTGGTGCTGATCAACGCGCCTGAGGGCAAGTACGACTACCAGCACAAGTACTTCACCGACGACACTTCTTACCTGTGTCCCAGCGGCCTTTCCAGCGACGAAGAACGTGAAATCCAGCGCATCGTCGTCGCGGCCTACAGGGCGCTCGGTTGTCGGGGTTGGGGGCGTGCCGACCTGATGATCCGCGCCACCGACCGCAAGCCCTTCTTGCTGGAGATGAACACCTCGCCCGGCATGACGGGTCACTCGCTGGTGCCGATGTCGGCCCGCGCGGCCGGCCTGTCTTACGAGCAGTTGTGCCTGTACCTGCTGTCCACCGCGTCGCTGGACAGCGGCTTGCCCCAAGCCGGGCCCCAGGCCTGACCGACCATGGCCCGCAGCACCGCCTACTCCCCCGCGCTCGGCCTGCCGGCCGACGTGCGCCTGATGCAGGCCACCGCCAATGCGCTGTACCTGCTGCTCGGGGTGGCGTTGTGTGCGCTGGCGCTGTGGTGGTTAGCGCGCTTGCCGGTGTTTGCGCTGCGGGCGATCCAGGTTGAGGGCGAGGTGCTGCGCAACAGCGAAAGCACCATCCGCGCCAACGCCGCGCATCGCCTGACCGGCAGCTTCCTGACGCTGGATCTGCAAAAGAGCCGCACCGCCTTCGAGTCCGTGCCCTGGGTGCGCCGGGCCGTGGTGCGCAAGGTCTGGCCGATGCGGCTGTCGGTGCAACTCGAAGAGCACCGCCCGGTGGCGCTGTGGGCGATGGCCGACGGCAACGACCGGCTGGTCAACAGCTTTGGCGAGGTGTTCGAGGCCAATGTCGGCGATGTCGAGGACGACGTCCTGCCGCGCCTGGCCGGCCCTGACGGCAGCGCGCCGCAAATGCTGGCGATGCAGCGCCGCCTGCAGCCGGTGTTGGCGCCCTTGGGTGCGGGTGACCTGGCGCAGCTGACGATGTCGGCGCGCGGGTCCTGGCGGGTCGAACTGGACAAGGGCGCCGCGCTGGAGCTGGGCCGCGGCAGCGAGGACGAGGTGCTGGCCCGCACCGACCATTTTGTACACACGATGCCCCGGGTCATAGCGCAGTACCAGCGTCCGCTGGAATCGGCCGACCTGCGCCACGCCGGCGGCTTCGCGGTGCGGCTCAAGGGCGTGGTGACCAATGTGCCGGTGCAGGCCTTGCGCAAGCGCTAGCCCCGCAGCCCGCCCGACACCCCTCAAAGCCCGTCAACACCCGCATGCCCCCCGCACGACCGCCGCAAGACACAAGGTAAATATGGCCAAGGAATACAAGGATCTCATCGTCGGGCTCGACATCGGCACCTCCAAGGTGATGGCGGTGGCGGCCGAGGTGTTGCCCAATGGCGAATTGCGACTGGCCGGGCTGGGCGTGGCCTCGTCGCACGGCCTCAAGCGCGGCGTGGTGGTCAACATCGACGCCACCGTGCAAAGCATCCAGGCGGCGCTGAAAGAGGCCGAGATGATGGCCGCCTGCAAGATCGAGCGGGTCTATACCGGCATCACCGGCAGCCATATCCGTGGCCAGAACTCGACCGGCATGGTGATCGTGCGCGACAACCGCGAGGTCACGCCGGTGGACGTGCACCGGGTGGTCGAGACCGCCAAGGCGATCAACATCCCGAACGATCAAAGGCTGTTGCTGGTCGAGCCGCAAGAGTTCGTGATCGACGGCAACGAGATCAAGGAGCCGGTCGGCATGAGCGGCAGCCGGCTCGAGGTCAAGGTGCACATCGTCACCGGGGCGCAGAGCGCGGCCGAGAACATCGTCAAGTGCGTGCGCAGGTGCGGGCTCGAGGTCGACCAGCTGGTGCTGAACCCGAGCGCGTCGAGTCACGCGGTGCTGACCGAGGACGAGAAGGACCTCGGGGTGGCGCTGGTCGACATCGGCGCCGGCACGACCGACGTCGCGATCTTCACCGACGGCTCGATCCGCCACACGGCCGTGATTCCGATCGCCGGCGACCTGATCACCAGCGACATCGCGATGGCGCTGCGCACGCCCACCAAGGACGCCGAGGAGATCAAGGTCGAGCACGGCGTGGCAAAGCAGCTGCTGGCCGACCCCAGCGACCAGGTGGAAGTGCCGGGCCTGGGCGACCGCGTGCCGCGCATGTTGTCCAGGCAGGCGCTGGCCGGTGTCATCGAGCCGCGCGTGGAAGAGATCTTCTCGTTGGTGCACCAGGTCATACGCGAAAGCGGCTACGAAGAACTGCTGTCCAGCGGCATCGTCATCACCGGCGGCAGTTGTGTCATGCCGGGCATGGTGGAACTGGGCGAAGACATTTTCCTCAAGCCGGTGCGCAGGGGCCTGCCCCTGTACAGCGCCGCGCTGTACGACATGGTGGCC
Organism: Aquabacterium sp.; assembly: GCA_046597355.1. GTDB lineage: Bacteria > Pseudomonadota > Gammaproteobacteria > Burkholderiales > Burkholderiaceae_C > Pseudaquabacterium. The sequence continues at coordinate 12,293 of JBKJKU010000184.1, forward strand.
AACCCGCGGTCGGCCACCGTGATGGGGCTGCTTGAAGAAGCGCGCGTGGCGCGGTCACGCGGCCACAAGGCGGCGGCGCAGGCCGGGTCCATGAAGAACATGGTCGGGCGCGCCAAGGACTGGTTTCTCGGCAATTTCTAAGAAAGGGGTTCGACATCAGACATTCAAGA
>JBKJKU010000255.1:0-8416 GCA_046597355.1 Aquabacterium sp.
GCAGCGTGAAACGCGCCGCTGAGCCCATCGACAAAGGCCGCGCACTTCCAACGCGCCAGCGTGCCGGGTCTCCAGCCCAGGAAGTGGTGGAACGGCGAGGCCACGTTGCGCGGCGACAGCCGCACCCGCCGGCCGCTGTCGAGCCAGTCGGCGGCCAGCTTGCCCCGGGTCAGCGGGATGCCGCAGGCGTCGAACCATTCGATCCAGGGCAGCAGCGGGCTGCGAATCTGGCGCAAGGCCTGCAGCGTCAGCCGGACCTGGTCCACGCAGGCTGCGCCTTGCCGGTTGGGGATGAAGTCGCGGCCATGCAGGGCGGTCTGGCCGGACGGTCGGACGCCGCGCTGCGCGGTCAGTCGGCCACGAACACGGTCAATACGCCGGTGTAGCCGTACAGGTGGTGGCGGGCGATCTCGCCGGCGGCAAAAAATCCGACCAGCGGGACATCGCCCAGCGCGTGCTGCACCACCTGGGCCTCGGCCGATGGGGCACCAAAATGCGACCCGCCACGGCCGGCGCATGACACATAAACCGCGCCGACGATGTGGGCGCCGGCCGGCGCCGCGCCGGTGCCGCTTGCGGCATCTGGGTTGGCGGCGCCACGCCGTACGGCGCCTTCGTGGGCGGTGGCGGCGGCGGGGGATTCGGCCTCGATCTCGTCGCGGATCTCGGCGCAGATGCGCACCAGGTCGCGCCGGGCAGCGGCTGCATCGCGCCGGCAGAAGGTCAGTTGCAGACCGACACTGGCCTGGTCCGCCATCGCGATGCCGAACCGCGCGGGGTCGATGCCGATCAGGTGGCGCACCCGGGTGTCGGTGCCAAACTGGCCGCCCCGGGACAGCACGGCATCGCTGGCGTCGGTCAGCCCGACCAGGGTGCTGCGCAGCGCGGCCATCGCCGGTTTGGGTGCGTCCAGCGAGATGCCCAGGTCGGCCAGCAGCAGCGGCAGCGCGGGCTGGCCGTCGAGTTCAAGCACCAGGTTGCGCTCGCCTGCTGTGATGCGGCGGGCCGGGCCCAGTGGCTGGCAGCCCTGGGTCACACGAGAGATCAGGCGGGGCGGGCTGGCAGTGCGCCCTTTGTTGCCCACCGACAGCGGCGCCGGATCGTCCAGAAAAGCCACGCCCGACAGGCCTCCCTCGAACACGCCGTCGGCCAGGTGCAGGTGCCGGCTGCGCGAGCCGGTGAGCCCGCCAAACAGATAACCGCTGCGGGTGCGGCCCGCCAGTTCAACCAGCAACTCGTCCAGGTCGTGGGTGGCGGGGTCGGCATGCACCAGTGCGCTGTAGGCCTGCTGTGCGGCCAGCGGCTGGCGGCCGTTGAACAGCTGAAAGCTGCGGGCCGGCAGGTTGCACAGCATCAACACCAGCGCCGGCTCGTCGATGTACTCGACGCCGCTGGCCAGCACCCCCACGCCGACATTGCCGGCCCAGTGCACGCCGGGCCAGCGCTGCCGCAGCTCGGCCAGCAGCGCATCGGCCTGCGACACCAGCCGGTCGGTCAGGTAGACCAGGCCCAGCGTGGCGACAAAGTCAGGCCCGTGCGTGGCGCGCTGGGCATCGATTTGCGCAGCGGCCAGCGCCAGCGCCATGTGGGCGTCGGGGTGGGTGGCGTGCCCGGTGATGAACATGGTGGGGCGGGTGCGGCGCTGGGTGCGTCAGCGGGACTTGCGGGGGGATGCGGGTTTGGATTTTTGGGCCGGTGCCCGGGCGGCCTTGGCGGGTGCCGACGCGGAAGCGCCCGTCATCTTTTGCGCGGACGCTGCGGCGGACTTGGCGACAGACATCGGCACCGCAGCGGCTTGTTTGAGGGCGCCACCGGCGGCCTCGATGCCCTGCTTGACCATCGCACCGGCCAGGCTGCGGGCGGCGTCGGTGTTGCTGTCCTTCATCGCGTTGGCTGCCAGCTCGCTGAACTGCTGGGTCAGCGCGCCCCACCACTGCATCGGGTCGATGACACCGGGTGGCGCGACCGGCGCGGCAGCGGCGGACTCGGCCGGTGCGCTGGGCGGGACAGGCGCCGCGGCAGGTGCCGGCGGTGGTGCCTCGGGCAGCTTGATCTTGAGCGATTCGGTCAGGTCGCCGAGCGAGACGTTCATGGTCTTGAGCGTGGTCAAGGTCATGCGCTGCACCTCCAGCGCCTGGATCGTGGTGCCCAGCAGGCGGGCGTTTTGCTCCAGCCAGAACTGCACCGTGCGCAGCTCGCCGATACGCTTCTCCAGCGCTTCCGGGTCCAGCGTCGGAGCGATCCACTGGCCCACGCCGGGCATCGCGGCCCCGGCACTTTTGACCAGGTTTTGCAGAAAGTCGAAGCCGGGCACCATGTTGGCAAAGCCGCCTGTCGTATCGCTCATGCTGTCTCCTTGGGGGTCTGTGCTGCTGTCCGCCGCATGGTAGCCCCGGCGGACAGCCGACGCTTGCGTTGGCAGGGGTCTTTCAGCGGACGCTGGTCAACGCGATCGGCCTGGTTTGGGCGATGAATCCGCACACGGCCAGCCGCCGCGGCAACGCCATCGGGCCGTTCACGGCGCCGGTGGGCGCAGGCGCAGCACGCCGTCGGCCTGGCTGAACGACAGCTTGCCCAGCACGTCCATGCCCAGCAAGGGCGAGCTCAGCGCCGGCAGCACGGTCAGGGGCAGCCGGCTGATGCGCAGGCCGCCTTGCAGCTCCAGGTCGGCGCGGCCGGTCCAGCCCTGCACCGTGCCGCCGGCGGTGGACGACTGCACGCTGCGCTCGGGCACCAGGCCGGCGGCCTGGGCCAGCGCCTGCGGCAGCGCGCTGCGGGTCGCGCCGGTGTCGACCAGAAACTCCACCGCCAGCCCATTGACGCGGCCGGGCCAGTGGAAATGGCCGTCCGGCGCCCGCCGCAGCTCGACCACGCCTCCGGTGGCGGTGAACAGGCTCTGGCGCTGGCGGGTCTGCCAGGCCTGCAGCGCCAGGAACACGGCGGTGCCGAGCAGCAGCCAGAAAGTGATGTGCTTGAGCGTGCGTGGAAAGTCCGTCATGTCCGGACGATGCCACGAAACCCGTCCGGCCCCTGCACCGGCCAACCCGCCGCTGGCCAGTGGCGAACCTGCTGCGGTCGGCGACGCGGGGCGCAGGCCCAACCTCAGAACTGTGGCTTGTAGCCGTTGAACGCGCTGCCGATGGCGCCGCGCACCGTCTCGATCTCGGCAACCCAGGCTTCCCTTGAGTCCGCGCCGGCGGCCCTTTTTGAGCCTCAGTCAAAGGCCGGCTTTGGACGTCGGTGCAGGCTCGGTCAGCTTGCCGTTCAACCCGTCGATCGGCAGTTTCATCTTGACAACGTAGGCGTCTCGTCGGGTTTTGGTGGTGCGTCCTGGCTTGTGGTGTGATCGGGACCGCGGGTTGGCAAGCCGGATGCGCCACGCCAGGCCGCCGGCCGCCCATCAGCGTGGCCCGTGCGGCAAGAAAGGGATGACGTCATGCACAAACAGGTCAGACACGGTCCCGTCGGGGCCGGACGGGGTGGCAGCAGACGCTGCTGGATGGCCGCCGTTGCGCTGCTGATGGCGATGGCGCCGGGCGCGGCCACCGCCCAGCCGGTGGCTGCGGACGCTGCCCGGACGGTGGCCGCTGCCGCGCCGCCGGACAGCCCGGCGCTGTTGCCGGTGGAGATGTTCTACCGCCACGCCGACCTTGGCGCCGCCCGGCTGTCGCCGTCCGGCAAGCGTCTGGCGGTCAGCGTCAACCAGGCGGGGCGGGTGGCGCTGGCGGTGTTCGACCTGGCCGGCGGCACGCCGGTCAAGATCGTGGCGTATTACGGCAGTACCGATGTGCACAGCTTTGCCTGGGTCAACGACGAGCGGCTGGTGTTCAACCTGATCGAACTCGACGCCGGTGGCGCTGACCAGCGCTGGGGCCCGGGCTTGCTGTCGGTCGGCCTGGACGGGGCGCGGCCCCGGCTGCTGGTGCGCACCAACCGGGATTTTGTCGTGGGCGACAGCAGCCGGGCGGTGCGCGAACCGCTGGATGCCAACCACGGCTTGCTGGCGGTGCCCCTGGGCGGCGGCGATGAGGTCGTGGTGGGCAAGTTCAGGCGCGACGGCGCGGGCGAGCTGCAGGCGGTGCTGCCGATCAAGCTCAATGTCGTGACCGGGCGCACCCAGTCGCTGGCCATGGGCATGCCCGAGGGCGTGACGCGCTGGTGGTTCGACCCGCAGGGCGAGCCCCGGGTCGGCGAGTCGCGCCGCGACGGCCAGGTGTCGGTGTTCTGGCGCGCGCCGGGCAGCGACACCTGGGCCTTGCTCGACCGGTTTCCGGCACTGGCGCGCAAGTTCACGCCGCGCGAGGTGGACGCGGCCGGCAAGCTCTATGTCACTGTGGCCAACGCCGGGGCGGACCGCACCAGCGAGCTCAGGCTGTTCGACTTTGCCACCGGCAAGCCCGAGGCCGAGGCGCTGGTACGCACGCCGGGTTTTGACTTCCAGGGCGGGCTCGTGCATGACAGCGACCTGCAGGGCCGGTCGACTGTGCGTGCCCTGGGTGTGCGGGTGCTGACCGATGCCGAAACCACGGTCTGGTTCGACGAGCGCATGACCCGCCTGCAAAAAATCGTCGATGACAAGCTGCCCGGCTTGACCAACCGCATCAGTTGCCGGGCCTGCGGCAGCGCCGATGCGGTGCTGCTGGTGCAGTCCACATCGGACCGGGACCCGGGCCAGTTCTGGATCTACCAGGCCGCTGGCGCGCTGTGGCAGCGTGTGGGCGCGGTGCGCAAGGACATCGAGCCGCGCCGCATGGCCCCGCTCGACTTCTACCGGTTCAAGGCGCGCGACGGCCTGGAGATCCCGGTCTGGGTCACGCTGCCGCCCGGGCCCAAGGTGTCGGCCAAGCCCACACCGCGCCCGGCCGTGGTGCTGGTGCACGGCGGGCCCTGGGTTCGGGGCAGTCACTGGGCCTGGCATGACAACGCGCAGTTCCTGGCCTCGCGGGGTTACGCGGTGATCGAGCCCGAGTTCCGGGGCAGCACCGGCTACGGCGACCGGCTGTACCGCGCCGGGTTCAAGCAGTGGGGCCAGGCGATGCAGGACGACGTGGCCGATGCGCTGCAGTGGGCCGTGGGCCAGGGCTGGGTCGATCCCAAGCGCGTCTGCATTGCCGGCGCCAGTTACGGCGGTTACGCCACGCTGATGGGTCTGGTGCGCCATCCCGCGCTCTACCGCTGCGGCGTGGCCTGGGTCGGCGTGACGGAACCCCGGCTGATGTTCGAGTGGTCCTGGGTGTCCGATATCAACAACGAATCGCGCCAGTTCGCCTACCCACAACTGATCGGCGACCCGGTGGCCGACGCGGCGATGCTCAACGCCAACTCGCCGCTGGCCCAGGCCGCACGCATCCGCACACCGCTGCTGCTGGCCTATGGCCGGCAAGACGCGCGGGTGCCGATCGAGCACGGCGAGAAGCTGCGCAGCGCGATGCAGGCCGCCGGCCAAGAGCCGACCTGGGTGGTCTACCCCGACGAGGGCCACGGCTGGCTGCGGCCCGACAACCGCTTTGACTTCGCCCGCCGTATGGAGCGCTTTCTGGCGCAGCACCTGCAGGTGCTGCCCTGACCGGTGGCGCGACGGCCTACGCCCCGTCAGGGCCGCCAGGCGGCGCGGCCAAGTCCAGCGGCCCGGCCACGCGTTGCTCGATCGCACCAAAAACGCTCAGGCCATCCCGGCCTGTCATCTCTATCCGCACCGTGTCGCCGGTCACCAGGTAGGGCGTGCGCGGCCCACCCGACCCGATGGTCTCGATCGCCCGTTGTTCGGCGATGCAGTGCCAGCCTTGGGTGGCGTCCGTGTTGCTGACCGTGCCCGAGCCGACCACCGAGCCGGCGCGCACGTTACGGGTCTTGGCCAGGTGGGCAATGAGCTGGCCGAAGTGAAAGGCCATCTCTGGCCCGGCGTTGCACCCGCCGACTTGCTTGCCGTTGATCGCCGACTGCATCACCAGGTGCACCCGGCCGCCTTGCCAAGCCGCGCCCAGCTCGTCGGGCGTCACGGCCACCGGGCTGAAGGCGGTGGCCGGCTTGCTCTGCAACAGGCCGAAGCCCTTGGCCAGCTCGGCCGGCACCAGGTTGCGCAAGCTCCAGTCGTTGGCCAGCATCAGCAGGCGCACGCCGTCCAGCGCCTGGGCCGGGCTGGCCCCCATCTCGACGTCGCCGGTGATCACCGCCAACTCGGCCTCGAAATCGATGCCCCAGGCGTCGGATCCGAACCAGGCGTCGTCGCGTGGGCCCAAGAAGCTGTCGCTGCCGCCCTGGTACATCAGCGGATCGGTGGCGCTGCTGGCGGGCAGTTCGGCGCCGCGGGCCTGGCGCAGCCGCGCCAAATGGCTGAGGTAGGCCGAGCCATCCGCCCACTGGTAGGCCCGGGGCAGTGGCGCCAAACACTGGCGCGGCTCAAAGGCAAACGCATGGCGCGCCCGGCCCTGGTTGAGCGTGACGTACAGGTCCTGGAGCTGGGGTGACAGGAAGTTCCAGTCATCCAGCACCTGCTGCAGCCGGGTGGCGGTGCCCGCGGCAAAGTGGGCCAGGGCCAGGTCGCGCGAGACGACGACCAGCTGGCCGTCGCGCGAGCCGTCCTTGTAGGTGGCGAGTTTCATGGCAGTCCGCGTTGGGCGGTGGCAGTGGCGGGCTTGGTGGCAGCATTGTCCGATGCGCCCGCCCTTGACACCCCCCGAGCCCACCCGCCGGCCGACGCGCTGGCGGGTGGGCGTTGGCCTGATGCTGGCGGTGCTGCTGCTGCACGGCATGCTGCTGGACGGCCTGGTGCCGCGGCCACCGCCGGGTGCCGGGCGCGGGCGCGAGGCCCTGCCGCTGCGGCCGGTACAGGTGCGCACCCTGGCGGCGCGGCCGCTGGCCCCGGCGCCAGACCAGGGGTTGGCGGCGCCAGCGGCCGGGCGGCTTGTTGCGGCGCCTGCGCCAGCACCGGCGGCGGCGCCGGTTGCTGCTGCGGCGACACCGCTGCCGGCCGCGCAGGCGCCTGTAGCCGGCGTTGCGGCCCCCATGGCTGCCGCGCCGGGCCGTGCTTCACCCGACACCGCAGCACCCGACATCCGCGCCCTCGACACCGCAGCACTCGACATCCGCACACCCGACACCGCCGTACCCGACACCGCCGCACCCGACAGCACGGCGCCTGACAGCACCGCACCACCGCCGGTCTACCCCACCCGCCTGCCCGCAGCCGTGCAACTGCGCTATGCACTGCAGCTCAACGGCCAGGCGGGTGAGGCCGTGCTGGACTGGCGCCATGACGGTCAACGCTATGTGCTGGCGCTGGAGGCCCGCAGCGGCCGGGCGCAGCCGCTTCTCGAGCAGCTCAGCCAGGGTGGGTTTGATGCGGCCGGGCTGGCGCCAGAGCGGTTCACTGACCGGCGGCGCGGGCGCGGCCAGCGGGCCGCCAACTTCAGGCGCGACGTCGGCCGCATCGGCTTTTCGGGCCCGCAAATCGACTACCCGGCGTGGCCGGGCGCGCAAGACCGCTTGAGCTGGTGGGCGCAGCTGGCGTCGATCCAGGCTGCGGCCGTCTCACCGCTGCCGGCCATCACGCTGTTTGTGGTGGACGCCCGGGGCGCGGGCGACTGGTGGCGCTTTGTGCCGCAGGGCGAGGCGGTGCTCGATACCGCCGTGGGCCGGGTGGTGGCGCAGCACTGGCGGCGCGACCCTGATGCGGCCGACCGCCACGACAGCCAGCGCACCGAGGTGTGGCTGGACGCCACGCGCGGCCATTGGCCGGTGCTGCTGCGCACCACGTCGCTGCGCAACGGCGACGTGGTCGAGCTGCGGCTGGCCGGCGAGCCCGGCTTGCCGCGCTGACCTGCCGCGAGGCCTGAACCGACTGGCTTGAATCCGGCCCGCCCGTCCCCAGCTAGCGCTCAAGGAGAACCTGATGCACACGCTCTACAACTCAGACAGTTTTACCGTGGTGGCCTTCGAGATGGCCGCCGTTGCCGGCAGCGGTGAGGCACCGCGCAGCCAAGGCGGATTCGAGATCGTCGACAAATTTGCGCAAAAGGGGATCTTCCTTCACGGCGCGGTGGCCGAATCGTTCCAGCAGGGTGTGCAGGCGCTGGTGGCCAACGGCGCGCCGGACGAAGAGGCGCTGGACGACTTCATCGCCGGCTTCACGCTGCTGGCGCAGCAGCCTGTGCTGCTGCACTGACGGGGCCGGGCTGCAAGCCCTGGCGCGGGTTGGGTCACGGCCGCGGGTCAAAACCTCGGTGATGTCGTCGGTCAGGCACCCGGCTTCTACAATTCCGCCATGAGCCGAGCCACCGCCTTTCAAGCCCCCGCCTACACCCGCGGATCCGCGCTGCCAGCGTTGCTGCAGCAGCGCATCGTCATCATCGACGGCGCGATGGGCACCATGATCCAGCGCCACCGGCTGACCGAAGCCGACTTTCGCGGTGACCGT
>JBKJKU010000066.1:0-9206 GCA_046597355.1 Aquabacterium sp.
GCCAACCTGGGCGACGGCACCTACTACCACTCGGGCTCGCTGGCGGTGCGGCAAAGCATTGCGGCCGGCGTCAACGTCACCTACAAGATCCTCTACAACGACGCGGTGGCGATGACGGGCGGCCAGCCGATCGACGGCATCCTGACCGTGCCGCAGATGACCCGCGAGCTGGAGGCTGAAGGCGCCAAACAAATCGTCATCGTTACCGACGACCCCGAAAAGTACAACGGCGCGATCGCACTGGCCCCAGGCGTCACCGTGCGCCACCGCGACGACCTGGACAAAGTGCAGCGTGAGCTGCGCGAGGTGCCGGGCTGCACCATCCTGATCTATGACCAGGTCTGTGCGACCGAGAAACGCCGCCGCCGCAAGCGCGGCAAGCTGGTGGACCCGGCCAAACGGGTGGTGATCAACGACCTGGTCTGCGAGGGCTGCGGCGACTGCAGTGTGCAGAGCAACTGCCTGTCGGTCGAGCCGGTCGAGACCGAATTTGGCCGCAAGCGCCGCATCAACCAGAACAGCTGCAACAAGGACTACAGCTGCACCAAGGGCTTTTGCCCCAGCTTTGTCACGGTCGAGGGCGGGCAGCTCAAGAAACCCAAGAAAGAGACCCGGGCCGACCCGTTCACGCTGTCCGCTATCCCGCAGCCGCGCTTGCCCGTGGCGCTGGATGCCGACGGCCGCGACCGGGCCTGGGGCATCGTGGTGGCCGGTGTCGGCGGCACTGGCGTGATCACCATCGGCCAGCTGCTGGGCATGGCCGCGCACCTGGAAGGCAAGGGCGTGGTGACGCAGGACTCCGCCGGGCTGGCGCAAAAAGGCGGCGCCACCTGGAGCCATATCCAGATCGCGGCCCGGCCCGAGGCGATCTTCACGACCAAGGTCGATACCGCCAAGGCCGACCTGGTGATCGCCTGCGACGGCATCGTTGCCGCTGGCAAGGGCACGCTGGCGCTGATGCAGCATGGCACGACTTTCGTCGCGCTCAACTCCCACGCCACGCCCACGGCGGCCTTTGTCACCAACCCCGACTGGCAAGCGCCCACCGCCGGCTGCGAGGCCGCCCTGACCGACACCGTGGGCCGCGAGCACCTGGGCCTGTTCGATGCCGAAGAGGTGGCGCTGCAACTGGTGGGCGACGCGATTTATGCCAACCCGCTGCTGCTGGGTTATGCCTGGCAAAAAGGCCAGGTGCCACTGGGCCAGGCCGCGCTGCACCGGGCGTTTGAGTTGAACGGCACGCAGATCGACAACAACAAGGCGGCGTTTGAATGGGGCCGGCGTTGCGCGCACGACCTGGGCGCGGTGCAAGCGCTGTTCAAGGCCGCGCAGGTGATCAACTTTGTCAAGAAGCCGTCGGTCGACGAGATGGTGGCCAAGCGGATTGCGTTTTTGACCGACTACCAGGACGCCGCCTACGCCCAGCGTTATGCCGACTTCGTGGCCGGCGTGCGCCAAGCCGAAGCGCCGCTCAAGAGCACCCGCCTGAGTGAGGCGGTGGCGCGCTATTTGTTCAAGCTGATGGCCTACAAGGACGAGTACGAGGTGGCCCGGCTGCACACCGACAAGGCCTTCACCGACAAGATCACGGCGATGTTCGACGGTGAGCAGGGCAAGGATTACAAGATCGTCCACCACCTCGCGCCACCGTTGATCGCCAAGACCAACGACAAGGGCGAGTTGGTCAAGCAGGCGTTCGGGCCGTGGATACGCACCGCATTTGGCGTGCTGGCCAAGTTGAAGGGCCTGCGCGGCGGTGCGTTCGACGTCTTTGGCAAGACCGAGGAGCGGCGCAGCGAGCGCGCCTTGATCACCGACTACCAGGCCAGCATCAGCGAGCTGCTGACCACGCTGAACGCCGGCAACCTGGCCGCGGCGGTCGAGATCGCAGCCATCCCCGAGGACATCCGCGGTTACGGCCATGTCAAGGCGCGTCACCTGGCCGCAGCGCGTCCCAAGTGGGCGCGGTTGATGGCGCAATGGCGGGCGGGCGGCGCGGCCGACGGCACACGCGCCGCCGCCTGATCGGCGGACCGGGCCGGTCGAACCGGCGATCCCGACAGGCCATGCCGTCGGGCGATCCCGTCGGGCCATGCCGTCGGGCGATCCCGTCGGGCCATGCCGGCGGGCGATCCCGCCGCGCTAGCCGTCGGCGCTGCGGCGCGGCATGGCCAGACCCAGCGCGCCGGCCGGCGCCTGGCGCAGCGCGGCCAGCAAGGCCTGCAGGCGCTGGCGCTGTGCGGCGTTCAGCCCCGACTGACCCAGCGCCGATGCCAGCCCCGGCACGGGGCTGAACGGTGCGGCAGCCGTTGCAGCGCGGCCCTCCAGCGCGTTTTTCAGCGCCAGCAGCTTGAGCCTTTGGCGGGCGGCTTGCTGCTCGGGCTGGGCCGGCAGGTCCAGCGCCAACTCCAGCTGCAGCAGCGTGTCGTCGAAGCCGGCCTCCGCAGCTGCGGCGGTGGCGCCCAGCGGTGCCGACCAGCGCCGGGCCAGCGCGTCATAACAGGCGCCCGGCCAGGCCGGCAACGCGGCCCAGCGCTGGGCCAGGTCTGCAGGCGTCACCCCATCAGCGGCTGTGTTGGACGCACTGGCCTCACGCCATTCGCACAGCTGCCAGCGCGCGGCCAGGCCATCGCAGCACGCCTGCCAGCGGGCGCGGCCGGCATCGGCCAACTGGCGCTGGGCGGCGGCGCGGGCCTCGCGGTAGCGCGCGTCCAGCCCGGCGGCAGCGCCACGCGGCAGCTCGGCGTCTTGACGCCAGGCGCGGTCAACCTCGGCCAGCGTGCGCTCGATATCGATGGCGGCGGGCCGGGCGTCGCCGGGCGCATCACCCTGGGCGGTGGGGTCGGGCGCGCTGGCCGTCCGGGCGGCCGGTGCGCCCAGGTCGGTCAGGCGTTGCAGCAGCGCCTGGCGCGCCGCCAGGTTGGCGCCCAGTTCGGCGTCGCGTGCGCCAAAGGCGGCGTCGCGCTGCTGGAACACCGCATCGGTGGCGGCCTTGAAACGCGACCACAGCGCGTTTTCTGCCCCACGCGCCAGCGGCAGCGTGCGGGCGTGCTGCTGCCAATCGGCCTGCAGGGCGCGCACCTGTTGCGGTGCATCGGGGGCGGGCCCCCGGTCGGGTGTGCCGACCAGCGACTCGGCGCGCTCGATCAGCTGCTCACGCAGGGCGGCGGCGGCAAGGCGGGCCTGCTGCAGCGGTTGCTCGATACGCTCGACGGCGCGGCGGTGGCGCTGCAGCAGCGCGTCGCGTGCCGCAGCGGGCACCGTGTGCTCGACCGGGCCGAGCGGGCGCCAGGCGGCCTGGAACCGGTCCAACGCACGCAGTTGCGCCTTCCAGACGGCACCAGCGTCGTCGCCGGCGCCACCAGCGGGCTGCCCGGGCAAGGCTTCAAGGCTGTCCAACAAGGCCTCGCGGGCGGCCAGGTTGTCCTGGCGGGCCAACTTCACAGCCGCTTGCCGGGCTGCCAGCGGCTGGTAGGCCTGGTGCAGCGCGCCATCAAAAGCCGCCCACAACGCGGGGCTGGCCGCGGCACCCAGACGGTCCAGTTCGCGCCAGCGGCTGCGCAGCGCCTGGATCGCGTCACCGTGGGTCTTGAGGTTCAAGCTGAGCGCGGGCCGAGCGCCGGGCGATGGCCCGGCGGGCCGGGCAGCGACCGCCGGTGCCACCGGTAGCGTTGCGGCGCTGGGGTCGGCCGGCGCAGCGACACCGGCCGCGGCCCCGACATCGACATCGGCATCGACGGCGTCGGCGTCGGCGGGCGGCGCGGGCGCTTCGGCAGGCGCTGCGGGCGCTGTGGGATCGGTGGGCTCGGTGGGCTCGGTGGACTCGGTGGGCTCGGTGGGATCGGTGGGCTCGGTGGGATCGGTGGGCTCAACAGGCTCGGCCGGGGTTTCAGCGTTTGTCGGTGCCGCCGTTACCGAAGGGGTACGGCGAGGGGCAGGGGCAGGGGCAGCGACAGGGGAAGGCGCAGCGGCAGCGGCAGGGGCAGGGGCAGCGATAGGCAGGGCGGCCAGCGTGATCCGGGCCAGCGCCTCGGCTTCAGCCACCAGGTCCTCGCGCACGCGGCCACCACCCCAGTGCTGCCAGTCTTTGAGCCGGCTGCGCTCGTCCAGCAGCGCCTGGTAGCGGCCGCGCAGGCCGTCCGCCGCGGGCAGGTTGAGCGTCACACCGGGCGGCGCGGCCAACACCGCGTCAATCGCCTGCAGCTGCTGTTGCAGCGCGGCGAGCTGGCCGTCAGCCGCGCTCGCCTCGGCCTGGGTCAGCAGGCCGTCCAGATGCGCAGCCTGGTCGGCGCTCGGGGCTTGCGGTGCCGGTCTGGGTGACCGGGCGGGACGGGTGGTGGCGCGGGCGTCGGTGCGGGTGTCAGTGCGGGTGTCAGTGCGGGTGTCAGTGCGGGTGTCCGTGCGGGTGTCAGTGCGGGTGTCGGGTTGGCGCCGGGCTGGCGCGCCAGCGGGCAAGGCCGGCGACAGCGCCCGCTGCGCTTGCGCAAAGCGCAACGCCAGCGGCTCGGCCAACGCCGCGTCCGCCAGCGCGGGCAACCCCTGCCAGCGCTCGGTCAGGCTGAGCGCCACCGGCGCAGCGGCGTCGGCGATCACGGTGTCATGGGCGGGCACACCGCCGGTCACGTCAGAAACCGGTGCGTCATGGGCGGGCACACCGCTGGTCGCGTCAGAGACCGGTGCGTCATGGGCGGACGCACCGCTGGTCACGCCAGAAACCGGTGCGTCATGGGCGGGCACACCGCTGGTCACGTCAGAAACCGATGCGTCATGGGCGGGCGCACCGCTGGTCGCGCCAGAAACCGGTGCGTCGGACGCCAGCGCATCAAAGGCCGGCGCGTCGGACGCCGGTGCAGCCGCCTGTGCCGCCCCGGCCGGTGCCACCCCAACCGCAGCCACCGCCGCCTGCGCCACCAGCGCCTGCGCCAGCGCCGCCAGCAGGTCCAGCCGCGCCTGTACCGCTGCCGCCGCTTGCAACGCGCTGGCCAGGGACAGGTTCAACGCCGCCGCGGCCGGTGTGGCCGGGCAGCCCAGCTGCAGTGCCTCGGCAGCCGCGCGGGCGCTTGCCAAACCGGCGCCGGGGTTGTCGTCGCCACCGGCCGCCGCCTGGGTGCAGGCCTGGCGCAGGTCGGCCAGCGCCACCGCGGCGTCGGCCAGCCAGCGCTGCCCGCGCTGTTGCTGGTCGGACTGCTCACGCAGCCCGCTGTCGATACGCTCGCGCAGCGCGTTGAAGTGAGCCTGTTGCGGCGCCTCGATCCAGGTGGCGTCCAGCGCCCGCCAGTCGCGGTCCAGCGCCACCAGGTGGTTGAGCGGCACGTCAGTCTGCCCGACCAGCGCGGCGGCGCTGTCGGTCAGCGCCTGCACCCGGGCCTGGGTGGTGCGGCGGGCCACCGCGGCCTCCAGCCGCTGCTTGGCCAACCGGTGCACCCGCCGGTCGTGGCCGCGAAACGCACGCTCGGCCTGGCGCAGCGTGGGCTCGCCCGCCATCGCCTGCACCGCGGCCAGCTTGATGTCCAGCCCGGGCGCGGCCTGCGCCACCGCCAGCAGCGCGGCGTCATCGCCGATCGCCGCCTGCAGCCGCGGCTGCCAGGCGGCACGCTCGGTGTCGTCCTGGCGGCTACGGGCCTCGGCCTTGGCCAGCGCTGTCTGCTGGGCCTGGGCCTGCACCGCCGACGGTGTGACGGGGGCAACAACCGGCGCGGCAGGCGCCTTCCATTTCTTGAAAAACCAGCTCAGCATCGGGAGGGTCGCAGCAGTGAGGGGTGCGCCGTGCAGCGCGGGAGACATCGGTCAGCGGGCTTGCCCGCCGCAGCCCGGCAGTTTAGGCCGGGCCGAGGTGTCGCTCATCGCCCGTCGGCCAGCAGGTCTGCGCTGTCCGCAGCAACCCCTGCGCGGCCGGCAGGCCGTCTGTGCGCCAATCCGGGGGCGCGCAAGCAGCGCGGTACCCTCCCTGTTCCCCATTCCAGGAGCCATGCCCCATGAAAACCGGCGTCTTCAACTGCCTTGAACTCGACCGCGTGCACTTTGGCAGCCCGGCCGCCGAGGCGCTGCTGACCGAGGCCCGCCAGCGCGCTGCGCAGCGCATCTTCGTGGTCACCAGCAAGTCCTTGAACCGCAAGACCGACGCCGTCGGCCAGGCGCTGGCGCGGATCCAGCCGCAGGTGGTGGGCCTGTTCGACGACTGTATCGAGCACACGCCGCGCGACAGCGTGATCGCGCTGGCGGACGCGCTGCGTGCGGCGCGGGCCGACCTGGTGGTCAGCATCGGCGGCGGCACGGTGATCGACACGGTGAAGGTGGCGCTGGTGGCGCTGGCCGAGGGCCTGACCCGGCCCGAGCAACTGGACGACTGGCACATGCGGGTGGCGCCCGACGGCAGCCGGGTGGTGCCCCAGCCCGGCCGGCCGCCGTGTCGGCAGATTGCGGTGCCCACCACGCTGTCGGGTGCCGAGTTCAGCGACCTGGGCGGCGCCACCGACACCCGCTTTGGCACCAAACACGGCTACACCGGCGCCTTCATCGGCGCCGCAGCGGTGATCCTGGACCCGGCGATCACCGTGCACACGCCCGACCGGCTGTGGCTGTCCACCGGCATCCGGGCGGTGGACCATGCGGTAGAGGCCCTGTGCTCGGTCAACGCCCAGCCGCTGATCGACGCCACCAGCGTGCGGGCGCTGCTGCTGCTGGCCCGGTCACTGACCCGCTACGCCAGCGACCCAGCCGACCTGGACGCCCGGCTCGACGGCCAGATGGGCGCCTGGCTGGCCGCCACCAGCATCCGCCGCACCGAGTACGGCGCCAGCCACGGCCTGGGCCATGCGCTGGGCGCCGACGCCGGGGTGCCGCACGGCATCACGTCCTGTGTGCTGCTGCCCACGGTGATGCGCTACAACGCCCGCGTCTGCGCGCCGCAAATGGCCGAGATCGCTGCTGCGCTGGGCGCGCCAGACCTGCCCGCTGCCGACCAGGTCGAGGCGCTGATCGCCGGCCTGGGCCTGCCGACCCGCATCAGCCAGCTCGGCATCGACCCCAGCCGCCTGGCGCTGATTGCGCAAAAAGGCATGGCCAACCCCTGGGTGCACAGCAACCCGCGGCCGATCCGCGACGCGGTAGAACTCGAAGCGCTGCTGCAACAGGCCTGGGCATGACCGTGCCGCCCGGCGCGGCCTGGACACCGCCCGCGCGCGACGGCGTCAGCCCCAGCCGCCTGGCAGTGGCGCCCGGGCCGGCGTGCACGCTGGCCGCCTACCTGGGCGCGCGGCTGCGGTCAGGCATCGACTGGCAGGCGCGGCTGGCCCAGGGCGATGTGGTCGACGCAGAGGGCCGTGCGCTGGCCGCCGATGCACCGTGTGTACCGGGCCAGGTGCTCTGGTACTGGCGCTGGTTGCCGCCCGAACCCCAGGTGCCTTTCGAGCTGGTGGTGCTGCACCAGGACGCGCACCTGGTGGTGGTCGACAAACCGCACTTCCTGGCGTCGATACCGGGCGGCCGCTACCTGCAGGAAACAGTGCTGGTGCGGCTGCGGCGCCTGCTCGGCAACGACGACCTGATGGCCCTGCACCGGCTGGACCGCGAGACCGCCGGGGTGCTGCTGTTCAGCGCGCAGCCGGCCACCCGCAACGCCTACCACGCGCTGATGCGCGAGCAGCGCATGCACAAGACCTACGAGGCCGTGGCACCCTGGCGCGACGGCCTTTTGCTGCCGCTTGCCGCGCACCACCGGCTGCAGGACACGCCCGGAGCCAGCCACCTGCCGGTGCAGGTGGTCGACGGCGAGCCCAACGTCAGCACGCAGGTCGAGTTGCTGCGGCGGCTGGGCCGCCGGCCCGCGCAAAGTGCGCCGGCCCATGGGTTGGCGTACGGGCCGGCGTACGGGCTGGACTACAGGCTGGAGTACGGGCCGGAGTGCGGGCTGGAACAGGACTTGAAGCACGAATCGGCGCATGACCTTGCGCATTACAAGCTGACACCGCTCACCGGCCGCCGCCACCAGTTGCGCGCGCAACTCAACGCGCTGGGGCTGCCGATCGTGGGCGACCGCATCTACCCGCGGCTGTGGCCCGAGCCCGCGGCCGACGCACCGCCAGACTACAGCCACCCGCTGCAACTGCTGGCGCGCGAGATCCGCTTCACCGACCCGCTGAGCGGCGCGCCGCGGCACTTTGTCAGCGCGCGGCAGCTGGCGCTGGCCGACACCGCCTGAGGGCTTGCCCGGCGGCGACATTGGGCACGCGCCGGCCTGCGCCGCAGGCTTGCCCGGCGCTCAGGCAGTGTGCGCGTCAGCCGGGCGCAAACTGGCCGGCTGCAGGCCCAACACCGCCTCGATCGGCTCGGGCCGGTGCAGCAGGTAACCCTGCGCAAAATCGATGCCGATCTCGCGCACCCGGTCCAGCACCTCGGTGCGGTCGACAAACTCGGCCACCGTCTTGACACCCACCACGCGCGCCACGTCGACAAAGCAGCGCACGGCGGCGTCGTCCAGTGGGTCGTCGAGCAGGTCGCGGATGAACTGGCCGTCGATCTTGATCAGGTCCACGCTCAGGCTCTTGAGGTAACCGAACGACGACGCCCCGGCGCCAAAATCGTCCAGCGCAATCCGCACGCCCAGGGCGCGCACCTGCTCGATGAACACACTGGCGTCGGCCATGTTGGTGACGGCCGCGGTTTCGGTGATCTCCAGGCAAAGCCGCCGGCAGACCTCGGCGCCGGCTTCTTTCAGGATGTCGATGGCCTGCCGGTGAAACGCACGGTCACCGATCGACTGGCCCGACAGGTTGATGCACAAGGTGTCGATGGCCGACAGATCGGCCAGTGTGCGCAGCGTGTCGATGCCCCGGCGCAGCACCCACCGGTCGATGCGCGTGGCAAAGTGAAACCGCTCTGCGGCTGGCAAAAAAGCGCTGGGCTGCACCACGCTGCCGTCGCTGTCGATCATGCGCAGCAGCACCTCGGCATGCAGGCCGTGACTGTTGGCGTCCAGTGCCTGGATGCGCTGGGCATACAGCGCAAAACGGTTCTCGTCCAGGGCCTGCTCCAGCCGCGCCGCCCACTGCATCTCGCCGTGGCGCACGCGCATCGCCTGGTCGGTGTCAAACCAGGCATGCACCCGGTTGCGGCCGGCCTCCTTGGCGGCATAACACGAGGTGTCGGCCGCCTGGATCAGCGCCGCCGTGGTGCCCCAGCGGTTGTCCACCGGCACCAGGCCGATG
>JBKJKU010000112.1:0-4903 GCA_046597355.1 Aquabacterium sp.
CGGCGCGCAGGGGGGTGACACAACCGCCGCAACCGCAACCGCAACCGCAACCGCAACCGCAACCGCAACCGCAACCGCAACCGCAACCGCAACCGCAACCGCAACCGCAGCCGCAACCGCAGCCGCAGCCGCAGCCGCCGTTGTCGATGGTGCCACTGCCGCCGGTGTCCGCGCCCCCGCCCAGCGCGCTCGCCCCGCCCGGCTGGATGGCGCCCGGTGTGGCCTGGGCCGACACGCCCGGCGCGCTGCCGCCCGGCCTGCGCTTGCTGGCGCGCCGGCTGGCCCGGCCCTGGGGTGAGGTGCTGCGCATGACCAACAAGCAGTCCGACAACCCCAGCGCCCGGCTGCTGTATTTGTCGCTGGGCCTGGCGGCGATGGCCGACGAGCCCGCCGCCGCCACCGCCGACCTGGCCGCCCGCGCGGTGACCGATTGGCTGGCCGAGCACCAGATCCCCAGCGCCGGGCTGGTGGTGGACAACGGCTCGGGCCTGTCACGCATGGACCGCATCAGCCCGCGCCAGTTGGCGCTGATGCTGCAGGCAGCGCACGGCGGGCGCTGGGCGCCCGAGCTGCTGATGAGCCTGCCGGTGGCGGGGGTGGACGGCTCAATGCGCAACCGCCTGAAAACCAGCCCGGCAGCAGGCCGGGCGCGCCTGAAGACCGGGTCGATCAAGGGCGTGGTGGCGCTGGCCGGCTATGTGCCCGACGCGCAGGGCCGCTGGTGGGCGCTGGCGGCGATGCTCAACCATGAGCAGGCCGCCGCCGCCCGGCCGGCGCTGGACGCACTGGTGGACTGGGTGGCGCGGGGCGGCATGACGGCACCGTGACGGCCCGCCCACGCCCGAACCGCCACGCCCGAACCGCCTTGCCCGACGCCCCGCGCGCAAGCAACCGCAGCGCCGCAAGGGCAGCCAAAAAATGCGATGCTCGCGCCCTGCCGGTAGCAGCGGTCGTCGCGCTGCCAAAACCCCGGCCTCACCCCCCTGACCGCGCCCCAACCGCGCCTCAACCCTGCCCCAACCCCCTCAAGGACAGCCTGTCATGACCGTCACCCGATTGCGCAATATCTCCCTGGCCGCCGCAGCGGCATTGGCCGCACTGACCCTGGCGGGCTGCGCTGCGATGTCCGAGCCCGCGCAATCCGTGTCGCTGGTAGAGCCGGCCAATGGCGCCACCGTCAGCAGCCCGTTCAAGGTGAGGTTTGGCGTCAAGGGCATGGCAGTTGAGCCGGCTGGCGACATCAAGCCCAACAGCGGCCACCACCACCTGGTGATCAATGGTGAGGCGGTGCCCACCGGCCAGTCGGTGCCGTTCACCGAGCGCAGCCTGCACTTTGGCAAGGGCCAGACCGAGACCGAGCTCACCCTGCCGCCGGGCAGCTACAGCCTGACCGCGCAGTTTGCCAACGGCGCGCACCAGAGCTACGGCAAGCCGATGAGCCAGACCATCCGCGTGACCGTCAAGTGAGCGTCAAGTGAGCGTCAAGTGACCGTGCTGTGGCCGGGGCTGGCATGAACGCCGTGCACCCCAAAAAGCTGCTGCTGTCGAAGTGGACGGCCGTTGTGCCCGCCGGCCGCGACAAGCACTTTCTGGTGGCGCTGGTGGTGCAGCCCGAGCCGCCGGTCACGCGCATTGATTGGGTCGAGATCGAGGCGGTGCATTCCAAGCGCCGCCAGCGCATCGCCTGGCGCGACCTGCGCGACGACAGCCATTGGCGCCAGGGTTGGGTATGACACTGCCCTCGATGCCGGACGGCTACCGCGCGCTGGTGATCGGCGCGTCCGGTGCCATCGGTGCGGCCCTGCTGCAACACCTGGCTGCCGACGGGCGGTGTGCGTTGGCGCTGGGCCTGCACCGGCAATCGCAGCCGGCGGTTGACTTCGACAACGAAGCCAGCGTGGGCCAGGCCGCCGCCGGGCTGGCGCCGCAAGGCCCGTTTCACCTGATCGTCAACGCCGCCGGGGTGTTGCACAGCGACGGCCGGATGCCCGAGAAAAAGCTCGGCGACCTGGGCTATGCCCAACTCGAGGCCACCTTCCGCGCCAACACCTTCGGGCCGGCGCTGGTGCTGCGGCATTTCAGCCCGTTGCTGGACCGGCAGCGCGCGGTGCTGGCGGTGCTGTCGGCCAAGGTCGGCAGCATCGCTGACAACCGGCTCGGCGGCTGGTACAGCTACCGGGCGTCCAAGGCGGCGCTGAACATGCTGGTCAAGACCGCCGCGATCGAGTTGCGCCGCAGCCAGCCGCAGTCGGTGCTGGTGGCGCTGCATCCGGGCACCGTGGCGTCCGGGCTGTCGCGGCCGTTCAAGGGCGAGCAGATCGGCCGTGCGCCGGATCTGGCGGCGGCCGAGATGCTGCAAGCGCTGGACGCGCTGGGCCCGGCCGACAGCGGCTCGTTTGTGGCCTACGACGGCCAGCGCCTGCCCTGGTAAAGGGCGCGCGCCGGGCGCTGGACCCACGCGTCAGGCGGGCTGCGCCAGGTCGGGCTGTGAAAAATCGATCAGCACCTTCATCGCGCGTTTGCGGTCGCTGGCCAGCTCAAACGCCTCGCGCGCCTCGGCCATCGGGAACGCGCGGGTGATCACCGGCGACAAATCGACCCGGCGTTCGTTGATCAGCCGCACCGCCAGCGCAAATTCGGCATGGAACCGGAACGACCCGCAGATCGACAGCTCCTTGGACACCACCAGGTTCTGCGGGATGCTGACATCGCCGCCCAGGCCGAGTTGCACGACGATGCCGCGCGGCCGCATCACCTCCAGCCCATCGCGCAGTGCACGCTGGTTGCCCGAGCACTCCAGCATCACATCGAACGTGCCCTTCTCGGCCGCGTAGCGCTGCACCCAGCCGGTGTCGGTGGCCGCGTTGATCGTCAGGCTGGCGCCCAGGGCCCGTGCCACGGCCAGGGGCTCGTCCACCACATCGGTGACCACGATCTCGGCGGCGCCGTGCACCCGGGCCGCGGCCACCGCCAGCGCGCCGATCGGGCCGCAGCCCGACACCAGCACCCGCTTGCCCAGCAGCGAGCCGGCGCGTGACACACCGTGCAGCCCGACCGAAAACGGCTCGGCCAGCGCGGCTTGTTCGAGCGGGATGCCGGGCGCGATCAGGTGGCACTGGCTGGCGTCGCAGACCAGCGCGTCGCGGAAGGCGCCCTGCACATGCGGCATGCGCATGGCGCTGCCATAAAACCGCATCTCCAGGCACTGGTTGGGCAGGCCTTCGAGGCAGAACTTGCAGAGCCCGCAGGGCCGGCTGGGGTTGACGGCCACCCGGTCGCCCACCTTGACGCGGGTGACACCGTCGGCCACCGCCGCCACCGTGCCGGCCACCTCATGGCCCAGCACCATCGGCTGCTGGATCCGCACCGCGCCGAACCCGCCGTGGTGAAAGTAGTGCAGGTCAGACCCGCAAATGCCACCAAAACCCACCCGCACCAGCACCTGCCCGGGGCCGATATCGCCGGCGTCCTGCTCGTCGAGGCGCAGGTCGGTGGGGGCGTGGATGACAAGGCACATGCAGCGAAGTCGCATGGGGAGGGCTCCTGGGGTGGGTGGATCGGTGGGTGGGTCGGTGGGTGGGGAAACGCGATCTTGCCAGCGCGGTCAGCTGGCGGGTCAACGGTTGAGCCGGGGCTCAGGTACTGCATCGCTACGGCGTCGTCGCGTTCGGTCAGGCCATGCTGCAGGTAGAGCGGTTGGGCGGGTTCAACCGCGGCGCTGTCGAGTTCAACCGCGAGGCCTGGGGTTTGGGGCACCGGCACCCGCCCGCCCTGGTTTTGCAGCGGCCGGTGGCGGTATGCCGGTTGGCAGTGCATCGGTGGAGGGCATCGGTCAGCGCGCCATCACGCAAATCGACTGCGCCATTTTGGCCCAGCATCAGCGGGCAACCTGGCGGGCAGCCTTGCGGGCGGTGGGCCCGGTGCGCGTGGGACCGGGCTGCTGCACTAGCGCAGGGCCAGGGCCGGGAGGTGATATCTTCGCCTCGCCATGCCCACCAAACCTATTGACCGGCTGCTGTTCGTTCAGGGCGGCGCTTGCTTTTTCTGCAAAGGCCATCTGGCCAAAGCGGACGCAAGCGTCGAGCACCTTGTCGCCCAAACCCACGGTGGATCGGACAACGACGAAAACTGCGTGGTGTGCTGCAAGACGCTCAATTCACTGTTCGGCCGGATCTCGCTGAAGGAGAAGATTCAGATCGCGCTGAACCAGAAGGGTGATTTCAGGTGCCCCCGGTCGGCCCAGCCTGCTGCTGTGCAGACACTGAAACCGGAGGTCGCAGATCCGGCCCTGAAGCCGACCCTGAAGTCGCCGCTGAAGCCGGCCTTGAAGCCGCCCCTGAAGCCGGCGCCGAGCGAGTCGCGTGAGGCGGTGCTTGAAGATCTCCGACGGCGTGGCAACTCCAGGCCAGGCAAACCAGATCGGCTGCTGAACACCATCAAGGCAACACTGGTCAGCCACGGCCAGCCGCCCGAGCTGGCTCAAACAGTACTTGAGGGTTTGGTTGCCTTGGGCTATGTGTCCATCAAGGAATCAAAGGTTGAGTACAAGCTTCCCCAGAGGCTCGCCTGACGCGGCCGCCTGGTTTGGCGGCTTGCCGTGCGCCCAAGGCAAATAAACCAACGTTGCCAAAAGCGCAGCTGACCCGGCCAGATACGCCGCGCCGGTAGGTCTTGCAGATGCCGCCGATCAGCGCAAAGGCCCGCAGTCCAGTGGCCTGCGGGCCTTGTTTGCCCGGTTGAGCAGGGTGCTTTTTAAAACGGAATGTCGTCGTCCATGTCGTCGAAGCCGGTGCTCGACTTGGGCGCCGGGCGCGGGGCGGGCGCAGGTGCTGCGGCACGCGGGGGCGGCGCGGCGCGGCGGGGGGCTTCTGCGCGGGCGTCACTGCGGCCGGCTTCGGGCTCG